>JAQBOK010000212.1 GCA_028288085.1 Mucilaginibacter sp.
ATATTGATAACCAGGATGATATATGGGTTTATGCTCCAACCTACTCATCAGGTGTTTATTACTTAAACAGCAAGGGAACCATTTTAAAACATATTGGCAAAGGGATAGGCCCCACGCATTTGAATACAGATGTAATATCCAATGTGATACAGGATGATAAGAACAGGGTGTGGATAGCTACCGATCATGGTGGTATAAACTTGCTTAATAAACAGGATTTTAAGTTCAGGTACCTGCTTAACCGCGAGGACGATAACAAAACTATAGGGCAAAACAGTATTGTATTTATATACAAGGATAATACCGGGATAATATGGATAGGGACCTACAAACGCGGGGTAAGTTATTACCACGAAAACATTATCAAGTTTGCGCATTATACACATCACTTATCAGATCCTAATAGTCTCCCTTTTAGTGACATCAACAATTTTGCCGAAGACAGGCTAGGTAATATCTGGCTGGCTACAAATGGGGGTGGCCTGGTGTATTTTAACCGCAAAAACGGCAGCTTTAAGCAGTATCAGCATAACCCTAATGATCCAAACAGTCTTACCAGCAATGTAATTGTATGTATGTACATTGATCATGCGCAAAATCTTTGGCTTGGTACTTATTTTGGAGGCCTTGATTGCTTTGACGGTAAAACATTTAAGCACTATAAACATAACGATGCTATACCCACAACTATTTCCGAAGACCGGGTATGTGCAATCAGGGAAGATTCAGAGCATCATTTACTGGTGGGTACTTTGGCCGGTGGTGTGAATGTAATGGATAGCAAAAGGCAAACATTCTCTCATTATAAATACAATAACATTGAAAATGCCATCCACTCCAATTATATAAGCGCTATTTTGGAGGATAAGCGGAAGAACTTATGGATAGTAACTTCTTACGGGGTTGATGTGCTGATGAAAAAAACTCATCAGTTTATACATTATGTACATGATGATAAGGACCCCAACAGCATTGTAAATAATAACACCAACAATATTTTAGAGGATAGCAGGGGCCTGATATGGATAAGCACCCGCGAAGGTATAAGCATTTTTAACCCCGAAACAGGTAAGTTTACAAATATTGTGAAGCAGGATGGATTGCCGGATAATACGGTGATAGACCTGCAGGAAGATAATATCCATAATATATGGGCCAGCACGCCAAATGGATTATCCAATATCCTGGTCTCTCAATCAGCATCGGGCTTAAAATTTCATTTTGTAAATTATAATGAGAATGATGGGTTGCAGGGACGCGAGTTTACCGAAAATGCTTCCTCGAAAACCCGCGATGGGGAGTTACTGTTTGGTGGTGGCAATGGTTTCAACATATTTAAACCATCAGATATTCGTTTCAATAAAAGTATACCCAACCTGGTATTTACCGATTTTGAAATATTTAACGAGAGCCTGAGTGCCGGTGAGAAAACCAACGGTCATGTAATATTGCCCCAATCCATCACCGAAGCAAAGTCCATAAATCTGAAGTATAATGAGAACTCCTTTTCATTTGATTTTGCGGCGTTAAACTACTTTAACCCCGATAAGGTAAGGTATCAATATAGAATAGAAGGTTTTGATAATGATTGGATAACAGCCGATAACAAAATACGTAAAGCCACCTATACCAATCTTGATCCAGGAGACTATGTTTTTAGCGTGCGTAACTCAAACAACTCCGGTTGGAACAGTAAACAACTGGTTTTAAACGTAAGTATTACGCCGCCCTTTTGGAAAACCATTTGGGCCTACATGCTTTATGTAGTTGTAATAGCAGCAGCCTTGTTTTATTTACGCAGGCAGGGTATCCGTAAGTTGAGAATGCAGTTTGAACTTGAAAAGGAACGGGGAGAAGCACACCGGATGCATGAGCTTGACCTGATGAAAATACGCTTCTTTACAAACGTAAGCCATGAATTCCGTACACCTTTATCACTGATTATGGCGCCGGTTGATAAGATACTGAAACAAATATCAGACCCGGATATACAACGCCAGCTGCAATTGGTTAACAGAAATGCCCGGCGGCTGCTGAACCTGGTGAACCAACTGCTTGATTTCAGGCGTATGGAATACCAGGAACTGAAGCTGCATGAAAAATCAGGCGATATTATCAAATTTATAAAGGAACTGTCATACTCGTTTAATGATATTGGCGAGCAAAAACATATCTCTTTTATGTTTGACTCTGAGGTGGATGAGTTTTACACCAGCTTTGACCATGATAAAATGGAGCGGATCATCTTCAACCTTTTATCCAACGCTTATAAGTTTACCCCGCAGGGCGGACAGGTTAGCGTACTGCTTAATGTGCTGACGCCTGATGATAAAGCAAGCCGGCTGCTGGAAATAAAAATAATTGATACAGGTATAGGTATCCCTGATGATAAAAGAGAAAAGATATTTGAGCCATTTTTCCAAAATGACATTCCCGGATCAATGCTCAACCTGGGTAGTGGTATAGGTTTATCTATCACCAAAGAGTTTGTGAAGCTGCATAATGGCCGCATATTTGTTGAAAGCGAATTTAACCAGGGAAGCTGTTTTACCATTCTTTTACCCATACAGCAATTGGATAAGGCGTTGTTTAAGGATACTTCAATAGTGTTTGAACATGATATGGATTACTCCCCATTAAATGCACAAAAGAGCATTGTTAATGGTAATTTGACCCGTGATGCTAAGAAACCAACCGTGTTGTTGGTGGAGGACAATGACGATTTCAGGTTCTATATTAAGGATAACTTAAAGGGCGATTTTAATATTATCGAAGCCGAAAATGGTAAAAAGGGATGGCAAAAAGCATTGGCAATGCACCCTAACCTGGTAGTAAGCGACATTAGCATGCCTGAAATGAATGGTATAGACCTGTGCCTTAAATTAAAGAGCGATAGCCGTACCTCTCATATCCCCGTAATATTATTAACAGCACTGATAGGCGAAGAGCAACAGATTAAAGGTTTGGAAACCGGTGCCAGTGATTACATGACCAAACCGTTCAACTTCGAGATATTACTTTCTAAAATAAAAAATATCCTGAGCCAGCAGGAATACATGCGCAAAACTTACCAGAAGCAGGTAGATGCCAATCCTACCGAAATGCATGTAGATTCGCCTGATGAATTGTTTATCAAAAAGGTGCTGCTGCTGATAGATAATAATATATCCAATCCTAATTTCTCTATCGAGGAATTGAGCGATGATATGTTTATGAGCCGTTATACTTTATACAAAAAGATACTGATGATGACCGGCAAAACACCAAACGAACTGGTGAGGTCTATGCGCCTGAAACGTGCCGCACAATTGCTGGAAACCGGGCATCTTACCATATCGCAGATATGCCACAAGATAGGTTTCAAGAGCCAGAAGTATTTTGTTAAGGCTTTTAAAGCCGAATTCGATACCATACCATCCCGGTATGTGGAGAAAATGCATGCGCAAGAAAGCGAAGAATCCTGATAAACCAGCAAGGTGCGGTTTTTCTGTCGCAACTGTTTAATAACGAAAGGATCAACAACCCTGTTGAAAAATACATTGTCCATACTTAATTTTTAGTTTCATGTAATACCGTCATTTTGCTCTTGGTGGGCACCCCGTTGGTTTCACTAATTGTATAGGAGTACAAGTAAATGATCCTAAAATCATCTAATCCTAATAATCTTGTTTCATATAACCAATCGATACAATTTTACCCTTGCCTACTAACTCGATTTTACCCCTTTAAGAAGTCTGAATAGATTAATTAAGGGGTTCATTTGTCTACATTTCCCAGTATTTGCCCTTTACTATTGGTTTAATTAATTGATTATGAGATGTTTGTCATAGGTTGACATTTGTGCCCCTATTTATCCACAACCGGCGATTAAATAGCATATAGTTTTACCCCTGTTATAATGAATTTCTGACAGGCAGCATAACGTGCCGATGGAAATTAAACCTAAGAATTCGGTTACAGATTTTATTGAGTAAGTTTTGGTGGCGATATTATCGCCCGCCCCGTCAGCAGTAAACGGTTGAAATTTCTGCGGCAACTCATTGCTATCTGCATTCAAATCAAAGGTATTTATAACAAATAACCAGGCAATAAACCAATATCCAAATACAATCAATTATTAATTAACCAAATCATTATGAGAAAAATTCTACGAATGGCCTTGCTGTTTGTTTGCTTTATTCTTGTAGCTGCATCGGGCAACGCCCAAAATACAGGTACATTAATCAGGGGAACTGTTACAGATGATCAGGGCGTAACCCTGCCCGGTGTTACTGTCACCGCAAAAAATGTAAATACCACTACAAATGCCAGTGGTATTTACCTTATCCGGGTGCCAACAGGCGCCACAGTAATTAGGTTTACCTATGTAGGTTTGGCAGCCAAGGAAGTTCAGATAGCAGGCCAAACAGAAATTAATGTAACATTAAAATCGACCTCGAGCAATTTGAATGAGGTGGTAGTTATTGGTTACGGCGCAGTGCGCCGTGCAGACGTTACCTCATCCATTTCATCCGTTTCTGCAAAAGATATTAAAGACCTGCCTGTTGCCGGTATTGACCAGGCAATACAGGGAAAGGTAGCCGGGGTTACCGTTACTAACAACGGCGGTCAGCCGGGTGGCGGCGTTTCTGTGCGTGTGCGCGGCATTACAGGCGCTACCGGTTCAAACGAACCTTTATATGTAATTGACGGCGTTCAATTTCAGAGTAATACAAATAATAGCCTGAGCCAGGATTTCTTAGGCGGGGGCACTGGACAAACAGAACAAAGCGTTCTCGCCACTTTAAGTCCTTCAGATATCGAATCTATCGACATTTTAAAGGATGCTTCGGCACAGGCAATTTATGGTTCTCTTGGTGCAAATGGGGTAATTATTATTAACACCAAGCATGGTAAGGTTGGCCAGAGTAAAATAAACTATGATGCTTATGTAGGCTTTTCTGAAATACCTAAAAAGCTAAAAGTGATGGACCTTCAGCAGTTTGCACAATATCAAAACTCATTAGTAAATGAGGTTCGTGCAGTGCCGGGTAGCGGGCTGGATAGCACACTTGAATTTAGGAATCCTGCAGTATTAGGTCATGGTACCGACTGGCAGGATGAAATTTATCAAAGGGGTGTAACCACCAGCCACCAGGTATCAGTATCAGGTGGAAAAGATAAAACAACTTATTATTTCTCTGGCGGTTACCTAAATCAAACCGGAACGCTTATTAAAACAGGTTTTGACAGGTATAATTTAAGGGCCAGCATTGATCAGCAGGTTAATAACTGGTTAAAAGCTGGTTTTACCACCAACATGACAAAAAGTAAACAGCAAATTGGACTTAGCGACGGTTTCGACGCGGTAACAAGTACTGTTTTGTACAACACACCGGTATCGCCTGTACGTGATATATATGGTAACTATATTACTAATGCTAATCTTGGGGGATATCAGATCAATTTAACCAACAACCCGGTAACGTTGGCCCAGCAGCGTGATGTTTCAACTGCTAACACAAAGGCCTTAGGCGCGGTTTATGCTGAGGCTAAATTTTTTGAGGGACTAACTTTAAGAAACGAGTTTAATTACAACTTTGACCTTGAAAGTGATCATTCTTACCAGCCATTTTTGCAAAACAGCCAAACCGGCGATGTGATATTATCACCAAGTCGTATCAGGGAGCAAAGAACTCAGAGCTTATACTGGGATATTAAGAACTACCTGAATTTTGATCGTGAGTTTGGTGGGAAACATAAGGTAAGCGCCACGCTGGGTCATGAAGCTCAAAGATCTGATTATGATTATATCAATGCTAACCGTGATAACCTGGTAGCAAACCTTCCCTCGCTAAATGCAGGGGATGCTGGTCTTACTCAAGGTATAGGAGCAGGTGCAGGAACCTGGAGCATGGAATCGTATTTCGCACGTGCCGGTTATACCTATGATAGCAGATATGCTATTTCAGGAACAATTCGCCGTGATGGTTCATCAAGCTTTGGCCCTGGTAAAAGATGGGGAACTTTTCCCGCTGTATCTGCATCATGGACAGTTACCAATGAATCGTTTATGAAAGGTATTAAAGGGTTGGATTATTTAAAAATACGTGCAGGTTATGGTGAGGTAGGTATGCAAAGCACTACGGCAAATGCATTTGTATCAAACATAACTTTATTTGGTACTGCACCTTTTGGTCCGGGTAGCCTTCCGGCCAATGTGGCTAACCCTGATCTGGGATGGGAAGCAGTAAAAACTTATAACATAGGGGCCGACCTTACAACGCTTAACAATAGGGTAGAAGTATCAGTTGATGTATATAAAAAGATCACTACCAATATGCTTTTATCAAATCAGCTGCCTTCATTTTCGGGTTTAGGAACGGCATATAATGATATACAAACCCCAATTACAA
>JAQBOK010000019.1 GCA_028288085.1 Mucilaginibacter sp.
GGCCGAAGCTGGTTTGCTGACGGGGAGAAGTTAGTTTGCTGACGGAGAGTATATGATAAAACTTGTCATTGCGAACGATAGTGTGGCAATCTCTACGTAGGCAAGTCGGGGGTGATTAGTGTTGCAGGTGGGTTGGTTTGTTTGGCTTCGGTTGTGGTTTATTGAATGTTCAGTCCGCTCATGGCCGCGGGGGGCCTAGTCACTTTTGTGCGACAAAAGTGACCAAAAGCGCTGTCAGCAAAAGGCTTCCTTTCGCTCATGGCCTTTGCCCTGCAAATCAGTCAAAACCACGGCTGCAATCTTTTGCCCTACTGCGTTCGCCCAGGGCTTCACTTCTGCAAAATTTGCTATGCCCTTGCCTGCGCTCGTGGCTTGCATTGTTTTGGCTGATTTCGGCTGAAGCTGGTTGCTGACCGGGGAGAAGAAGTGAGTTTTGATAATTGTGCCCTTTGCCTGATTTCGGCCGAAGCTCGTTTGCTGGCAGTAGGAGGAAAGCTGGTTACTGACTTTAAAACAAAAAGAGCGTGGGGCTGACAGAAAAGCGGGCCGGGTGTATGGCGGGAATGACGGTTTAGCTTTTGCACTGTGCGGAGCACAAAAAAAAGCGTAAGAACCGGCAGGGCGGGCTGAAGCTTTTTTCTGTCTTGATCTTTGGTTACTTTCCATTAAGGGAAATTGCGATAGCAATCATGAACACAATAAAAAAACAAATAACTGGTGAATAACTGACAAAACCCTCACGCCGATGAGCGAAAACGATTACTTTTTGAACCAACAAGATAAATAGAGTAACAAGCTATCAACACCTATTTCCATGTTTGCATACTGCGTTAGCTCAAGGCTTTCGCTTCTGCAAATTTGCTATGCCCTTCCCGGCACACATGGCCTGCATTGTTTTGGCTGATTTCGGCCGAAGCTGGTTTGCTGACGGGGGAATTTAATTTTTAAACACAGGTAACCACTAACCCCATCTGTGTAAAACAAAAAAGCCTCCCCAAAAATGAGAAGGCTTGTATAAAATAATCTTTTAGCTTTCGCCTTTAACCTTTCGGCTTAAGAAGCCATTTGTCTGCGGATGATATTCAGCGCACCACCGGCTTTGAACCACTCTATCTGCTGTGCATTATAAGTATGGTTTACAGCAAATGAATCCAGCGAACCATCTTTGTGGTGCAGCATTACTATCAGTTGTTTACCTGGTGCAAAGTGGGTTAAACCAGTGATATCTATCGTATCGTCTTCCTGTATCTTTTCATAATCAGCCGGATCAGCAAAGGTGATGCCCAGCATACCTTGTATTTTCAGGTTGGTTTCGTGGATACGGGCGAATGATTTTACCAGTATGGCACGCACACCTAAATGGCGTGGCTCCATAGCAGCGTGCTCACGTGATGAGCCTTCGCCATAGTTCTCGTCGCCTACCACAATAGTACCGATGCCATGCGCCTTATAATCACGCTGGGTAGCAGGTACGGGGCCGTATTCGCCGGTTAGTTCATTTTTCACGCTATCGGCAGCACCGTTAAAGTAGTTGATGGCCCCTATCAGCATATTATTAGAAATATTATCCAAATGCCCACGGAATTTTAACCACGGCCCGGCCATAGAAATATGATCGGTAGTACATTTGCCTTTAGCCTTTATTAAAAGTTTTAAGCCTGTGATGTCAGTACCTTCCCACGGCGTAAACGGATCAAGCAATTGCAGGCGTGACGACTTAGGGTCAACCTTAACATCTACACTACTGCCATCTTCGGCAGGTGCCTGGTAACCGGCATCTTCAACGGCATAGCCTTTTATCGGCATTTCGATACCTACCGGCTCATCAAACTTAACCTGCTCACCTTTTTCGTTGGTAAGGGTATCTGTTAATGGGTTAAAAGTAAGATCACCTGCGATAGCAAAGGCAGTCACAATTTCTGGTGATGCTACAAAAGCATGGGTATTGGGATTACCATCCTGGCGTTTGGCAAAGTTGCGGTTAAACGATGTAATGATAGAGTTTTTGCGTGTAGGATCGTCTGTATGACGTGCCCATTGGCCAATACACGGCCCGCAGGCATTAGCCAGCACTACACCGCCCATACTTTCAAAAGTACCTAAATAACCATCGCGTTCAACAGTATAGCGTACCAGCTCGGAGCCCGGAGTGATCGTAAACTCAGCCTTTGTTTTTAGATGTTTATCAATGGCCTGTTTAGCTATAGAAGCCGAACGGGTAATATCCTCGTAAGATGAATTGGTGCATGAACCTATCAAACCAACTTCCAGCGTAGCCGGCCAGTTGTTTTCTTTTACCGCTTTCGCGAACTTAGAGATAGGCCAGGCCAAATCAGGAGTGAACGGACCATTTACATGAGGTTCCAGTTCGGTAAGATTAATTTCTATTACCTGGTCAAAATATTGTTCAGGGTTAGCATATACTTCAGGGTCGCCTGTCAAATGCTCTTTAATAGCATCGGCCATGGCAGCAATTGCTTCGCGTTTAGTTCCTTTGAGGTAGATGGCCGCTTTTTCGTCGTAACCAAAAATAGACGTGGTTGCGCCAATTTCGGCACCCATATTACAAATGGTTCCTTTGCCTGTAGCAGAAAGCGACTGTGCGCCTTCGCCAAAGTATTCAACAATAGCGCCAGTACCACCTTTTACGGTTAGTATACCAGCCACTTTAAGGATAACGTCTTTAGCAGATGTCCAACCGGATAATTTACCGGTAAGCTTTACACCTATCAGTTTTGGAAATTTAAGTTCCCAAGGTAAACCGGCCATTACATCGCAGGCATCGGCACCGCCAACACCAATAGCGATCATACCCAAACCACCAGCATTAGGTGTGTGTGAGTCTGTGCCGATCATCATACCACCCGGGAAAGCATAGTTCTCTAAAACAACCTGGTGAATAATACCTGCACCCGGTTTCCAGAAACCCAGTCCGTATTTATCAGATACCGACGCCAGGAAATCATAAACTTCCTTATTCACATCTTTGGCAGTGCTCAAATCTTCGGCGGCGCCAATTTTTGCCTGTATCAGGTGGTCGCAATGCACGGTAGACGGCACAGCAACCTGCGGCCTGCCAGCCTGCATAAACTGCAACAGCGCCATTTGTGCGGTAGCATCCTGCATGGCCACACGGTCTGGTGCAAAGTCAACATAATCAACCCCGCGGCCAAATGCCGTTTGGGCATCACCTTCAGAAAGGTGGGCGTATAGTATTTTTTCGGTTAAAGTAAGGTGTTTACCGGTCGCTTTGCGGGCAGCAGCCGTGCGGGTGCTGTAGCGATCGTAAACCTTTTTGATCATATCTAAATCAAAAGCCATTGTATTGATTTTTAGGTGAAATGTAAAGATTACGGAACAAAAACCCATTACTGGGTTAGTGCGGCGAATTTATGAAAATTACAGCTAAATGATGTCAGTAATTTGTTTAAATATTATTTGGAGATGTTCTAAATAGGGATTGGGATGGAGGGAGATAATAACTGTATGTTAGATAAGATGTGAATTCGCTTACCAATAAAATGAGGTATTAATGAGATTAATTATAAAACCTGATTTAATTTATTAAAAACAAGCTTAACTGTATGAGGACTGGTTGCAAATTTTATCTTTGCGCCGAATCTTATTACATAATAATGAAAAAAACCTTACTTATCATGGCAAGTATACTTGCCACCCTTGGAAGTTTTGCCCAAACTGCAAAAATTGACACTCAACAAAGCTTAAAGCCAGGCATCGGCAATTTAACGACCGAACTGAATGTGAATCCGTTTAATGGACAGATCAGTCTGAATAATTCACTTAACCAAATCAAATTCCGGTATTTTACCTCGCCTACTGTTGCACTAAGGTTCGGGTTTAACATCAGTAGAATTGATTCTACTTACAACGTAGCTAACCCTTACGGCACAAATAGTTATTTTGATAACGACTCGAAAAAATCAACCACAGTTGGTGTTAACCTGGGTATTGAAAAACACTTTGCGGGTACTAAAAGGTTATCTCCTTATATCGGTGCCGATCTTTCAATAACAGACAGATCTTCAAGCGAAAACATTAGTAACAATCAATCAACTACAACCGTTGCAAATGCTTGGTACTACAGTTATTATAACAATAATATGCTTATCACCCAGGTTCAGCAGCCCGGATACACCCGATTTGGTTTAAACTTATTTACAGGTTTTGACTTTTACATCGCCAGACATTTCTTCTTTGGCTATGAGTTTAACTACAATATTTCCAAAACCAACTGGAAAGATGTAAGCGTAACTACTACGCCGTCAACAGGCGCTACCACCAACACTTCTACAAAAAACTCAAATTTTACGTTTGGCCCAAGTTTAATTAATGGTATTAGATTGGGATATTCATTTTAATTATAAAACTTAAATGAAAAAATTTTCGGCTTGCTTTAGCATAATAATATTGCTTTTAGCATCAACTCTGCTTCAAAGTTGCAAAAAGGATAAAAGTACAAATCCCGAGGTGCAAACAGTTTCGGTAACTGCACTTTCTCCG
Organism: Mucilaginibacter sp.; assembly: GCA_028288085.1. Classification (GTDB taxonomy): domain Bacteria; phylum Bacteroidota; class Bacteroidia; order Sphingobacteriales; family Sphingobacteriaceae; genus Mucilaginibacter. Next base: position 4,522 of record JAQBOK010000019.1, read on the forward strand.
GGAAGTGTTTTATTTAAAGGGAATATTGTTAGTACTGGTAGTTTTTCAGTTCTAGACTATGGATTCATCTATAGCACAACAACCTCGGGAATAAATGAAACGACAGGCACAAAAGTGTCTTTAGGACAAAACGCTCAGCCAGGGCAATATAGCAAACAGGTAAATGGCATTATTGTAGCCAGCGCCTACTCGCCTGTTTTATACGTGAGAGCGTACATAACAAATGAAAAAGGCACGGCTTTTGGGGTGTTGAGTTCTGTAACTTTACCAACGCCATCCGCCAGCAACGTCTCTCCGTCAAGCGGCAGATCGGGTGATCAGATCACTATAAACGGGCAGTTCTATTCTGTTGCCGCCAATGATGTTAAAGTAAGCTTTAGCGGTGTTCAGGCCAGTGTAGTATCAGTATCGCCAACACAAATTGTTGTTACAGTACCATCGGGTATTGGGGCGACAGATAATTCGCAGATCCCTATACAGGTATCATTGGCAGGACAAAATTTATCTTTACCCTATAATTTTACCATATGGGCTAATTACAAAGACTATTCGCCAAAATCCGGTCCGTTAGGCACAGCAATAACTTTCACAGGCGACAATCTTTCGAACAATTCCTATTACTATAATCAGTCGATCACTGTGTTATTTGGAACTACTTCCGAAATCCTGAACAACTATTATTATACACCACCGACTGTGCCCAATAATGTTACCACCAATAATTTCCAGATCTCCGTTACAGAAAATGGTAAAACCTTTGCTTTACCTGGGACATTTAACGTAACCGCGCCAACTATCACTTCTATATCTCCCGCTTCGGGCCTACCCGGGAGCACTGTGACCGTTACCGGTACAAATTTCCCGACGTCTTATGGAAGCATTACTGCAACCTTAGGAAGTGAAAGCGTAGCTGCCAATCCATACAGCAGCAACCAGTTTTCATTTACCGTGCCGACAGACTTATCCACAGGAAATTATACGTTTGCTTTGCAAGCGGGACCCAATAGTATTACAGCTCCAACGAAATTCACGGTTATAGCCCCATCAATTTCAAGTTTTTCACCATCAACGGGACCAATAGGTAGCCAGATTACACTAACTGGTAACTTCCTATTAGGTCAATACTATACTGTAAATTTTGGTTCGTTTACAACTTCAGCGTATGTGTCATCATCAAATACGCTCGTAGTAAGCGTTCCTTCCGGAATTCCACCCGGAGCCTTAAAAATTTCTATTGTAATAGGGGGGCAAACAATAACTGCTCCGGGATCATTTACTGTTACAACTCCCACTATAACGTCATTTTCGCCTACAACAGGTGTAGCAGGCTCTCAAGTGACAATTACAGGGACGGGATTTAACTCTGCTTATTATGGCACAAGCGTTAGCTTCGGGACGATTAATGCCGGCATAGTAAGTATTACCACTACATCAATTACGGTGACCGTTCCATCTAATACCGGTAATGGCGCTATGAAAATTATCGTCAATTCAGCCGGGCAAACAGTGACAAGCACTAACAACTTTACCGTAACCAATTAGAATATCTTACTTGGTTTTGTAATAATTATGGCATACACGCCGCCGTTATATTAAATTATGACGGCGGCGTTTTTGATAGTAGTTTGCTATCCTGTTTTAGAGAGCAATGTCAAAACATGTCCATCAATCAAAACTGATGCTACAAAAGTCTATTCTGTTCTATCAAACCACATGCACATAATTTTACGGCTGAGTTCATAAATAATTCATAGCCGTTGGCTTCAGCCGACGGATTAAAATTAGATGGGAGATGGCTTTAGCCTAAATCAGTGTTTGGCTAAAGCAGCCTTTGGCTAAAGCCGGATTTTGGATATTTATCTATCCGTCCCATAAATGGGACGGCAATGAATTCTATAAAAGGCCGAATTCAAACCCCATTTTCCTCCACTCCTCCATCGCCCTCGGCAATACATACTGTAGCCTGTCAAACGCTTTTAAACTATCATGAAAAACGATGATGGATCCATTTTGGGTATGCTTCAATACGTTTTGCAGACAGGCTTCGGGTTTCAGGTTGATATCAAAATCGCCGCTTAACACATCCCACATTATAATATTAAGGCCAGGTTTAGCTTGATTTAACAGCTTTATCTGCGATTTTTTGATGC
>JAQBOK010000213.1 GCA_028288085.1 Mucilaginibacter sp.
CGGCTTTTATCACGGCGCAGCCAGGTTCGTTAATGTGGTTACAGTTGTTAAAGCGGCATTTGTTCATCAGTGCACGCATCTCCGGGAAGAAATGGCTCAGTTCCTGTTTTTCTATATCGATCACACCCAATTCGCGGATGCCGGGAGTATCAATAATATATCCGCCATGCGGTAACTCGAACATTTCGGCAAAGGTAGTGGTGTGCATTCCCTTATCGTGCCATTCGGATATTTCGGTGGTGCGGAGTTTTAAGTCGGGTAATAATGCATTGATCAAACTTGATTTACCTACCCCGGAATGACCTGAAAACAAAGTGATTTTACCTTTTATCAATTCAGCAACCTGCTCTATATTGGTACCTTCTAAAGCCGATACTTCATAGCAGGGATACCCTATATTTTCGTAAACAGCTTTATAATCCGCCAATATTTCAAGGCCTTCGTCACTAAATAGGTCGAGTTTATTAAATACAAGTGAAGCGGGTATATCATAAGCTTCGGCAGTTACTAAAAAGCGGTCTATAAAACCTAAGGAGGTACGAGGTGATGCCAGGGTAACGACGAGAAAAGCCTGGTCGAGGTTTGCGGCAATAACCTGGGCCTGTTTTGACAGGTTAATGGATTTGCGAATGATATAATTTTTGCGCTGATGTAGTTTAACGATCACTCCGGTACCCAGATCGGGTTCCATCTCAAAATCCACAATGTCGCCTACCGCTATGGGGTTAGTTGTAGTAATGCCTTTAGTGCGAAATATACCCTTTATCCGGCAGTCGAACCTTTGCCCTTCTTTTGTTTGTACTTGGTACCAGCTGCCGGTTGATTTGGTTATAAGTCCCTCCATTGTGTTTGCAAAGGTATTAAATTTGACAGGTGCTTAAAATAAACGATAAAGCACTTGCAAATCCAAAAAATATCTACTTACTTTACGGACATTACAGGAATGAATATTAACAACACAACAACTACAACATCAACAACCACCGGGGTAAGCCACGGAGGAAGATGATTGTATGGTGTAAAATATAAAAAAACCAACAAAACGCCTTCCTCCCGAAAAGAGGAAGGCGTTTTTTATTTTATCGCAATGAAGATTTTAAAATTTGGAGGTACTTCTGTCGGGTCGGCACAAAGCATAAGTACAGTGATCGACATCCTGAAGAAAGAATACGAGGCGGGTGAGAAACCGGTGGTTGTTTTGTCGGCTATGAGCGGCGTAACCAATTTACTATCCTTAATGGCCGAAAAGGCGGCAAACGGAGAAGACTTTACAACGGAACTGGCCGAACTGGAAACCCGCCATTTTGAAATGGTGAAAACCTTACTGGGCGTGCAGCACCAGAACCCCGCTTTCACCCGGCTGAAGATCAATTTTAACCACCTGGAAGAATTGCTGCAGGGGGTTTTGATCCTGCAGGAGCTTACCCCAAAAACACGCGACCTGATATTGAGTTATGGTGAACGCTGTTCGACCCTGATGATCAGTAAAATGGCTGCGCAATATTTCCCAGAAGCTTTATTTGTGGATGCATCAGAATTGATAAGAACGGATAACGACTTTGGTCACGCAAAAGTTAATATTGATCTTACAGAAAAGCTCATACGTGGTTTTTACCAGGAAAATACCGGTAAAATGTTATTTGTAACAGGCTTTATAGCGGCTAATGATGCGGGGCAGATCACCACACTTGGACGTGGGGGCAGCGATTATACTGCGGCAATTTTTGGATCGGCATTAAATGCTTCCCAAATACAAATATGGACAGATGTGAATGGAATGATGACTGCCGACCCGCGCATGGTTAAAAAAGCTTTCTCATTACCAGAACTTACCTATACCGAGGCAATGGAACTATCTTACTTTGGTGCCAAGGTAATTTATCCGCCTACTATGATACCGGCATTTCTGAAAAAAATACCGATCGTTATAAAAAATACTTTTGATGTGGATTTTGAGGGCACCATAATTCAGCATGACTGTAAAACTTCTAGCCTGGCAATAAAGGGCATTTCTTCAATAGGTGATATCAGCCTTATTAATTTGCAGGGTAGCGGCATGGTGGGTAAATCCGGTTTTAGCGGCCGTTTATTTTCTTTACTGGCCCGTAAGCAGATCAATATCATATTAATTACTCAATCGTCATCAGAGCATAGTATTACGTTTGCTGTTCAACCTGGTGATGGCGAAAAGGCCAGGCTTTTAATTGAAGAGGAGTTTGAACTGGAACTTCTTGCCCGGAAACTGGACCACCCGGAAATTGAACAGGACCTATCCGTTTTGGCCATAGTGGGCGAGAATATGAAACAAACACCGGGTATATCGGGCAAATTGTTTCACTCGCTTGGGCGCAACGGTATCAACGTCCGGGCTATTGCACAGGGGTCATCAGAATACAACATCTCGGTTATTATTTCGAAAAATGATCTCGCCAAAGCTCTCAATGCGGTACACGATTCGTTTTTTGTTCAGTTAAATAAAACCCTTCATGCTTTTTGCCTGGGTACAGGTAATATCGGCACAACACTTTTTAGGCAATTAAATCAGCACAGCGAGTTTTTGCAACAGAATAATGGCATACAAGTTAAAATTGTTGGGATAAGCAACACCCGTAAAATGCTATTTGATGCCGATGGACTATCATTAGATAAATGGCAGGATGAGTTGCAGTCTTCGGGTGAAAAGGCCGATCTTGCCACGTTTATTGCCCGTATGAAAGAGATGAATTTACCTAACTGTGTATTCATTGATAATACTGCAAGTCCTAATCCTATAGCTTTTTATGAGGGTATTTTCAAGGCGAATATATCAGTAGTTACCTGCAATAAAATAGGTAATTCAGCGTCATTCAGTCAGTACAAAACATTCAGGGATACGGCGCGGCAGCATGGGGTTGATTTCTTTTACGAAACCAATGTTGGCGCGGGTTTGCCCATCATTCGCACTTTAAAGGATCTGATGAGCAGTGGCGACCGGGTAAGGCGAATTGAAGCGATACTTTCGGGAACTATTTCGTTTATCTTTAATCATTTTAAGGGCGACGCCAATTTTCATGATGTAGTAAAACTGGCACAGGAAAAAGGTTATACTGAACCTGATCCGCGTGATGACCTCCGCGGAACGGATTTTATGCGTAAAATACTGATATTGGCCCGTGATGCCGGTTACGCGATGGAAGCGGCAGATGTGCAGATAGAGAGTATGTTACCAAAGAGTTGCCTGGATGCGCAAACCGTAGAGGATTTTTATGCTGCCCTGAAAAAGGAGGATGCACATTTTACCGCGCTAAAGGAACGTGCCGAGGCTGAAAAGAAAGTGTTGCGTTATATTGGCAAACTGGAGGACGGTAAAGCATCCATTACGCTGCAGATGGTTGATGAGAATCATCCGTTTTACATGATGTCTGGCAGTGATAATATTATTTCTTTTACAACTGATAGGTATAAGGACAGGCCGTTGGTAGTAAAAGGGCCGGGCGCGGGTGCCGAGGTTACGGCTGCCGGTGTGTTTGCAGATCTGATAAACGTGGGAGCAAGTTAGTTGCTATAGCCTTTCAATGCAGAAGAAGTTTTAACAAAAAATATTATTTTTTTAATAGAGATTTTCGGCGTTTCGATCCCCGGAAGATATAAATGGAAAAGTTAATTAAAGTATTTGCCCCTGCCACCGTTGCTAATGTAGTTTGCGGTTTTGATGTATTAGGTTTTGCGGTTAACCAACCCGGTGATGAAGTTATAATGCGGGTTACCCATAAACCGGGTATCACCATTAGCAAAATAACAGGGGACAATGGTCGTTTGCCGCTTGATCCGTATAAAAATACGGTCGGGGTAAGTGTGCAGCACTACCTGGATAGTATTGGTCGCACCGATATAGGCTTGGATATAGAATTGCATAAAAAAATGCCGATTGGCAGTGGCCTGGGTTCGAGTTCGGCCAGTACGGTTGCCGGGCTGTTTGCTGCCAAAACGCTGTTGGGTGATGAGACAGATGCCGTAAAGCTTTTGCCTTTCGCAATGAAGGGAGAGGAAATGGCCTGCGGGCACGGGCATGCTGATAACGTGGCCCCGGCATTGCTGGGCGGCTTTGTTTTGATCCGCAGCTATGAACCATTGGATATTGTAAAACTTCCCCATCCGCAGGGATTGTATTGTGCTATTGTGTTTCCCGATGTTGATGTGCCCACCCGTGAAGCGAGGCAGATCATCAGAAATAAAATATTTATGAAAGATGCAGTAACACAATGGGGCAACATAGCCGGTTTGGTTAGCGGGCTGTTTATGAATGATATTGACCTTATTGGACGAAGCATGATTGATATCCTTGTTGAGCCAGTGCGCTCTATGCTGATACCTGACTTTTATAAAATGAGAGAGATGGCAATGAATTCGGGTGCGGTAAGTTTTGGTATCTCGGGTTCAGGGCCATCAGTTTTTGCCTTTACCCGAGATGAAGAAACAGCCCGGTTGATCACCCAAAAATTACAACAACATTTGACAAGTATTAAGATAGGCTCCAATATTTATGTGTCTGAGATTAATGATAAGGGGCCGAAAATATTATAGATCCTAATAGCTAAGCCGCAAACTCTAAAGTGAAAGTTTAGAATTCGAGGCTTAGTATTTAGAAATTTAACTAAAGATGAAATTCTACAGTACCAGTAATACCAATACCCGCGTCTCTTTTAAAGAAGCGGTTTTTAACAGTATGCCCCAGGATAAGGGCTTGTATATGCCTGTTTCCATTCCTCGTTTAGATGATAAATTCATCGATAATTTAGATAGTTATACCCTGCCGGAGATCGCTTTCCATGTAGCAAAAAACTTATTAGGCGATGATATCCCCGAAAATGATCTTAAAGCGATCATTGAAGATGCCATCAATTTTTATGCACCGGTAGTTGAGCTGGAAGAGAATGTTTATGCCCTGGAGCTTTTTCATGGGCCATCGCTGGCGTTTAAAGATTTTGGCGCGCGGTTTATGAGCCGGGTGATGAGCTATTTTTTAGAAGCCGGCGAAAAGCAACTGGATGTGCTGGTAGCAACATCAGGTGATACAGGTGGCGCAGTGGCGCTTGGTTTTTTAGGAGTACCCAATACCAGGGTTACCATATTATATCCCAAAGGCAAAGTAAGCGGGATACAGGAGTTGCAACTGACTACCAATGGGCAAAATATACGTGCTATTGAGGTATATGGTACTTTTGATGACTGCCAGGCGCTGGTAAAGCAGGCTTTTACAGATGATGAATTGAAATCAAAATTAAGGCTGACCTCGGCAAACTCCATCAATATAGCACGATTGATCCCACAGACCTTTTATTATTTTAACGCTTATGCCCAACTGCTAAAAGAAGGTAGGAGCAAGGTGGTGTTTTCTGTGCCGAGTGGTAATTTCGGTAACATTGGCGCGGGCTTGCTGGCCTGGAAAATGGGCTTGCCTGTTGAGCGATTTATAGCGGCTACCAATGCTAATGACACTGTTCCCGAATTTTTAAAGACCGGGGTCTATCAACCCAAACCATCTGTACAAACTATATCTAACGCGATGGACGTGGGTAATCCAAGTAACTGGGTCAGGATAGCAGACCTGTTTAAAGAAGATGAAGAAAAACTGAAGGCACTAATAACCGGGTTTAGTTACAATGATGATGAAACCCTTGAAGCCATTGAAAAAATTTACAGCATTTATAATTATATAGCTTGTCCGCATACGGCCATTGCCTGGCAAGCGCTTAAGGACTGGCAGCAGGACCAACCCACAGGGCAGGTTACGGGGGTGTTTTTATCAACCGCGCATCCTTGTAAATTTCCGGATGTTTTGCCTAAGCATATTGCAAAGGCTATTGAAATACCCGAAGAGGTAAAAGAGCTGGAAGGCAAAGTTAAGCAGGCAGCCGCTATGGGTACCAGTTTCGAGGAATTTAAGAGCTATTTGCTGACGAATAGTTAGCTTAAACGTAATGCCGAATTTATTTCGACATCCTATGTGTAGGGTGCACGCCAGGTACACCACTTAAAGATTTAAAGGATCAGTTGGAAGTATAATTTTTTGTTGATAAAATAAATCAACATGTTAATTTGCGAGATAAATACCAGGGAGGCTGCTTGGCATGTGGGATGCTGAACAAGTTCAGTATGACCCTTTTTTTATTTAATAATTATTATGATCAACACCATTATTTTCGACCTCGGCGCGGTTTTAATAGACTGGAACCCCAGGTATATGTATCGAACCATTTTTAGTGATGAGGCCGAAATGGAGCGTTTTTTAACAGACATTACCACATCCGACTGGAATGAGGAGCAGGATGCGGGACGGCCATTACATGAGGGTACAGAAATACTGGTAAAGCAATTCCCCGAACATGAGGAAAATATCCGTGCCTTTTACGGGCGATGGGATGAGATGCTTGGTGAGGCTTTTCATGACACGATAGCGGTGTTAAAGCAGTTAAAAGAGCGTAATCAATACCAGATCTATGCGCTAACCAATTGGTCTGCCGAGACTTTTTCGGTAGCTTTTGAACGGTTTGAATTTTTAAAGTGGTTTGATGGTATTGTAGTTTCTGGCGCTGAAAAAATGCGCAAGCCAACGCCTGAGTTTTACCATATCCTGCTTGATCGCTATCACGTTAAACCCGAAGAGGCTCTATTTATAGATGATAATTACCGCAATATTCTGGCTGCTGAAAAATTAGGGATACAGTGTATTCATTTTACTTCGGCCAGGGAGTTGAAGGTGGAGTTGATGACCTTATCCATCCTTTAATTTGTGAGGATTGTCATTGCTGCGAAAGCGTGGCAATCTTCTTAGACTGGTCGGAAATGCCTGTAAACCCTTACAGCAATGACATAGAAGAGTTGTTTTCTAAAATATCGCCTCCGCTATCTTTCTTGTTGGGCCAGGATTACTCATCGTATAAAAGTGTAAAACCGGTGCTCCAAAATCCATCAGTTCCTTACATTGGTTGATCATCCATTCTATTCCAACTTCTCTTACATCCTTTTCTGACTTGCAGGCATGCACGGCTTCGCTCAGGTCCTCGGGTATATCGATATGAAATATTTTTGGCAGGTTGATTAATTGTTTTGATGAGGTTATCGGTTTTAATCCTGGTATAATAGGCACATTAATGCCATTCGCACGGCATTGGGTTACAAACTCGCGGTATTTGTTATTATCAAAAAACATTTGGGTCACAATAAAATCGGCACCCAGATCTACTTTTTGCTTCAGGTATTTAAAGTCGGTTTTGAGGTTGGGGGCTTCAAAATGCTTTTCGGGATAACCGGCTATACCGATACAAAAATTGGCATTCATTACTTCGTGATCCTCGTACAAATATTTGCCATTATTCATGTTGATCACCTGCTGCAACAATTCATTGGCATAGGCATGGCCACCGGGCGTAGGTATAAAACCAGAATCGGCCATGCGGGCATCGCCACGCAAAACCAGCACGTTATCTATCCCCAAAAATTGGAGGTCAATAAGAGCATTTTCAGTTTCTTCTTTGGTAAAACCGCCACAAATAAGGTGCGGTACCGCATCAACCTTATACCTGTTCATGATGGCCGCGCAAATAGCCACTGTGCCGGGACGTTTACGGTAAGATACTTTTTCTAGCAAGCCATTATCATGCTGTTTATAAATATAATCCTCACGATGATAGGTAACATCAATAAACGGCGGATTAAACTCCATCAATGGATCGATGGCATTATAAATGCTTTGTATGCTATTACCTTTAACAGGAGGCAATAACTCAAATGAAAAAAGTGTTTTGCCTTTGGCGTTTTGTATATGGTCTGTTATTCTCATTGTTGTTTGGAGCGGGGAGTGAAGTGACGTGGAGCGTTAACCGACTATTTGAGATTTTTGATATTTGATCAGTCCTGCTAATAATACTCTTACCCTTAATAATTTATCTAATAATAATTTTAATGTTAACTCATCTGTAAATCCTAAATCATAAGCAAGATATAACTGAGTCTCCAATTCATAAGCAGATCCCCTGGCAATATAAAAAAATTGCATTGAATCTTTACGATGATTACGCCCGCAGCCCTCGGCTATATTTGATGGTATTGACACAACGCATCTTTTTATTTGCGATTGCAAACCATACATTTCTTCCTTAGGAAATGTTGATGTACAATCATAAACTATTTTAACCAAAGCTCTCGCCTCTTTCCAGGCATCTAAATCTGTAAAAATCATATTATAATCTTTATTCTTCTCATCGATCCTCGCTCTTCGCCTCTACGCTCTAATAATTAAGGTTAGGCCCCATCCACCTTTCCACTGTATCTATTGACATTTCTTTTCTCCTGGCATAATCCTCTATTTGGTCCTTACTTATTTTTCCTAAACCAAAATAGCGCGACTGCGGGTGTGCGAAATAAAACCCGCTTACAGATGCTGCCGGCGTCATGGCCAGGCTTTCGGTTAAGTGCATGTGTGCATTGTCTTCAGCTTTTAACAGGTCGAATAAAGTTGCCTTTTCCGTATGATCCGGACATGCAGGATAACCCGGCGCCGGACGAATGCCCTGGTATTGTTCCTTTATCAGATCATCTGTACCCAATTGTTCATCTTTAGCATAACCCCAGTATTCGCGGCGCACCAATTCATGCATTTTTTCTGCAAATGCTTCTGCCAGGCGATCAGCAAGGGCTTTGGCCATAATGCTGTTGTAATCGTCATGGTCCTTTTCAAATTCAGCCACCAATTCATCGCAGCCAATACCGGCTGTTACAGCAAAGCCACCCCAATAATCAGGTACGCCGCTTTCTTTTGGTGCGATAAAATCAGATAAAGCATAGTACGGTTCGCCCTTTACTTTTTCTGATTGTTGGCGAAGTGTGTGGATACGTGTTAGCAGTTGTGCACGGCTATCATCTGTATATAACTCAATATCGTCGCCCACGCTATTGGCAGGCCAGAAACCTATCACCGCGTTTGCCTGTAACAGTTTTTCTTTTACTATTTTATTTAACAGAACCTGCGCATCATCAAAAAGCTTTTTAGCCTCGACTCCAACATATTTATCATTAAATATTTTAGGATAACTGCCACGCAGCTCCCATGTATGGAAAAAGGGTGTCCAGTCTATATAAGGAACCAATTCTTCCAGAGGATAGGATTCAAAAACTTTAGTGCCGGTAAATGTTGGTTTTGGGGGAACGGCACCATTAAGATTGATCTGTAATTTTAATTTCCGTGCTTCATCAATACTGACAAAGCGTTTATCTGAACGTTTGTTTAAATGCGCTTCACGCGCCTTTTCATATTCAGCTTTCGTGTTATTTATAAAATCATCACGCAGGTCCTTATTCATCAGGTTACTGCAAACGCCCACACTGCGGGAGGCATCAAGCACATGTATTACTCCATGCTGATAATTGGGTGCTACCTTTACGGCAGCATGTATGCGTGATGTTGTTGCGCCGCCAATGATCAATGGAATAGTAAAGCCTTCGCGTTCCATCTCTTTGGCGAAATGAACCATCTCATCCAATGATGGCGTGATCAACCCGCTCAACCCGATAATATCCACCTGTTGTTTCCGGGCTTCTTCGATGATGCGCTGCGCCGGAACCATTACGCCCAGGTCAATCACCTCGAAGTTATTACAAGCCAACACAACCCCTACTATATTCTTACCAATATCATGAACGTCGCCTTTCACCGTCGCCATTAATATCTTGCCGGCATTGGCCCGGCTTCCGCTGCTATCTTCACCGGCATCTATTACCCTTTGTTTTTCCAGTTCGATAAAAGGTAAAAGATAGGCCACCGCCTTCTTCATTACCCGCGCCGATTTTACCACCTGTGGCAAAAACATCTTGCCGGCGCCAAACAGGTCGCCCACAATGTTCATCCCATCCATCAGCGGGCCTTCTATCACTTCGAGTGGCTTGTCAAATTTCAGACGGGCCTCTTCCACATCATCGTCAAGGTATTCAATTATGCCTTTAACCAGTGCATGTGACAGGCGTTTTTCAACCGGATCTTTGCGCCATTCCTCATCGCGCACAATCTCTTTGCCCTTTGTTTTTATCGTATCTGCAAATTCAACCAGGCGTTCGGTAGCATCCGGGCGGCGATTGAGTAACACATCTTCTACCAGTTGCAGCAGGTCTTTTGGTATCTCTTCGTAAACTTCCAGCATCCCGGCATTTACAATACCCATATCCAGGCCGGCTTTAATAGCATGGTATAAAAAGGCCGAGTGCATAGCCTCGCGCACCACATTGTTGCCTCTAAATGAGAATGAAATATTGCTTACCCCGCCGCTAACTTTAGCAAAGGGAAGGTTTTGTTTTATCCAGCGGGTGGCTTCAATAAAGTCGACCGCGTAATTGTTATGTTCTTCTAACCCTGTGGCTACGGTTAAGATATTGGGGTCGAAAATAATGTCCTGCGGCGGGAAACCCACCTCGTTGACCAATATATCATAACATCGCTGGCAAATCTCAATACGGCGGGCCAATGAATCAGCTTGTCCCTGCTCGTCAAATGCCATTACCACTACCGCCGCGCCGTAGCTTTGTATTTTGCGGGCCTGTTCCCTGAATTTGTCTTCGCCTTCTTTTAATGAAATGGAGTTGACAATACCCTTGCCCTGCAGGCATTTTAACCCTGCTTCGATCACGGTCCATTTGGATGAATCCACCATGATGGGTAGTTTGGCAATATCAGGTTCAGACGCTATCAGGTTTAAAAACTTCACCATGGCCGCTTCCGAGTCTATCATGCCCTCGTCCATGTTTACGTCTATCACCTGTGCACCGCCTTCCACTTGTTGACGTGCAACTACTAATGCTCCTTCGTAATCCTCCCCCAAAATAAGTTTTGAGAATTTTGGCGATCCGGTGATATTGGTACGCTCGCCAATATTGGCAAAGTTGGTTTCCGGGGTAATATTTACCGACTCTAAGCCGCTTAATCGCAGATAGGGTTCTACTTCGGGCAATTTTCTTGGCGTAGCTTTTGCCGCTTTTTCAGCAATGCAGCGAATATGATCGGGTGTTGTGCCGCAGCAGCCGCCTACAATATTTGCCATGCCGAAATCCAGAAAATCCTCGATCAGGTGAGCGGTTTCATGCGGCATTTCGTCATAACCACCAAACTCATTTGGCAAGCCTGCATTGGGATAAGCGGATATAAATACATCAGCTTTTTCTGAAAGCTCCTGCAAATGCGGACGCATT
>JAQBOK010000053.1 GCA_028288085.1 Mucilaginibacter sp.
GCATATGGCAAACGCACTGAAATTTTTAAGCTGATTTTTTCTTTTCCTGATGTGCCGTCGGCACATTTGGTTGGTAGTTGTTTGTTTAAAATTCACCAAGCGTTCCGATAGGAACGCCTCGTGCTTCTTTTGGTCGTTTCTACCCACCAAAAGTCCCCATGGGACTAAGAACATCACAAGTCAGGGAGTTTCTCAAATAGCAAAGTATTGTAGATGTGTTTTGCCCTGATGTAAGCCATTTTTATTTACTGGTTAAAGCGGCCCATGCATTATGTTTGCTATGCTATTTGGCATATTAATCTTCAAATAAAAACCCTTCATCGCTCCCGTTTGCCCATTCGCGTTTATTATCGTACACCTCGCTTTCTACCAATTGGGTAAGCACACTTTTTAGTGCTGCCTCCCGTGCCCACTGCTGTTCAACCTCGCTGGCATCATTCTTATACCACTTAATGGGTTCGTCCACTTCTATGCGGGCTTTGTAAACAAAGCTCTTTTGCGGGTGCATTTGGGTTCCTTCGTAGCTGTTCAGCTGATCAGCAATAATCATTTTAGCAAAATTTTTGAGGCTGATATCCAGCTGCAGGCACTCGTCTAGTGAGTTTTTAAAGTCCTGCTTGTCTTCCAGCCAAAGGGTTAGCGTATCGCCGTTAATTTCGTGGTCGGCAACGCTTATGCGGCTATAGTCGTAATCAACAGAGATCACCAGCCACCACAGGGCATCCTTGAGTTTTTGATTTAGTTTTATCATTAGTTTGTTTATTAGTTCAATGGTTTATTTAGTTCAGTTTGGGGCACCCTTCAAAGCGCAGGTGGCCTGGGCACCCAATTGGGGAAATATTGCTGTATGGCGGCTATGTGGTGGTTGTATTTGTTGCAAACAGCCCGGTAGGCCTGGTAGCGTAGCTGCATTTCGGTTTCGTGTTGGCCCGGGTTTTTCCCGGTAGTTTCGGCTTGTAATTGTAAGGGGAATAGGCTAAGTACATATTATATTTATTATTGAATTGCATTGTTGTTTGTTTGCCTAACCTCCAGCATCATCGTTTGCTCATTTTAATCTGCGGTTCAGGCAATTACACACGTTCCCCATGGATTTTCTTTAAATTCTTTAATTTTTACAAATGGTTTTAATAGTTTTGTATAAATTATGATGGGAATAACTTTACAAATATAAAGAAATATTTGTATTTTTGCAGAGGTAATCATCAAAAAAGTTTTCAACAATTATGGAAGAGCAAGCTAAACCAAAAAAGATAAAAAGGATACGCCCGGAAACGCTGGAGTTTATTATATTGTATAATCAGCTCAGGGGCAATGCTTTTAAAGGAAACAACGAACTGGCCGAGGTGTTGGGATTTAACTCACCTGCCTCCATTACCGAAATTATAAAGAGTCGCCAAAACATTGATCCCGATAAACTCCGTATTTTTAAAGATAAATACAAAGAATTCTTGAATATTAAAAGGCCAACCCTGAGCACCCAGCCCCAGGCGCCACATTTTGATGGCATACCCATGTACGAAGTGGTGGCTACAGCATCGGGCGTGGTGGTTTATAATGATATAAACGATATGCAGCCCGTTGGTCGCATGAATTTCCCCGGCATTGAAGAATGTGATTTTGCCCTGCCGGTTTGGGGGCACTCCATGTACCCTTACCTGGAGAATGGCTGCTGGGTAGCGCTAAAAGAGATTCACGATAAAAAGATACTGCCCGGCGAGGTGTATTATATTGAATGGGGCGAATATAGGATGTATAAACGCTTGCTTGTTGGCGATAACGACGACGAGGTGATAGCCCACTCTGATAATACCACCGAAATGATTGGCAACCGTCTTAAATATGCTCCCTTTGTTGTGAAAATTAACGAAATAAAGAAATTGTGTTTGGTGAAGGATATTCATAAAAAGCATAATCATTAAAGGAAGTTGGTTTGTCAACGGGGTTATACTATTATAAAACGCTCATTGCGATAGCGTGGCAATCTCTACGAAGGCATATCGGGAATGATTAGTGTTGCTGTGGGGTAGTGACGTTTGGCTTTGATTGTGAGATGTAATGAATGTTGTTCCGCTCATGGCCTTTGCCCTGCAAACCAGTCAAAATCTCGGGCTGCAATCTTTTGCGCTACCGCGTTCGCTCTATTGCCTTCGCTTCTGCAAAATTTGCTATACCCTTGCCTGCGCTCGTGGCCTGCATTGTTTTGACTGATTTCGGCCGAAGCTGGTTTGCTGACGGGGGAGAGGTAGTTTGCTGACGGAGAGAATATTATAAAACTTGTCATTGCGAGCGATAGCGTGGCAATCTCTACATAAGCAAGTCGGGGTGATTAGCGTTGCATCGTGGCCGTTTGCTTATAAGTCCCATAAACGTCATTTTTATTAAACTAATTAACAAAAAACATTCGGCAAACAAAAAAGCTGGGCAGGTAGTGTCTCAGTTTGAATTTATAAATTAAATGAATGGTATTTTATTAAGTGGAGTATCTCAAAAAAGACAAACATCCCCAAGAGCATACATAAGGCGTAAATACCAAGTTTTGCTATTTTTTGAGCATTGGTTTTGTCTATAAATTTTTTCCTGTTTATTAAATAGATAATATAGGTTCCTATTAAAACAATTATTAAAGCCATGATATGAATGATTAATGAAAAAAGCCACTTGGTAGGCGGCTTGAAATTATGGATAAGTTTTATAATTAATCCACCAACCTTACTATTTGGCAGTGTATCAGTTTGAATTTATTTTATCTTTTTCAAAAGAGGTTGTCGTTACAAAACAGACGCTTTTAATTTTATCGACCGTTATCGCGACTTTTATTGTTTCTTTAGAATCTACCCAGGTATTATCATTTATCTTTTTGTAAGAGTCAGTTGTCATCTTTTCTATAATTGCAGACATGTATTTTAACGACAGAACACTGGTAGATTTATAACAAATATTGTTCTTATACTCGAAGATCGCTTGCATTCCCTGTGTGAAAACTAAAGTATCGCAATTGTCCCCCGCTGATAATTTAAAATTAGGATTCGATTGGATGATTTTGCGAATATCTTCTTTTGATTCTCCGATGGTGGTTTGTGCTCTTAAATAAAAAGGAGATAATGTTATTGTTAAAAGGATCAGTAATTTAATCATTGTGATAGGTATATAAAAAAGCCACTTATTAGGTGATTTAAATGTATTAATAAAGCTTTATAATTTAATCACCCATAAATAAAAAAAAACCTTTTTCATTCCCGTAAGTTGTATTATCATAACCAACGCATCATGGCCTTAAATAATCATATTAGGTCTGAAATTGATCAAATGACTTGTTCAGTTCACAAAGAAAGACCCTTTTTAGTCATAGTTGATGGACGGATACAAGTATCAAGCTGTTGTCCCGAGTTCAAAGTTATTTGCTTAAGAAAACTGATCCAGTTGTTAATAGAACGTGAGGAGCAAGAACTTGCCGTTGCACGGTAATGCCCGAATGGTTTCCCTTTGAGGATCGGCTTTTATCATATCCTGGTTTAATCGTTCAGCGTGGCGGCTCTTAAATCTTCAATGAATACTAATCAACTCCGTTCGGCGTTTATAGCACAATGGTATAAGGCATCACAATTTATATTTTAAATAGCTACAAGCCACTAAATGGTTGTATATTCGGGGTAAGGATCATAGCCTTAATATGGGTAAGCCCAAGCCAGGCAGTAACTTTAACAGGACCGGATGCAGGCGTGAACTCCATTATCATAGTTAAAAGACTGCCTCGAATTCTTAAATAAATAAAACCTTTTTTACTCCTATAGGTTGTATGGATATAACACCCAACAGAATCATGGACTTAAATACTCATGTTGAGTCTGTAATTGATCAAATGACTTGTTCAGTTCACAAAAAAAGACCCTTGTTAGTCACCGTTAATGATAGGATACAAATTTCGAGCTGCTGTCCCGATTTCAAAATTATTTGCTTAAAAAAAATGATCCAATTGTTAACAGAGTACAAAGAGCAAGAGCTTTCCATTGCCTGGAAAAGACAGATGTAAATTTCGCTTTGAGGGCAGGGTTTAACCCCACCCTGGTTTAAGGATAGGGCGTTACGGCTTCTAATTTTCGTTCATAATAGCTTTCAAAGGAGCAAACGTAGCCGTGTGCCCCTTTTTCATTTTGATATACTATGAACCATCATGGCGAGATCATACAAACGAATAAGTGAGTTGTTAACAACAATCATTAATAAGCTAGCTTGTTTTGCGCTGCAAGGGCTTGCGCAAACCTAACAGGGTGTTTTTTGTTGACTCAATCAAAAGCCTTACTATGCACATTTCGCCACCAACAGTAGAAGGTGTTGTACGCCACCACCTGGAAGCATTAGGTAACAACGACCTGGCCGAGCTGCTCAAAGATTATATTGAACAATCTGAAATTTGGACTGCAAATGGTCCATTTGTTGGCATAGCCGCTATTTCGGCATTTTTTTCGGCCACCTTTACCCTTCTGCCAGCCCACAGTACAACGTTTGAAATTAAGCACATGATAGTGAAAGGCAACAAATGTTATATTGTTTGGACTGCCGAAAATCCACTGGTTAGTATCCCGGTGGGAACCGATAGTTTTGAACTGAAAGATGGGAAGATTGTATGGCAAAGTGTAGCGAGCCATAATGTGTTGAAGTAAATTGAAGGTTGGCACGTGGGTGTGGGGCTGGTTTGCTGATGGGGGAGCATATTGTAACTCACAAACTTAGGTTCAATCTACCCTTTTCAGCACAGCAGCGGATAGGGGGTGCAGGGTGATCCTTTGTTTACCTGCGGTGTTGGTTAACAGATCGAGATAATTATGATCTTTTGGAAGGTGAAACTGCTTGTCGCCGTCTTCCAGGTTGAAAAGTACAATGATCTCGTTTTTATGATCATACCGTTTGTAGGCCAGTGTTTTGCCTTCGGCTGTTATGAACCTGATGTTGCCATCGCTTAAAACGGAGTTTTCGTTTCTGATCTTTATCAGTTTTTTATAATAGTTAAACTGTTCGTCATTGTACTTAACCTCGTCGTAGGTTTTTTCGCCGGGCTGATAGTTGTTCCTGCTTTCGGGTTCAAACTCATATTCCTGCCACCATAGCGGTTTGCGGCAATCGGGGTCAAATGCGCCCCACATGCCCATTTCCTCGCCATTATAAATCTGCGGCGCACCAATATTGGTAAACAGGTGCACCAGGTAAAGCTGTAATCTTTTATAAGTTTCCTTATCAGGTTTGCCGGTTTTATAATTGGGGTCTTCGGCGGGGTTTACGTTCAGTTTGTATTTATTGGGATTGTAAAAATCCGTTAATAGCCTCGGCGCATCGGCCGAGCTGGATACATTCATCATGGCGTAGCGTGTACTGTGCCTTAGCCTGCTCCATTCAAATTCAAGGCTGGCCTTAAATTGCGCGGCATCAATACCAAAATCTGTTTTAGCAAAAAAGTATCTTGCCGATCTGTATAAATGGTAAAACATCGCCGCATCAAAAATATCGCCATTGGTGTAGGGTGCAGGGTCCATCAGTTTATCAGGAAATTCTTCCCACCAAACCTCGCCTACCAAATAAGCATCCGACTTAATAGAACGAACGTGTTTCCTGAAATCGCGCCAAAACTGAAGACCAATCTGGTCGGCAACATCCAGCCGGAACCCATCTATGCCCTTGCTTGCATCGCCATTTGGGGCCATCCACCTGCTGGTAACATCAAAAATGTGTTTTTTTGCACCGGGGTTTATATCACCTTCGTAAGGGTGCCCGGTTACGCGATCAGTAGTAACATTCACCTTTTTTATTTCGGGCAAACTGGATATGCCTATCCAGCCATCATAAGCAAATTCATATCCGGCTGTGGCCGGATCATCAAATGATTTGATCGCATACCAATCTTTATAGGCAGACTTCTCCTGATTTTTTAAAATATCCCTGAATGCCCAAAATGTGGTGCCTGTATGGTTCCAGGAGTAATCAACAATAATTTTCATGTGCCGCTTGTGCACCTCGTCAATTAGTTTTAAAAACAGCTTATCGGCCGATGTCCATTGCCAGGTGCCGGGATCGTCCGGATTTTCGCCGGCAATTATTTTATTATCGCCAACCGGGTCGGGGCCAAAATTCACATCAACATGGTGGTAGTTGCGGGCATCGTATTTATGTAATGATGGCGCATCATTAATGGGGTTGAGGAACAGGGCGTTGATGCCTAGGTTTTGCAGATAGTCCAGCTTATCAAGCACTCCCTGCAAATCGCCGCCATACCTGCGGAAGAGAACATTTTCGTTAAAAGACTTTTCTGTGTCAAACCAGGGTTCTGTAGCATACCAATCGCTGGTCCAAGGGGTTATAGCCCATTTTTTGGGTGCTAACTGGCCTATTGGGGGTATATTAATGTTTATTGGTTTTGGGTCGTCAGAGGCGTCTCCATTATAAAAACGTTCAACAAATATTTCATACCAAATGGCACTTTTTGCCCAGGCTGGCGGATGGTTAAATGCTGTTTTATGATTTTGTGCTGATAACATGTTACTGGCGCTAACTTAGCAGGCAAACAAAATAGCCTTTTTTATACAGTTTACCTGCAAACTTATTAGGGTTGATATGCAGTGGCATCAAATTAAAAGTAATTGGTAAGTGCTGAAAAAGGAATTTACCGAATAATGGGTGCTCTATTAAACAAAAAAACCCGGCTCTTGAACCGGGTTTCTCATCAAAAAGAAGCTTATTTTGGCTTCTTGGTGGTATCTTTCTTAGTTTTCCATGAAGTATCTTTCTTCATTTTGTGTTTCTTGGTGGTATCCTGTTTGATAGCAGGTGTTGCCGCCGCGACTAATGTTGATAATGTGAATGCTGAAAGCATCAGCGCTGCAAATAGCTTTTTCATGTTTTTTAGATTTAAAGATGTTAATCAATAAGAACAATTAATTAAGGCAACACGATAATTTTGTAATTGTTTAGAGAAATTTATTTTTTTTAAGGGAAATAGCGCCCGGTAAAACCTGTTTGTTTTTACCTGACTGAATAATTAATAGGTAAGCATACTGACCCTAAGTTATTTGGCGGTCATTTTTTTTTATTGAAGCAGTCTCAAATAAAAAACTTTTTTTTGTGTTTTTTGTTACTTTTTTTCAAATAGATACCCTTAGTTTTATTTTTTTAGTGGCCTGTAACCCAATATATCTTGCCCATTCCTTTTGATTCGCGTTTCACATTAACCAAAATGCTATCGAATTAATTAAAGGGCAAGCGGAAAAATAATACGTTAAAAAAACTTAGTCCGGTTCCAGGGCTTAGGCTTGGGGCTGTTCATTTCGGCCGAAATTAATAAGCGTCATGATGGCCGTATGTGAGGTGCCGGTTTGTAAACCGGAGGGCAGGGTGGGCAGGCGTATATCTGCGCCTATCATAAATTTTACAGCATTGCTTCATTTAATCATGGCTTAATTTTCTACATTTACTTTTGTAAACCCATTAAAACACTTATTAAACCTCCATCCGGATAGCTATTGGGTGGAAGCTTAGTTACCTTAAAAAAAACAGATAGTTCTATGAAAAAGTTACTCCCAATGATTGCATTTGTTTTAATAGCCAATTGCCTGGCTGCACAAACTCACAATGAATTGACCGCTAAAGAAAAAAAACAAGGCTGGCATTTATTATTTGATGGCAAAACCACCGATGGCTGGCACAATTATTTAAAACCAAATGCAGGCCCGGCATGGAGTGTAAGCGATGGCGCATTGCAGCTGGACCCATCTGTAAAAGAGGGCAGGGGCGATGCGGTGACTGAAAAAGAATATGAAAATTTTGAACTGGCCATTGACTGGAATATAGCCGAAGAAGGCAACAGCGGCATCATATTTTTGGTACATGAAGATAAAGCTTATGATAACACCTATGTAACCGGACCCGAATACCAGTTGCTTGATGATAAAAAGGCCGAGGACAACAAAAAACCAAATCACCTGGCAGGCTCGCTTTATGATATTATAACACCAACAAAGGCATCTGAAAACCCTGCAGGGCAATGGAACCACACTGTGATACGCCTGCAAAATGGCGAGCTTACTTTTTGGCTAAATGGCGTGCAAACTGTTAAAACCCATATTTGGGATGCCAACTGGAACGAATTGGTGGCACAAAGCAAGTTTAAAAGCTGGAAAGGTTTTGCAGCTTTCCACAAAGGCCATATCGCATTACAAGACCACGGTTATCATATCGCGTTCCGCGATATAAAGGTCCGCGAATTATAAGCACCCTTAGATGCTTCCCGGAGCATAAGAGCCGTAAACTTAAAATGTTTACGGCTTTTTGGTTAACATGGTAAACCAAAAGTGGATGTTATTTAAAGAGGTCAAAAAAATAAATTATTTTATAATTATATTATTGATCGTATCGCTGGTTTCATTTGGTTTAAGTTTCAACACTATTACCAAATCTATTAAACATCCAATTATATAAAATATGTAATAATATACAATGTATACCTTAAAACGAGGGCTGGTGCTTGTGCTTATATAAAGCATTCCTATAGTAAATACAAAAACAAGTAAAATAAAGCCAGACCTTTTTTCTGCATATCCCGGAGACATTCTCAACCCACACAAAAACGTTGCTATGGGAAAAAGAATTGCCGATGCGGAAATTGTCACATAATATTTATCCATAAAAATATTGTCGACTATTGAAATTATGGCGTAGTTGACTATTAACCCCGCAATTAGAGATCCTATCAATGCAATAATCCATGATGATATTATTTTCAATTTGAGTTTTAAAAAAAAATCATCTTGTAAATTTAAAACTATATATAAAGAAGGTCATAATTGATAACACTACAACCAGGCTAATCCAATAATATTTCGTTTTCTCGCTAGCGTCCATTTCATCAAACTCTTTAAAGTATTTAAGGCATTTACTCCCTTTAAATAATGTAAAATAATTAAACAACAATGACGTGGTTACAAGAAATAAATTAAATAGGTTTTCGCTAGTGCCATTTTTCAGAACTAAATCACCCAATGAAATCGTGAATAATATCTGGCTACAATTAAAAGCACCAAAAACTAAAAGCACTGACAATCCCACCATTAGGGCGCCCGCCTGAAGCCTATTGAATCCTGATTTAGGATTACTTGCAATGTCCCCTACGAATGCTTTAAAGTCGCTGATGCCTTTTTTTTCGTAAAATCTCTTAATGTACGGCACTTTGTCAATGTAGCTTATAGGGTTAATATAATTTATCAATCTAAAAAAACTATTAAACCCTTGATAAACATTGTAGTGCATCAAATTCCAGTACCAAACAATTTTCTTTAACATTAAAGGGGTTTAATATAATTTAAAAGGTAAGTATAAAGATCTTTCACGATTAATTACGTCACAAACTGTTGATTTATAAACCATCTTAATTGCTGTATCTTTCATATGAAATTTCGGTTGTTTTGGGTAATATCAATTGACTCGTTGGTAAACTCTTTTCCTGCCAATGAGCAAGCAATAATAATTGGAATAAATAATGGTGTATCGTCGATAGTCAATATCGCCTTTAGCTAACCCGGCTTCCATTGTGGGGATAACTCTTAAAGGATTTGCTTCGCCATGATAGCCAATTACCGCATTAATAGTATATTTACAACCAGTAAAAACTGCCGGATACAGGCTCTGTGGATGCTAAATTTCTTTTTGCCGCTGTAACCATCACATTTTTTAAACGTATAAAGACTCATATAATTTAATGCCATTGAAAAGGTTTTTATACATATTATTTGCCGCCACAGTACTTTTTACTGCTTGCAAAAAGGATACAGGTACTAATGTAAATATTAATGCCAGCGACCTTACATCCCTAAACGGGCAGCTTAAGGGAAACTGGGTTTTCCCTGTTCAAACTCAAAGTATTATTGATATTACCGGGAAATCTATATTCCCAAATGAAAATATTTCAACGCCGGCCCTGCAATTTGATGGCAGCGGTAAGGTGAAAATATTGCCGGATACGCGTACTGTGCTTAAAGGCACCTACGAGCTAACAACCGATAAGGGGTTTATTTATCTTGATGTGGTTTATCCTGACGGTACCGATACAAAATACCAGGTACTGTTACTTAATGATCAAACCCTGGAACTTACCTCCTCAATACAGTATATTTTTTATAACGGCAATGATCCGGTGTCTGCCAGCCAGGTTACAAGCACTGTGCTTAAAAAGCAAAACTCGGCAGATGTTACAGGCAATTTTGTGCGGGTATCAGTAGTGAGCGATTCACTATTTAATGTGGGGGTATATGTTAAACATGCAACCGCGGCCGCTGGCGATACTGCCATATTGCTAAACAGCCAGGTAAATGCCACAGGATCATACACCTATTCGTTTGTTGCCAAGCATGGCGATCAATTATTTGTTGATGTTTTTGGCAGTCTTACCAAAACCTCGCTTAACGCTTATTATAACGGTTTGCCATTTAACGGGGTTATACTTTCGCAATACAGCGAAATTAAAACCACTACAGGCTGGGTTGTTCCTTAATGAGGATAACCTGTGCTTGTTGCTAAAGGTCAATAAGTTATTTTAAATTTTCTTTATAAAAGCCGCAACCACTTTCGCATTTTATCGTAGAAAAGCTATAAGGAATCAGTTTTTCCGCAATTAGGCTATTACTTAATATTTACAGTGTGTTATGAACTTTTTTTATTTGTTTTTAGTGGTTGGCGTGATTATCGTTTTTATAATTATACAGTACGATAAGCTGAACAAGAAAAAGGTAGACGATATTTTACGGGCCAATAAAAATGTGCCACCGTTGTTTATGCTGCGATCTGCAGAGTTAAAGGTGATAGCCATTAAATCGGCATTAAATACTGCTGATAATGGTTCTGCTGAACTTAACGAAACCAAAAAAACAATTGCCCAGCAACTTGATAAATTAATGTTTGCCTACAGAAACAGGGACATTGCATTAGCGGCCTACTACGCCAAACTGGGGGCCCTGCTGATTAGCGCGAGTGAACTTAAAAAAGCCCAGGTTGCTGTTGAGGCATAATTGGGGTTGATTTTGTTTATACTAATAAATTATTTACTCACTAAAACCCATTGCACTTTTATTAGCTGATTTGTTTATTATTGCAAAAAAAGCAGCATGTCTGACGACGCAATAGTAAAACGGTTAAAGGTAATTGTAAAGGAGCACGGCGGTCAGCTTGCATTGGCCAATGCTATAGGCGTTGACCAGGGATTTATCAGCAAGGTGATCAACAAAAAGCAGGAGGTAAGCTATTACCTTATCCGCAAACTTTGTTTCCAGTTAAAATACTCACCGGAGTGGCTCATTATTGGTACAGGCGAAAAAAAACTCAACAAGCCCGATTCGGCCAAACTTATTACAGAAATACAAATGTTGCGCACCGAAGTGGATATTTTACATGCCCGCATGCGCATTTATGAAATACAGCTGAATGAGCTAAAGGACGGCAAGCACGACGACCGACATAAGGTAGCCGGATGATTTTTGAGGCCGGAGCAGGTTAGAGCGGAGAGGCCGGAAATAGGAGTTGGGATGTTTTTGTGTTTTTCATTTTCTGGTGTGCCGTACCATCCTTTTAGTCGCGTACCTGATCACGCAAACGCTTTTATTTTAATGCCTTGCCCGGACCCGCTCACAACTCATGCCTACCGGCAGGCAAAACTCCCCACTTACAACTTATAACACACAACTTACAACTTACAACACTTGCCTACCGGCAGGTACAACCCGCCCCCACTCACTCCAACAGCAGACTCTTC
This sequence comes from Mucilaginibacter sp., assembly GCA_028288085.1. Lineage (GTDB taxonomy): Bacteria > Bacteroidota > Bacteroidia > Sphingobacteriales > Sphingobacteriaceae > Mucilaginibacter. The sequence continues at coordinate 11,789 of JAQBOK010000053.1, forward strand.
CTGTTATAAGTATTTAGCTGTACAGATCGATAATAAATAACACTTTTAGCGCCTACGGTTAAGGTATCGCCGGTGGTGGTATTAATTGTTTCAGACAGGGTA
>JAQBOK010000100.1 GCA_028288085.1 Mucilaginibacter sp.
ATCACCGTTGATATATAATTCTTCATTTTCCCCAAGAGGCTGAAACAGGTAAAAGTTATCACTGGTCTTCACCATTTTGATCTCATTGGTATAAGCGAGTTTGTCCATAGCCGTTTCAAACGGCGCGGCCGCTATAAATGCACTTACTTTTTTCCCCTGCATAGAATTCGGCACCACTACGTTTTTGCCCGAAACCTGGGTGATCTTTTTGGCCACGCTGGTTAAACTATCGTTGTCAAGCGTTAGGGATAAAGTATTATCCGAAGGGTTATACTTAGCGTTAATCTCCTTAGTAACCGGTTTGATCACCGGCACATATTCGTGATAGGCGTTAACATAAATTATAGGGCCAACCACGCTGATATCCAGGTTGTATTTTTGGGCAAGGAATGCCAGGATATTTGAAGCTGAAACGTCATGAAATGTGTCATTGATGACAAAATTAAGTTGGGGATCAACGCTGATACTTAAGTTGTTGGAGCCTGATATACCAATTAAATATTGCTGTATAGAAATGCCGGTAACCAGGAGTTGTACCTTTTGATTTAATCCCGGAACGCTTTTGGAAAGGCTGTCCAGTTTTTTTTGTATCGCCTGTACGCGGTTATTTTGCTGCGCTAAAATTTTAAACGGAAAAAGGAACAATAAAAAAATAAGGAGAAACGGGGTGATTTTTTTGTGCATACAGGTTTAGTAATTAAATAAAAGCGGGTAGATATCCTCAATGGAGGTTAACCCTTCGCAAAATAGCCGGAATGCATTTTCTGCTAATGTTTGTACCCCCCGTTCTTGCAGAAGGGTTTGAATATGCATGTTCCCGGTCTTTATTTCAAAGGCCAGTTCCTGATCTATCGGAATCACCTCGTAAACCGCTTTGCGGCCTTTGTAACCGGTATAGTAACATTGTTCACAGCCTTTCGGAACGAAATGATGGTTGACCTTACTGTAAGGTTTAAACTGTTTGGGGTAAAGGTTTTCATCAAATGGAGCTTCTTCCCTGCAATAAGGGCATAACAGCCGGATCAAACGCTGAGCGACGGTTGTATTTAATGTACTTGCCACCAGGAAAGGCGGGATGCCCATATCGATCAGGCGGGAAACCGTTCCCCAGGCAGAGTTCGTATGAATGGTGGAAAGCACCAGGTGCCCGGTTAATGCCGCCCGGATGGCCATATTAGCGGTTTCTGTGTCCCTGATCTCCCCGACCATGATCACATCCGGGTCCTGGCGAAGAAATGTACGTAAAGCAGCCGCGAAACTTAAACCTATTGATTCCTTTAACTGTACCTGGTTGACCCCTTCCAGCGTATATTCCACCGGGTCTTCAATCGTCAGGATGTTTCTTGTTTCCTTATTCAGGAGTTTTAAGGTGGCATACAGCGTAGTGGTCTTACCGGAACCTGTCGGGCCGCTGATGAGTAAGATGCCATTGGGCCGCTTAGCACCTTGTAAATAATTATCCAGATCAAATTGGGAAAAGCCAAGGCTGTTCAGATCAATTTCGGTAGCATCGTTGTTAAGCAGACGTAAAACTACTTTCTCGCCGTGCAACGTAGGTAATATAGAAACCCGTATATCAAACTGCTGATCTCCATGTTTGAAGTTGATGCGCCCATCCTGCGGCAGACGTTTTTCAGCGATGTCCAGGTTGGAGATGATCTTTATCTTGTTGATCAGCGCAGGGTATTCGTCACGCTTCAATAGATAGCGTTCCACCATCATGCCGTCAATTCGTATCCTTACCCGGCATTTATTCTCATAGCTTTCGATATGGATATCACTGCTTTTTAAGTTCTTGGCTTCCCCGATCAGGTTCATCAGGAAATCATCTTCCCGGTGATTGATCTGCAATTGGGCGGAGCCCTGCAGGACATTGTCTTTTATATAATATTTGGATAAAAGCCGGGCTATTGTTGCGGCAGGAATGGGGTTGAGTTTAACTTCAAGCCCAAGCAATATTTCTAATTCGGAAGCGAGTGCGTTGGAATTAATACCATCTTCACAATAGAGGGAAAATTGTTTTTCAGTCTTGCTTTTGGGAAGAACCCGGTAATGCCACGCCTGGTCTTTGGTAAGCCAGTGTATATTATCAGTCAGGATGACAATATCTTCCGTCAGGTTCATTTCGTGATAAGGTTGAGCAACCAGGTATCGTCTGTCAGATCAAAAGACCGGTACCACCAATCGCTCGCTAAAAATACTATAAATATTAATGACTGGAGACCTGCGAGGGGTATATATTTATTTTTTTTCGCCGACACTACTTGCCAGGTTAACCAAAGGGCTAAAATCCCAACCAAACTGGTGATATAAAAAAAAAGAAAATTAAGTACCGATAAATAAACCGCGATACTTAATAAAAACAAAATATCACCCCAGCCCAATAATTGGCTGGTGACGTTGATCCATTTTTTGTTTTTTATTGAAAAATAAATGGTCAGGATAAAGAGTTGTACGATAACGAACCCGAGATTAATTAATGCGGGTTGCCAAAACTGAAAAAACCCCTGGTGGCGGATACGAATTAAAATCAACAGGCCGGTTAACAATGGAAATAAAACCCAATAAACAGACCTGCTGCGTATATCCTGGAAAAAGATCAGCAATAAAGAAACCAGTATTAAAATTTTGAATAGTAATAACACCTTAATCCGGGGTAACTTCTTTTAAGGTCTTATCCTGGTCAATTTCCCAAACGTTGAAGGTACCGTTCCCATTAAAATCAACTACCGCAGTTGCCCTGGCAGTAAAAGTGGTGTTGGTGGCATTGGAGATCTCAATACGGTAATTGGCCCTTCCGTCTTTATTTTCAGTCGTTAATTTCTCTTGTATAAAGCCTATTTCTGTCAGGTCTTTCGAGTATTTTGAATGTTCGTAGAAGTAAGTTTTTTCAAGTGTCTGAATATGCTCCAACTGTATTTTAGCCTCCGTACTTTTAGCTTTGGTAATTATTGGAAGCAAGTTAGGCAAGGCCAATAAAACTAAAATGCCGATGATCACGAGTACCACCAATATTTCAGTGAGGGTGTAAGCTCTTACTCTTTTTTGTAATAGGGTTGAACGGGTTTTCATTATAAGATTTAGAACACGAAGCTACTACTTAAACGGATACTACCAAATGAATTAATTCCGGTTGAAAAATGCTTATTACATTTTGAGTTCAAATTTAAGTTAAGAGCGGTTCTAAAATATAAATAAAACAAATTACCAGTCTGATTCTATCCTTACCTGTTAGTAAGAAATTGAAAATAAGCCAGTTTGAAATTCGGCCTTTTCCCTATGAAAGCCTCCCTATTTTGACAAAACTGTTTCTTGTTTTATAAAATTATACTGTATAAAAAGCTAAAAGATCGAAACATTCCATTATCGGTAATTTCAAATACCGATATTTTATATTGCAATATTTTGTATCTTTATATCGTAAGATTTGTATTTAATCTGCATCAAAAAATGGTTAGTAATTCGGTGCGTAGTACATCGATAACCATATAAAGTATTGTAAGTCAATAGGGTTTTTATCGTGTTCGATTCCCCTACGGGCTACTTAGATTATCAAAACACCCTTGTAAGTGAGATACTTATGAGGGTTTTTTGTTTTTACTGTCAATAAAAGTAGATAAAAGTAGCTGCAATTCAATCAAATTATTAATGCTATAAAGACAAGATTAAATAATTTGCACTTTTCTACTTGACATACCTCGGCCTGTTAGATTGCTTATTGCAGACACAGTCTGCAAGCATATTAAGTCTGCAGTCAGAAGACTACGGACAGCGTGGTTCTGGTAAAAAATTTGTTGGTATTCGGACAGGTTTATTTATTTCTGAAGTTGGCTAATATTAATTGCAAATTTTCCGTGATGGTAACTATAGGAATTGAAAAATAAATCATCTCGTTCGTCATAGGTGTTATTTTTATCCCAAATAAATTTAAATGGTTTTTTTTGTTGGGTTTTCTGAAAAAAATAATATGGATCAATTCCGCCGCTGACAAATACAGTACATCCCATGTACTCAAAATAACCAAAATTTGTCATATATTCTGGCAACATAAATGGAAAATAAATTTCATTTTTCTTGGTCATTAGCTGTACAACACTAAAGCTATATCCATTTTCTAATTTAATAACTGTGAAGGAAAAATAGTTGCAGCGAACTTTACATTCAGGAATTATGGTGTTAAATAATGAATCTATTTTCGCATTCTCTTTTAACATCGGTAGAATCATACTTCTTTTTTGTGCAATAATTTCACTGCTTAAACAAAAACAAATGAGACATATTAGGATTGTTTTCATATTCTTATTAAGGAATTTAATTAACGGGAAATGGAGTATAACTGATTATAGTATTTTCAAAGTGATCGTAAATCTTAAAAATTATAATATTATCTCTATAAAATTTATTATTTATATTCATTAAATCACGTGCGGCTCCCATATCGCCTGCGCCTCTTGTTGTAGAAGGATCGTTAGGATGGAAGCCTGAGGGGCCATAATATGCTTGTGGCCCATATCTATCGCCCGCAGTAGATCCGGTATTAGGATGATTATGATCAAGTTATCTAATAAGGTACCCTTGGCTGGCAAGTCCAAGTGCTTCATATTGCCCAGCGGTAGTCAGAAGAATACGGACAACAAGAGCCTTTCCTATAGCGGTTGTTAACGACTTAGATCTCCTAAAGCTTTGAATTTGCCGTTTTTATATGAATAAATGTATGCGCTAATATATTTTTGATCGGGTGCTATTTGGTTTATTGTAAAAAGTTTAGTTTGTGTACACCGCGTAAACCAATTATATGGATCATTGTCTCCGATTACTAAAACAAAATTATTCTTGAACATAAAATACCTGAAATTGCCTAGCTCGAACAGGTTTTTAACTGATAGATCTATCGTAGAATTCTCTAATTGATTAATAAATCTAACTGACAAAATCGCATCATTATTATTCGCCCTTACTATAAGCAAAAAGCAAGAATCATTTTTAAAACCATTGTTTCTATTAAAGAGTTTGAAAGTTTCAATCAGAGAATCCACGGCATGAGTTTCTTTGACCATGGGCACTCTGACTTGCTTACTGTTCTGTGATAAACAGATTTTCGCAGCAAGAAGGAAAAACAGTAGGAAGCTAATACTTTTCATATAAAATACTAATTAATGTGGCAAATTTAAATAAGAACTATAAGGACCAGATACTTGAGGCGGCTGATTTGCAGGACTGCTATATTTATAATAACCCCCATTTGTTGAATCAGCATCATATATATAAAAATTGAAATTCATATTAGGAAATGCTGGAAGGGTTTGATAAATATGGGCAAGCTGAATATCCCCATCCTGCCTAATCGTATGTATATCACGTGGGTCATATCCGGACGGCCCGTGATATTCATTTCCGGCTGGATGACTATGTCCAGCATCTATTATTTGCCAATTATTAGGCTCCGAATGGCCATCTAAAACATAATTTACCGCGAACTCAAAGCTAACACTTTCTGAGCTTGCAGTATTGCTCTGAATATCCCTCGCCAAAATTGCTTTATCTGCCGACCCTGAATTATATCGAATTAAAGCCCATTCAATGTCTGTATTTTTTGCAAGAA
>JAQBOK010000110.1 GCA_028288085.1 Mucilaginibacter sp.
AATCAACTTAGTGTTATAAATACACTATAAGTGTGTACAAAAAGTCAAATATACAATTTCAAATAACTTTAGCCGAAATTTACTTTAAGATTAACATAAAATTAATGTGGAGCACAGAATTTTGTTATTGAATTATGTTGATTTGAACAGAATACACCAACTGGATAACTAGTTAGTTATATCACACCCCATTCACCCTACTCCCACTTAAATGTTTTAACCGCAATACCATATACCACAACAAACCAGATGCCTAATATTAATAGCTGGTGTGTTACATCGCCTAAGCCGGCCCCTTCAAAAGCTACATTGCGCATGGCCTGGTTAAGGTAGGTTAATGGTAGTATATTGCTTAGCTGCTGCAGCCACGATGGGAAGGCTGTAGTGGCAAAGAAAGTACCCGATAATAAAAATTGCGGTAGGGTAATAATGTTAGATAGCGGGGGTACGGAGCTATCACTTTTGGCTATGCCCGATATGATAAACCCGAAACCCATAAATACGATAAGCCCGATAGCCGATAAAATAAGCATGTTTATTACCGTTGTGACGCCATGTATCAAGGTAAACCCGAAAAAGAAATGCCCTACCAAAATAATAAACAACGCACCTATCCATGAAAATACCAGGCGTGCAAAAGCTTCGCCCAAAACAATGCTGTATTTTTTAACTGGAGTGGAAAAAAAACGATTGATCACCAGCGTTAACAATAGGCTCAAAAAAACAAAAGCAGTCCCAAACACGCCACTACTCAAAAGCGAGAAGCCAAGCATCCCCGGAAGTAAAAAGTCGATATATTTATATGCACGACCCTTAATTGTAGTTTCAGTCAATTCAACTACGGGTGATGGACCCACCTGGGCAGGCCGGTTCGCATTATAGGCGATATTGGTAAGGATCATTTTAAATATGTTGCCCTTGTCACCGGATGCTGTGCTGTACCGGGTATTTACCGTAATATATGGAGGCGTTGTGCTTTTTTTAATGTCGATAATGGCCGCAATGTTGCCTTTTGATAGGTTATTTTCCATATCGGCCGTGCTTTGGTCAGTTATCAGATTTGCTACTTTGTGGGTCTTAAGGCCCCTGTAAAAATCATTAGCGGTATCGCAAGTTTTGGCCACACCCACGTCAGCAGTAATGGCGCTGCCACCAATATTGGCAAATACGATAATAAATATCAACGGGAAGGCCAGGCTGAATACCACTGCCGAAGGACTACGTAATATAGACCGGAAGCTGGCTTTGGCTATTGCAAGCGTGGCTTTGGTATTACTGTATGGTTTGGGTTGTTTATTGGTCATTGGTAAATAGTCATTAGGTCGTTTTTTTTGTCTACAGTTTATAGATCATGATAGTCTTTGTTATTTGCTATGAGTTATAGACCATGATCCGTGCACAAGTATCAATCCTCCCGCCATTCTTTGCCGGTCATATTAATAAATACATCTTCCAGGTTGGCAGATTTTACCTCTTTCTTACGGTCAAATCCTGTTGCTACCAGCTTGTCAATAAAATTATCCGGTGTATCAATACCTATTATATGCCCGCCATCAATAAAAGCCACACGGTCGCAAAGTACCTCGGCTTCGTCCATATAATGAGTGGTGATCACAACGGTAGTGCCGTTATCGCGTATCTCGCGTATCAGGTCCCAAAGGTTACGCCGTGCCTGTGGGTCAAGCCCTGTGGTCGGTTCATCCAGAAAAATAATACGTGGATCATTGATCAGCGTGGTTGCCAATGAAAACCTTTGCTTTTGTCCGCCCGAAAGATCCTTGTATTTTGCTTTGGCCTTATCAGTTAATGCTACTTTCTCCAGCATTTCCATCGGTGTTTTGCTAATGCCATATAAGCCAGAGAAAAGCACGATCAGTTCAGAAAGGTTCAGGTTAGGGTAGTATCCCGCAGCCTGCAATTGTACCCCAATTCGCTTTTTAATACTATCGGTATCTTTATCGACAGAAAAGCCGTCGACAGTGATCTCGCCCGAAGTTTTATCGCGCAGCGTTTCGATGATCTCGAGGGTTGTAGTCTTTCCGGCGCCATTAGGGCCGAGCAAGCCGAATATCTCACCCTCATAAACTTCAAAACTAATACCCTTTACTGCTTCAAAATCATCATAGTTTTTCACCAGGTTTTTTACGGTGATGATGGGTTGTTTTGCCATACTGTAAAAGTGCGTTAGATTACTGATATTTCAATGATATTTTTGGTGAATGGTGGGAATTTTACGGTGAAATTAGCGTCACCCCACCCTCCCTGAAAGGGAGAACTTGAAAAGTTTATAACAGCCTTCCCGTTAGGGGAAGATTGGAGGGTGCTCTTAACCAAGCATGTTGGCAAATGACCTGGTGAAGATTTCCAGTCTTTCAAACAGGAAATTATAAAGTTGTATTAATGTTTTCATCACTATGGTAGTAGTTTATGCAAAATAACCTAACAGATATTAACCAAATAGCCAATTCATGTTAAGTTATTGTTCCTTTATATTAAACCCTTATTTCATCAGATGACCTAATGAATGGAGTATGACATGCAGGTAGTGTATAGCATGGGTGGCTATGTGAACGATATGGAAAAGGAGAATTGTTTTCATGATATTGTTGTGATTTATACCACAAATATGCCCTCATACCTCCAAAAGAGCTACTGGTTTTAGGCGAACGGCGGGAAATTCTCGGTGAACGGGGGAGGTAATTGGATGAATCGGTGAAAAAGCAAGGGGCAAAACAGTCAAGAGATGTTATCTTCAGTAGTTAATATACCGTTCATCAAAGCTACCATCAGCATACAGGTCAATCAATCCATAACCAGGCGCTGTTTGGCGTTTGTTGCCTTCCCACCAGGCGCCACTTACCGCGCCATTACATATATAGGTTACATTATTATAAACCACTTTATCGCGCAAATGGATATGACCGCTTAAGCATAGCTTTACATTGGGGTACTTGTAAAATAAACTGCTGATCTGGTTGACATCGGTATGAAGTTCTCCGCCATATATTTCCCATTTTTCAGTTCCTTTGTCGTTATCATCAACCATTAATGTGGCCGAAATGATGGGAATATGTGATAACACGCAAACGGGCATATTAGCCGGTGTGGATTGAAGTTCGTTCTCCAGCCAACTAAATTGTACATCTCCCAGTTTGCCTATGTACCATGTGCCATCACTGCTTGTATGTACGCTATCAAGGAGGATAAATTTCCAGCCGTTTTTAATAAAACTATTGTATGGTGACGAAAGCTGAAGCTGATCAAGAGCATATTTTTTGCCATATAATCCTTGTCCTTTGTCATTCTCATTCCACCAAATGTCATGATTACCCAGGATGTAATGGACTGGCAAACTACAATCAGATTTAATTAAAGAGTGCCATAAATTCCATTGTTTGGTAATAGTATCCAGGTTTTCCTTGTTCATATCAAACACGGTATCCCCGCCATTCAATATCAAATCAACCCCGGTTTGCTGCTGAACGTGGTGCAGGCATTTGGCAAAACGGGCCGGGGCATCAAATTGATCTTTTAAATGGATGTCTGTCAAGTGTGCTATTCTTAAAGCAGGCTTTTTATTTGAAGCTAAACTGATAGATGGTAGTGCCGGAATAAGCAGCAAGCTGCCAAGGCTTTTTAATAAGGATCTTCTTTGCATATATGGAATAAATAATGCCCTGGTAATTACCGGGCAAAGTTAGCTACTCCAAATAAATTTGATATGACCTTTACATCAATAAAATGAATATAAAGATTCAATGAGGGATGGATATATGAAAAACTTACGAAGTTTCTAAAACTTCGTAAGTTTGCCAATCGATTAATTCTTTGCCATCATCTTCACAAAATCATCAAACAGATATCTTGAATCGTGCGGGCCTGGGGATGATTCCGGGTGGTATTGTACCGAAAAAGCTTTTTTATCTTTAACGCGGATACCCTCAATGGATTTATCATTCAGGTTAATATGGGTGATCTCTACTTTATCTGATGCCCTTACTGCTTCGGGCACTACACCAAAACCATGATTTTGTGAGGTAACCTCGCAATGGTCAATGATCACATTTTTTACAGGGTGGTTTAAGCCACGGTGACCATTAAACATTTTTATAGTAGGAATATCATTAGCCAATGCCAATAATTGGTGACCCAAACATATCCCAAACATGGGTTTATCAGCCTTTAAAATATCTTTTACAGTTTCAACAGCGTAAGGCATAGCCGATGGATCGCCGGGACCGTTGGAAATGAAATAGCCATTTGGTGCAAAATCATTTTCCATTTCTGCAAAAGTGGTTTTGGCCGGGTACACTTTGGCATAAACATCCCTATCTTGAAAATTGCGAAGGATATTTTTCTTTACCCCAAGGTCAAGCACAGCTACGCGATAGGTAGCAGTTTCATCACCAAAAGTATAAGTTTCGGCAGTGGTAACCTTTGATGACAATTCTAAGCCATCCATTGAAGGCACCAATGTCAGTTTCTTTTTCAGTTCTTCAATATCCAATATCTCCGATGATATAATGGCATTCATAGCGCCTTTATCACGGATATGCCTTACCAGTTGGCGGGTATCTATATCAGAAATAGAAACTATGT
>JAQBOK010000124.1 GCA_028288085.1 Mucilaginibacter sp.
TGAAAGCGATCTTGGTCGCGGCAAATTAAAATTTCAAAGCTGAAGAAACGAACCCATGCTATTTGGGTTTACTTTAAAAGCTCAAAACACTGGTTGGCAATTTCCAGCTCTTCATTAGTAGGGATCACTAAAATTTTTACCCTTGAGCCTCGCTGATTTATTTCCCGGATGCCGGTTATACACATGTTATTTTTATCCTGATCAATATCAAGACCCAGATATTTCATATCCTTACATACCATTTCCCTGATCAAAACATTATTTTCACCAACACCGCCAGTAAAAATGATCGCATCCAGTCCGTTGAGTACCGCGGTATAAGCACCAATAAATTTTTTGATACGGTAGGTGTACATGTCGTAAGTCAGTCTGGCGTTAAGGTCGCCGTTGTTAAGCGCTGTTGTAATATCGCGGGTATCGCTGAAGCCGGTAAGCCCTAATACGCCGCTTTGCTTATTTAGCAAATGGCTAACCTGTTCCATATTATAGCCTAATTGATTTACGAGATGGAAGATGACTGTGGGATCAATATCGCCCGAACGGGTGCCCATAATCAACCCGCTTAAGGGGCCAAAACCCATGCTGGTATCAATTGATTTTCCCTCTTTTATGGCAGTCATGCTGCAGCCATTTCCCAGGTGGATACTGATCAGTTTCAGGTCTGTACTATGCAAATAATTGGCTGCCTGGTCAGATACATATTTGTGGCTTGTACCATGAAAACCGTACACCCTGATATGATGATCTGTATAAAATGAATTGGGTATAGCAAAACGATAGGCTTTTGGCGGCATGGTTTGATGAAAAGCGGTATCAAATACCGCCACCTGCGTGGCATCGGCAAATATCTTTTCGGCAACTTCTATACCCCGGTAACCTGGTGGATTATGCAGCGGCGCCAATGAAAAGGTCTGTTTTAAATCCTCTTTCACCGCCGGCGTAATAATTGTAATATCAGAAAACCTTTCGCCTCCATGAACTATTCGGTGCCCTACAACCTTAATATCTGAGGTATCCCCTATCACGCCGATCTTCACGTCGGTAAGTAATGAATTTACTTTATTTAATCCTGTTTCATGGTCGGGAATCAACAGTGTAAGATTAAATATTTCTTCTCTGCCGTTACTATATATTTTGTGGGTAATTGTCGCATTTTCAAGGCCGATCCGCTCAACCAAACCACTGCAAACAAGTGTTGCTGAAGGCATTTGGAATAACCTATACTTGATGGAACTGCTGCCTGAGTTGATTACAAAAATGTTCATTTTATGGTGTCTTTATTGTTTGACGTCCTGAGATTGTATCGCCGTAACGATAACTGTATTATAAACGTCATCAACCGTACAGCCGCGGCTAAGGTCATTAATCGGTTTATTCAATCCCTGCAGCATCGGACCGATAGCCAATGCGCCCGTTTCACGCTGCACAGCTTTGTAGGTATTGTTTCCTGTATTCAGATCTGGAAAAATCAGGACGGTAGCCCTGCCTGCCACCTCTGATCCAGGCAATTTGCTTTTCCCGATAACAGGGTCTACTGCGGCGTCATATTGTATGGGGCCCTCGATCTTTAAATGCGGGTATCTTGATTTAACAATTTCTGTTGCACGACGCACTTTCTCTACATCTTCGCCTTCTCCTGAAGTTCCTGATGAATAAGAAAGCATGGCCACTCTGGGTTCGATACCGAAACGCTGACTGCTTTCAGCAGAAGAAATAGCAATTTCAGCGAGCTGCTCCGCTGTAGGGTTAGGGTTTACCGCGCAATCTCCAAAAATGCAGACCCTTTCAGGCATGCACATGAAAAATATGGATGAAACTAAAGATATTCCAGGTTTGGTCTTAATGAACTGCAACGCGGGCCGTATGGTATGTTGCGTAGTATTTACCGCACCCGAAACCATTCCATCTGCGTGGCCTTTGTAAACCATCATGGTGCCAAAGTAAGATGTATCAGTCATCATATCGCGGGCCATTTCAAGAGTCACATTTTTGCTTTTACGCAATTCATAAAATGTACTCACGTAATCATTATAGCGTTCATCCAATACTGGGTTGATTATTTTTACATCTTTAAGTTCATTCTTAATATCAAGACGGTTTATTATACCATTGATCTCATTTAAATTACCGAGCAGGGTAATATTCACTATTCCGTTGCCAAGCAGTCGGGCAGCGGCTTTAAGTATCCGCTCATCATTACCCTCAGCCAGTACAATATGTTTGGGGGAACTTTTGGCCCATTGGGTTAATTGGTATTGAAACATATGCGGTGTCATGCCGGATGGTTTAAATGTGATCAGGCTTCTATCTAGTTCAGTGACATTAACACACTTGTCAAAAGTATCAATCGCCAGCCTGATCTTCCGGACATTGTCCGATGTGATTTTAGAGCGTATTGCCCCCGCAACATTGCTGGTTTCAAATGTTCCCGCCTTAACCGCGATAATGGGGACTACTGTTTGTAAACCCTCGATCAGCCTTAAAATAGGTTTTTCAGGCGTATACCCAACTGTGAGCAGAATTCCTGCCACTTTTGGATAGCTGGCGGACATATTGGCCTGCAAAGCACTAATGATGATATCGCCACGATCGCCGGGGGTAATGATCATTACATTTTCTTCAAGATAATTTAAAAAGTTGGGTACCTGCATGGCGCCTATCACAAAGTGATCGACCCGGTTTGAAAGAAGGTCTTTACCAAATAATACTTTGCCTTTAAGTTGTTCATTGATCTCCTTTATAGTCGGGCTTTTGAGGCGGATATCTTCCTCGATAATAGCAAGTAATATCTCAGGTGCAAGCTGTTGCTTCAATGCCTTTTCTATATCCTTTGCTTCTTCAGATTTAACTTTATTGACCACCAGGGCCAATACCTGTATTTCGCGGGCAACGAAATTGTGAATGGCAGTGAGCGCTCCGCTTATCACCTGTTCTGTCATCTTTTCTTCGCCTGACACGACAACGATCACCGGGGCGCAGAGATTCTTTGCTATTTGAGCATTAATGTCAAATTCAAAAACTGCCCCTTCGCCCTGGTAATCTGTGCCTTCCACCACTGTGAAATCATATTTTTCCTCCAGGCGTTTAAATTTGCGGATAATGGTGTCGATCATTTCACCCTGGCTTTCAATATCCATTTTGCGCATGGCTTCATGCCAGGTAAAGGCATAGGCATCTTCATAAGCCATCGGCAGGTCAAAATAGCTCAGGATAGTATCAATATGGCCATCCTTTTTTCGGACCTCTTCCTGGGAAATGATCGGTTTATAATAACCTATTTTTTGAGCTTTGCCCAAAAGCATGTTCACCAGGCCAATGGAGATAATGGACTTTCCGCTATGAGCTTCGGTGCTTGCAATAAAAACAGTTTTAATCATTAGCTATTGTTTGGTGAGTAACTTCGGTGGCATCACCCTTCATGATATGCAGATCGGTTTTGCAGATTGTGGTTTTAAAAATTTTCACAGCAGCATCAGTTGGCTTTATGATAGTTGGTTTGGGTTTTTCTTCCCAGGATTTTCTGCCTGGCCTATGATAAACCAAGGCTTTCATGTTTTTGATAAGTTCGTTTTCTTCAAGGGGCTTATTCCCTGCTTTAACGGTTTCCAATGTATCCATGATTTCTCGAACTTTGTTAGAATTAATGTTCTACAAAGTTGCATGCATTCTACCCCGGAATAAATGATGATGGTCATTCTTAAAGGTGACCTGCGATACATAGCCTCTGGCCCCGCTTAGCGGAAAATCTTACTTACCAATACATCAGGGGATATTTTTTATCTATGTTTAATATCCCTCCGACTTTTTGTTTAACCTGCATCCAGCTAATATGACCAACATCACCTTTTAGGGTGCCTGCGGTCAATCGCATTACGATCTTTATCTTTTAAAATTGCGGTATTATGAGTCAAATAAATATAAAACACATCGCCAACCTCAATAGCGAAAGTCTTAGAGGCCTTGCATTCTATGAACAGGAACTGGGGTTCCTGCAAGAGCGCCTGGATGAAATTTCAGGAGATAATACCGGAAAAGAAGTTTCCGAAAAAGTTGAGCACTTTGGAAATCAGCTGATCATTCACAAGGACGTTATTGATGAACTTAAACACCTGATCCATGCCAATAATAAAAGTATGGGATCGCAACTCCATCACACTGATGTTTTTGTAGATCGGAACTCTGCTGATGAGCACCAGCAACTAAACGAAAAATACGGGACCGAAGAGAAAATGTTCAACGATTTTCGTTATGAATTCAACCGCTTTGCCGCCAAGTGGATGTAAACAAAAATCCGGTATTTTAACTTGCCGGTGTTCAAAGGATTTCTTTAACCGTCTTCAATAATCTGTTAAAGGAATTCTTTGGGCACTACGTTTTTTGAAGAAATTTTCCGTTTTGCAACATATTAGTCATATGCCGGGTCTGATCCCCCACCGCTTGCTTCCATCATGACATCATCAATTGAAATAGTGATACTTGTCAAATATCTTGCTACATAATGCATTTACCTTTATGTTATTCAGTGATCTTTTTATTGATCTGCGCAAACTATTACAATAGATTCAGAAAATACTAATTTTTAAATTATGCCGAAAATTATAACGATCACATTTAACCCGGCGCTTGATAAAAGCACCTCGGTCGCAGAATTAATTCCGGATAAAAAATTATATTGTACGCTCCCTGTTTGCGAACCGGGAGGAGGTGGCATTAACGTAGCCAGAGCTATAAAAAAACTCGGAGGAGAAGCTACCGCAATTTATTTAGCAGGGGGATATATTGGAAAAAAGATCACACAAATGCTTTCTGATGAGTTTATTGAATCTATAGTAATTGATATTAAAGAAAACACCAGAGAAAACCTGGTAATTGCTGATATCAACAACGATAAACAATATCTTTTTGATATGCCCGGGCCAAAAATAAGTGAACATGAATGGCAGGCCTGCCTTAGGGCAATTGAACAAATACCTGATGTTGAATATATCATTGCAAGCGGCAGTTTACCTTCTGGAGTACCCACGGATATTTTTGCAAAAATATCCGTGATTGCACAGAAGAAAAAAGCAAGGCTTATCGTAGATACTTCGGGCGAAGCGTTAAATCATGCAGTCAAAGCCGGAGTTTACCTGATCAAACCGAATTTAAGGGAATTGGCTTCTTTGGTAGGAAAGAAGGACCTGGACATCGGGTTGGTAGCTGATATGGCTCGTGAAGTGATCGACAGGGGAAATTGCGAGGTTGTCATAGTTTCAATGGGAACGCTCGGGGCAATGCTGGTAACCAAAGAAATGGCACTGAATATAATGCCCCCGGCAATGCACGCGGAAAGTACAGTTGGCGCGGGCGATAGCCTGGTAGCCGGTATTGTATTAAGTTTAATTGAAAATAAAAGTCTGACGGAGGCAGTCCAATTTGGCGTTGCTTGCGGAACGGCGGCGACTATGCACACGGGCACAGAATTATGTATCAAAAAAGATGTTGAAAATTTATACCATAAAATTCGGAACCAGGCACCTGTTACCCAAATAACACATTTGAAATTATTGCTTTAAATGCGACATAATGACATAAATTTAAGAAACAGAGAAAGACGTTTACGCTAAATGAAAGAATTAATTGAAGTCTGGAAACCTCATATTCCCGGCTTTTATTGGAAATGTAAGGGTAAAAATGCTCCCTGTGGTTGTGTCGCTTTCGAAATCAATGCGACCACTCATCAACTCGGTATAACGTTTTACAATATTCAGCCCCAATCCAGTTCCTTCAATATCATTGGTATTGCTTGCACGGAAAAAAACTTCAAATAAATGAACCTGATCTTCTTTTGGTATGCTGATCCCCTGGTCTTTTACCTCAATCCGGCATTTTTCCGCGCCTATTTCAGTTTTCAATTCAATCATACCGCCTTCGTGTGAATATTTAATTGCGTTGGAAATCAGGTTAACCAGGCAATGCTGAAGCAGGTTACTATCCAGGGTGATCCTTGATGTTTTTCCAATATGCTTATAATTTATTCTTTGCCCTTGCTTCGTCTGCATTTTCATTGCTTCAATTATTTCTTTACAGAATTCTTTGAGTTCAAATTCTATATAAACCGGACTAATTTTGCCGGCTTCAATTCTTTCCACAGATAAAAAATCATTCAAAATCGATGTCAGGTTAACCACTGCTGATTTTATCTTGTCCAAGTGTCTAAATATTTTCCCCTTATTCAGGCGATCATAGTAATGCTCAATTAACGAAGCAGAGAGTTGAATTGTGCTTAGGGGTGTCCGAAATTCATGGGATGCCATGGAAACGAAACGTGTTTTTAACAGGTTAACTTCCTTTTCTTTCATTAGGGAAATATTGACCTCTTCTTTTGCCTTTTCAAGTTCCGAAACTATATTTTTGAGAAAACCTGTTCTTTCTTTTACAACCGATTCCAATTCAGTGTTGTATTGTTGTAATTTCTGCTGCGCTGCTTTTTCACTACTGATATCATGAATGATACCAACGAAAATGTTTTTGCCATTAAGTTTTGCTTCACTTACGGCCAGCCTTGCCGGAAAAACCGAGCCATCCTTTTTTAACGCTATTACTACGCGGCCTATCCCGATTACATGGGCTTGCCGTGTCTGCGTATACTGTTTTATATATTCATCATGAATATCTTTGTCTGGCGGGGGAATAAGCATATTGACATTATTTCCGCATAATTCATTTTCTGAATACCCGAACAAGGCACAAGCCGAGGGATTTACCGAAACCATGCGGCCACGGTAATCAATTACAACTATGCCATCAATCGCATTTTCAATTATGGCTTTCAAAAGGGCAGCATTATGCATGACTGGTGATTAAGATTGAAGTGTAACTGTTTCATGAAAAGAATTTACTCCTTTTCAAAAAGCCATTTAAAAGGTTTTACTTTATTTTTTGGATGCAGGTTAAATTGTTTGATGCTTTTTTCAACGATCAGGTTTACCGCCTCATCAATATCATCGGTCACTATAAATAAATGAGCGTCATCTTTTGTGATGGTGAAGTTTTCACTCATTTGTTCAATATGTTCCAGCAAATCCTTGTGATATTCTTTTCCAAAAATGATGACAGGAAAGTCGTCAATCTTGTGCGTCTGTATCAGCGTAAGGGCTTCAAAATACTCGTCTAAGGTTCCATAACCGCCGGGCATCACCACAAACGCGAAAGAGTATTTTACAAGCAACACTTTGCGAATAAAAAAATGCTTTATATATATCCACTTATCCAGATACTGATTGGGCTTTTGCTCTACCGGGAGCTGAATATTGCAACCAACCGAGCGCCCATTAACATCTTTAGCCCCGCGGTTTGCTGCTTCCATTAACCCAGGGCCACCTCCGGTAAGGATTGTGAAACCCAATTTTGCCAAAGCTGCAGCCACTTTCCGTGTCAGCTCATAATAGGGGTGGTCTTCTTTAAACCTGGCAGAACCGAATATAGTAATACAAGGCCCTATAAAATGGAGTGCGCGAAAGCCTTTGATCATCTCAAACAAAGTTTCAAAAGCAACCTTCAATTCTTTCCACCTGGAATGCGGCCCGTCAAGAAAAATGATCTCGGACTCGTTTGCATTAACCTGTGTTGAGGATTCTTTCATTTATTTAACAATAATCTGCTGCGTTTAACTATTCTCAAACCTTCCTGTCTTTTTGCTTACTTTGATTCGGTAAACAATCAATTCCACCTTGGTACCGACGTCACTGTCGCTCTCCGTAATACCATGAGAGGGATGGTCAGTTGGATTGTCCGACAATGGCATGATCCGGTGTATCAAACACTGCATTGCCTGTTCATTTTCTTTAATATCGATTATTTCCTCAAACCGGCCCCAGGCAATTACACTCTGCCACCTGAATACACTTTTTATATCGTCAACTTCAAAACATACCTCCGGATTTTTACGCATCATTTCAATCTTTTTTCCAATTGAAGAATGTCCGTATATGTAGGTTCCATCGTAAACATAATTTACCGGAACGATGTATGTTGTTCCTTCGGCCTGGCAGGCAATCCGGCCAACGACCTGCTGTTTTAACAGGTTTTCAATTTGAATTTCACTTAGTTCTCCTAACATGACATCTTTTTTTATTGGACGTTTAATATTAAATATACCGAGCTGATCAGCTTTAAAACTTAATTCCTCTTCGTTTCATTTCCTCTGCCAGCTTTCCTTCAATTGGCCTGCAGGCACAGTTTTTTTGATGTTCGAGGTACCATCCGCTCTTTGTTCAAATGTCGGGTTCTTTGGCATCGGATGTGCCAGGTGCCATTCCTTATTTATTTTCATATGATTCTATTTTTATTAAGAAGCCACGCAACAAATCCAATAGCGGTTATTATCAAAACGACTATATTAGCTGCCGTACCGTACTTCGCATCCTGCCAGGCGTTAATAATCAGATACTGTGAGATCATTATCCCGGCTACGGATAAAATCCACCACCAGTCTTTTTCCATAGAAAGCATTGCCGCAGCTAAGACAAACATAATAGCCGAGAGCAACCAAAGACTACCATTTAATTTTGAAATGGGCTGACTTAATTGAGATACCGGCGCAAGCCTAAATGCCTTGACAAAACCCAGCACATGGATCAGTCCGTGAATAGCTATCAGTGTTATTAATAAAGCTTTCATAATACAATTAATAAGTATTGAAACCGAATATATTCTTTTAAAATAAAGGAATGTTCGCCATTGGATAAGGGTAAATTAATAAAGGAATAGTGCTGCAAGCAGCCATTTTTTTAGAAATACTTGATTTATAAAAGAATTCAAAAAAACTACTTTTACGATGCACCATTACCAGCATTTCAAAACTGCCGTTTGTGGTCAGCCACTCGAGTCCCTTCTTTACATTAGTATTAGGAATAGTGCGGTAACTGATTTTGGCATAATTAACTTCGTTGGCAACATCGTTCATGAATAAATGTACTGCAGCATCATGTTCGCTGTCAAGCGGAGAATCCGGATTGACGTTAGTGATAATAATTTCCCCTGTAAACTGTGCGGCCAGGCTGGTCAGTGCATTAATATAGGCCACATCGCTGTAGGTAATATCCGTAGCAAAAGCAAATTGCTCAATATCTTTTATCGGAGCATTCCCCGGAATGACCAGCAATGGAAGGTTTGCAGCATCGATAACCTGCCGGCAGTTGTTACCCATCAGGAAGGTTGAGAGATCGTCCGTACTATGGGTTCCCATTACCAAAAGTATAATTTCTTTATTCTCCTCCAATTTAGTTAGGGCATTGGCTATAGTGCCTTCTTGGCCTAGCTGTTTTATTTTCGGTTGAAAGATAAGAACGGAGTATTTGGTCTTTACTTCGTCTTCCAGCTTCTTGCAAAGCTCCTTTAGCTTCATTTCGCTGTAGCTTTGCATTTCCTCATATTCTCCGGCGGGCCATGCCACCTGCGCGTCAATGGCGATGTTGGACGGCACAAGGAAAGAGTTAAATAACAAAATATTTGCTTTGATCTTTTGTGCCAGATGCAGGGCATAACTGGCGGCATGTTCTGAACGATCAGAAAAATTGGTCAATACAGCTATTGTTTTCATTTCTATCCTGTTTATGATTATAGAATAAAATTGAGGAAATAAACAGACTCAAAAAATGAGCAGGGTCATATTGAAGAATGTTTTAAATCAAGACATTGATCTAAAAAAGTTTGATCTGCTTAACCCGGATGCTCCAGCGGATTATTAATCCATTACCAATACTGCTGCTCCCCTTATTTTTCCTGATCTGAGCTGGTTTAGCACTTCATTGGCCTGCGATAATGCAAAGGGTTGCGTCTGCGTATGAACTCTAATTGATTTCAAAAGGTCAAAGAAATCAAGTTCCATCCTTTCGTGCTAAATTTGCAACTGACTTAATGGCCCGTCCCCCCATAGCAGGTCATAAGAAAAAGCAGGTATCTGACCCATGTGAATACCTCCGCAAATCACGGCACTCCCCTTTTTCCACCTCCGGTAAGGCCTTTGGAATCAGTTCGCCTGCTGGAGCAAAAATTATAGCCACGTCCAATTTTTCAAAAGAGCTGTCATTGCTTCCCCCAACCAGTAAGCCCCAAGATCTTTTGCAAAATGATTGGGGTGCAATATCGCCATCATGGGTAAACAATATTAATAAGTCCTCAACCAGGTAAATGTTTCAATAGCATTCTAAATACTGAACTAAATGATGGAATGATAATCGTCAGGGAATACCAGTAAGGGAAGTTCAATTTGCCTGGCCATTTTTTGAGTATGGCTTTTCAAAAACATCCTCGAAAATGCATTATTCTGGCGGTGTATCATAGCAAGCATATCCAGTTGCCCATGTTCAGTGAGCCATTCCAATCCTGAATCCACGCTCCTTTGCTTTATATGCTGGTAATAGATTTTGTGGTAATTGATCGTGCAGGTCACTTCATTTAAAAAGTTATCAATTTGATGCTGGTGTTTTTGGTCATCGAATTTTTCATCTGTGACATGAGAAATCAATATTTCAGCATTAAACATCCGCGCCACTCCTGCCAGTGAATGGATTACATCCATATCCCGGCCACTCAGATCCGTGGCAAATCCAATTTTTGTGATATACTTAAAATTAATATTGGATGGAACCAGCAAAAGCGGGAAACAGGCCTTATCGATCATCTCCCTGCAATTACTCCCCATTATAAAATGGATTAAGCCTCCTGTACCGGATGTACCCATGACCACCAAAGACAGCTTTTGTTCGTTCACTAAATTTCTTGCAACTTCAGTTAAAGGCCCAACTTCACTGGTATAGGTAATTAACGGTTTAAAAGCTAAACTTTCTTTTCCGGAGACAAGTTCTTTTGATAAGGTTTCCGCCAAAAAATGCAGCTTTTCATCCGCTTCCGGCTTAAGCGAGCTATAATTTTCCAAAGGCCAGGCAACCTGAGCCGCCACGGGAGCTTCAGCCGGTACCTTAAAAGCATGGCACAATTTAATTTCAGCCTTCAGCTGTTTAGCCAGTTGCAAGGCATAAATAGCCGCGTTATAAGCAGGTTGGGAAAAGTCAGTAAGCACTAAAATGGTTTTCATGATCTGCTTTTTAAAAGTGTACAGCTATTTATTCAGTTAATTATCTCATGGTTAGCGGCATTTCAGTATTATACAGAGCCATTTCTAATGATCCGTCAAGGTTATACGGGTCCCTGTATTTGATCAGTAACCCTTCCTTTACTTCGCAAGTGAGATAAGTAGTTTTAATTGGAACGGGCTTTTTTAACAGGAAGTTCTTCGTTTGATAGATTTTAAGTGCTTGCCTCAAAGCCGGCAGTTTGTTTGCAGCACCATCGTTTTTCAGCAGCAAGCCGGCAAGTTTTTCGGCGTGCTCAACCCGGATACAACTGTGGCTAAATGCCCGTTCCTGTTTGGCAAATAATAGTTGTTCAGGTGTATCATGCAAATAGATGTCATAAATATTTTGAAACCGGAATATGATCAAGCCCAGGGAATTGTCACAACCCGAAGATTGCCTGGCATAAAAATTTCCCGGATGCGACTTGATTTTTCTTAGTTCAGCGATTTCGGATCCTATATATTTCCCTTTATTGTCATAAATTGTGAAATGATTGTTTTCCAGGTAGCTGGTATCCTTTAGCGCTTTTGGCAATATTTCTTTAACAAAAATGCTTTTGGGCACTTTCCATTCCGGCGCCGTGGTAAAATAACTGATCTGACTTTGTAATGTGGGTGTCGGTGAAGAAGGTTTACCAACGATAACCTTAAATTGATAAGCGGTGTCAGGCAATTGCAGCCAAAGAGAGTAAGAAGGTATGTTAATTTTAATATAAGTTTTGTCATCTGTGGCAAACCAGCGCATACGTTCCATGTTGATCGCCATAATACGGATATCTTCCTGCGGTATCTCATAACAGTCTGCCTGATATTGGCCAACAAGGAGGCGTGTATGATCCTGCATATCTAGGTATTCCTTTGACTGAGGCTGAATTTTCACGAGGGCACTCATAAAATCATTTTGCCTGGTAGCCTCCAGCAAAGTTGCTTCTGCATGGAAAGCTGTATTTCCAATATCGATCTTGTTTGAAGGAAAATCCGGATTAAGTTTTCCAAAATGTAGATGATTCATAAAAGTTATGAGCGCATCCGTCAATGTAATTTCGAAGCGGGCTTTTTCAGCGACATCATATTTCTCCGGCTTTTCCAGGATATTATGGAGCCTTTCATAAACCAGCTCTTTGGGATGGTAATCAGCATGAGCGAGACCGTATTGAAGAACGCAGTCAAGCATTAACATTGCTTGCCAGGTTTGTCCAAAACCAGATTGCGGCTTTATCCAGGCTGGCTGATAGCCATTCTGGTCGTAAAATCGCTTAACGGACTTCGGGTAATTCAATGATGATTCAATTTGATTATCGCTTATTATCTGCTGAATTTTTAGGGCGCACGCGGTATCCTTTACAGGATTTATAACTGCTTTCCGCAAATATCCGGCTGCTGCACTATGAACTGATAAATGCACCAAAAGTATACTGAAGCAAAAAAACGCGTAAACTCCTTTGCCAGGTTTTAGGAAAGAAGTCGATTTTACCAATGAGCCCATCACTTTTTAAATTTATGATGTAAATCTCCCGGTTATTAGCGTAATAAATAATGATGGGTATCACTTTAAAGTCTGACTGTGAGCATCGTTCCTGTAAAATTTAAAAAAAATCGCGCATGTAACTGGCACGCTCCGCTGGTATTAATAATATGCTGAATGACATTAAAACAAGTATTATCCAGCTTTAATTTTCCTTATTTTTTCTACAAGCGTAAATAACTCATTTTTAACACACCGGTATTCATTCACCAAATCGGTAACCAGGTATTCTATTTGTATCTGTTTTTCCGACAAGGAATTGATATCTTCCTGTATAATATCTTCTGCCATTAATTCGAGATGTTTAATCTGTCCGGTAAGCAGGTTATCGGCACGCTTTCTATCCTCTTCCAGTTTCAGCAGAGCTTTACAGATCATTATAAAATTTTCAGTATGTCCCGGGCCGCCCAAGCGAATAAAGTACTCATCTATCAAATGACGAAAAAAAACTGTTTCTACCCTGAAAAATTCAAGGTAAGAAGCCCAGCGGGTGGCGATTACAAAATACTGAAGTGAACGCGCGGACATAGCGGTTGTTGTTCCCATAAATTGATAATTATGAAATAAAAGTCTGTAATCCGGCAGAAAAGCCATATGACCGCTATCATCGAAATAAATGACGGATATCATTATTAAAGGTCCACAGAATCAGGAAAGCAAGGATTGAATTATTTCTTTGCTGATTTCATCATTTTCCTGTAAAACAGTCGCTTTGCCAGTTCTGCAGATAGCATATAGCCAACAATGATCATAAGCATCCAGCAATAATAGGTTAAAGGCAGGCGGGTAAAGCCAAACCATAAAATTATTGGTGTTAGAGGCAGTAACAATACGAAAAATAAAATAAGTAAGGTAGCTATCGATAGATATTTACCTGGCAAACTCTTGAAAAACGGCAGTCTTGTACGAACCACCAATACAATAAGGATAGCAGAAATAACTGATTCGACGAACCATCCTGTTTGAAATTCTTTTTCCTTAGCATGCAGCATCAGTAATAGTACACCGAATGTGAGGTAATCAAATACTGAACTTAACAAGCCGAATAAGATCATGAAACGCCGTATAAAACCAAGGTCCCAGCGTTGTGGTGTGCTGATATTTATTTCATCTACACGGTCCGTAGATATCGTCATTTCCGGAAAGTCGGTCAACAGG
The DNA here is from genome assembly GCA_028288085.1 of Mucilaginibacter sp. GTDB lineage: Bacteria > Bacteroidota > Bacteroidia > Sphingobacteriales > Sphingobacteriaceae > Mucilaginibacter. The sequence goes on from JAQBOK010000124.1 coordinate 13,803, forward strand.
TTGGTCAGCAATATTTGTTTTGGTAATAAAGGCAAAAAGGGAAGAAACAGCGAGGCCCCTGCCATACTGAACATATTACCAAAATTGGCGCTTGTAGCCATAAAAATATATTTCATGGTATTGGTAAATGTTTTACGGCCTTCTATAATACCTTCAATAAGCACATCCAGTCCCTGGCTTAATAAAACGATATCCGCAGCCTCCCTGGCTACATCCACTGCCGTATTTACAGAAATGCCCACATCGGCGCTGTGTAATGCCGGAGCGTCATTAATGCCGTCCCCCATAAAGCCTACCGAGTTGCCTGCTTTTTTCAGAATCTCAATGATACGCTCTTTTTGATTAGGCTCTACCTCTGCAAAGATGTCTGTGCGTGGCGCCTTGTGAAACAATGCCGAATTACTCATTTTTTGTATTGCTGAACCGGTAAGCACCTGCGGGTCTTTAATGCCTATTTGCAGGGCCAGGCTTTTAGCGACAAGGGCATTATCACCGGTAATGATCTTTAACTTTACGCCAAGGTTGTTGAGTTTTTCAATTGTCCCGGCCACATTTGCCCTGGGCGGATCGAACAGCGCAACAAAGCCAAGGAAAATCAATTCCGTTTCATCATCGTGGGTGAAATTGCGTGTAGCGTCAGCTGACTTGTAGGCGACACCTAAAGTACGATAGCCTGCATTGCTGAGCTGCTGATATTGTTGAAGAATTGAGGATCTGCTATCTTCAATTTTTATTATCTTTCCTTCTGCGGTTTCAACACGGTCACAAATAGAAACAATGACATTTAACGCGCCTTTTGTAATTGCAAGGTACTCTGCTTTATTTTTAACAACTACGGTTAATCTTTTTCTAATAAAATCATAGGGAATCTCCGATTGAACAATGAAACTGTTTGAGGATCCCTTATACCCGGCGCAGATGGCTTCATCAATGGGATTGTGAAATCCCTGCTGCATGGAAGCGTTAAGCCAGGCGTATTGACGTACCTTATCGCTATGTCTGCCTTCTATATTTAAAGTGTCCTTCAGCTTTACCTTGCCTTCGGTGATAGTTCCCGTCTTATCAGAACACAAAATGTTCATACTGCCAAAATTTTCTATGGACGACAAACGTTTAACAATAACCTGATGTTTGGCCATACGCCTTGCACCTGTTGCAAGATTCACACTGATAATTGCCGGAAGTAGCTGCGGGGTAAGGCCTACGGCCAGGGCCAGGGAAAACAAAAAGGAATCAAGCACTGGTTTGTGCAGGTATACATTTACTGCAAAAATAATGATCACTAGAAGCAAAGTGATTTCCATTAACATGTAGCCGAATTTGCGGACGCCTCTTTCAAAATCTGTATCGGGTGCTTTCAGCTGTAAGCCGGCGGATATCTTTCCAAATTCAGTCTCTTTACCGGTTCTGAAGACTAACGTGGTTGCCTTTCCGCTGATAACATGGGCGCCCATAAACAATGAATTCTTTCTTTTTGCCAGTGGCGTACCGGCAGGTAATAGGCAGCTGTCTTTTTCTACGGGGTAGGTTTCACCGGTAAAGGCGGCTTCATCTACGAACAATTCCTGTGATTCTAAAATTAAACTATCCCCGGGAATGATGTCCCCGGCTGACAAAATAATTACATCACCCGGTACCACTTCTTCCGCAGGGATTTCTTTGACACTGCCATTCCTTAAAGCCGTGCAATGCAGCTGCACCATTTTTAACAACTCCCTGACGGCATTCGCTGCGCCTTTTTCCTGCCAGAAACCCAGTAAGCTGCTGATCAGAACAATAACCAGTATAATGATAGTATCAGCAACATCCCCAAGCCCCGCCGATAATAATGCTGCTGTAATTAGCAACAGGGTAACCGGGCTTTTAAATTGCGATAAAAATAAAAGCAAAGTTGATGAATTTCTGTTCACCTTTATCGTATTGGGGCCATACGCTTTCAATCTTTTGGCAGCTTCCGTTTCATCCAAACCCTTTTTATCACATGATAATATATCAAATGCCTGGTCATGGCTTAATTGCCAGAAATACTGCAGTTGATCGGCTCTTGTTTCCAATTGAATTAATTAATAAGGAAAGATAACTAAAGGAACGGTTATCGAAGCAGGCAGTTTGTCTGTGAGGTACCTGCCCAAAATCTCCTCAAAATGAAAGCGGTGATTAACGATAGCCAGCAAATCACTATGGAGGCCATTTACTATAATATCAATTGCTGATTCCAAATTTCTTTCTTTGATATTATTAAATAATAACTGATTGTAGGGTGCATTATACCCTACTTCATTGAATAGAGTTAATGCATAATCATCCGCCATGTGAGGCAGGCCCTTTGCCGATAGGTTGGCAATAGAAACCTCTGCCTCAAAGGGTGCCGCAAGTTCTTCCAAAAATCGTACGATATTAATCCGGCAGTATCGCAAATCGGCTAAATAAGTTATCCGTTCAATGCTTTTTAGTGTCCAGGTTTCAGGCACTAATATCAGCGGGCATTGCACTCGGTTTAAAATACTATTTAAATTTAAAGACAGCGCATCCTTTGGTGAATCATCAGACATTCCTTTAATGATCATCCAGATGCGGTCCTCGTTGATCAACCGGATCAACTGACCTTCATCACAGCCGGATACATCTATTTCGGTAAGTTCAGGCAGGAAGTCATTCTCATGATTCATATCTTTCAATATACAATTCAATTTATCCTTTTCCACCAGATTTTCAGATCGCCCATCCGCTAAAACCATTTCGTCCGCACTGCTTTTTGCTTTACAAATTACAGCTAGTAAAATGTTGGCCTTAATTCTTTGGGCAATTGCCAAGGCAAATCTTGCGGCATGTTTTGAAGCTTTACTATTATCAGTCAAAACAAGGATAGTATTCATATTGGACAGCTGTTATAAGTAAGAAATGTTTGGAAACCTCAACCTTAGATTTTAAGCTAAACTAGTCCGTACATGACTATGAAAAAATGATGGCAACATCAACAAAAAATGACGATCATCATTATTTAGCTGATTCAACGCCTCAGCTATGGCCGGTGTCACAAACAGATCGTTATTTACCTTGATATAGCGTGATTTAGTTGTGACAGTATCAGCCAATAATTAAAAAATGATCACCGTCACTTTTTTAGATGAAAAGAATTACTTTTAATGTGGATGACATTAATGATATTTGCCATATTCATCCTCCGGCCCCAGGTAAATTTATGGAAAGCGCAGCCTTATTAAAAGCTATTATTGAAAATGCAATAGATGGTATTATCACAATTGATGGCAGGGGGTTAATAGAATCGATCAATCCTGCTGCGTGCAAGCTGTTTCAATATGTGCCTGAAGAAGTTATCGGAAGAAATGTATCTATGCTGATGCCACCGCCCTATAAGTCGCAGCATGATAGTTACATTCACCGTTACCAGCAAACCGGCGTGCCGCATATTGTAGGAATCGGGCGTGAGGTGGTCGGCTTACGGAAGGACGGATCTCAATTCCCATTCAGGCTTGGTGTAAGTGATGTGGAATTTTCAGGGCGTAAAATTTACGCCGGTTTTATTCATGACCTTTCAATCCAAAAAGAAGCCGAAAAACAGCTGAAAGAATATGCTTCCCATTTGGAGGAACAGGTAGAAGAGCGTACACAATCACTAAAAAAGACCGTCGAAGCTTTGCAGTACGCAAAAGAGGAAGTCAGCATTTCGTTGGAAAAAGAAAAAGAACTAAGCCATCTTAAAAGCCGATTTGTGTCTATGGCATCACACGAGTTCCGCACGCCGCTAAGCGCCATACAATTATCAGCTTCTTTAATAGAAAGATATGCGCAACCGCTTGATAACGAACACATCAGCAAACATGTAGGTAAAATTAAAAATGCGGTTGGCAGCCTTACTATGATATTAAATGATTTCCTTTCGTTAGAAAAACTGGAAGCAGGGAAAGTGGAACCGTCTTTCTGTCATTTCGACCTGGTCAAACTGTGTGAAGAGATAACCGAAGAGATGCAGATGGTGGCGAAACAAAACCAAAATATTATCTATCAGCACACTGGAACCAGTAGTATTACCTACCTTGACCAAAACCTGTTGAAGAACTGCATTCTAAACCTGATTGCTAATGCCATCAAATATTCCGGAGAAAATACTTTTATCGAATTTATTACAGAAATAAATGATAAAAACACCATTATTACAGTAAAGGATAATGGTATTGGAATTCCTGAAACGGACCAGAAGCATTTGTTCGAGGCATTTTTCCGTGCACATAATACGGGGAACATCCCTGGAACCGGCCTCGGTCTCAATATTGTAGCCAGGTATGCCGGTCTGATGAATGGCAAAATTGACTTTAAAAGCAGTGTGAACCAGGGGACATTTTTCACTATTTCATTTCCGAAAATATGAATAAAAGAGTACTGATCATCGAGGACAATAATGACATTCGGGAGAATGTTGTTGAAATACTGGAATTGGCCGGCTATAGCGTACATGCGGCCAGTAATGGAAAAACGGGTGTGGAACTTGCTGTAAAACACACGCCGGATATCATTCTTTGCGATATCATGATGCCCGAATTAGATGGGTATGGCGTATTATATATGCTGAATAAAAACCCGGATACCTCAGCTATCCCTTTCATTTTTTTGACGGCAAAAGCTGAGCGTGTTGATCTTCGCAAAGGAATGGAAATGGGTGCCGATGATTACCTCACCAAGCCATTTGACGACATGGAGCTTTTAAATGCTATTGAAAGCCGGTTAAAGAAAAAAGATCTGCAGGAAAATTTTTATAGTAAATCTCTTGACAAGTTAAATCATCTCGTATCTAAAAATAATGGGCTGACAGAATTAAAAAAGATCATTCAGGAACGTAAGACCCGCCAGTTTAAAAAGAACCAGGTAGTTTATTATGAAAGTGACAGAGGCAACGGCTTATACCTGGTGATCAGCGGAAAAATTAAAACGATCAAACTGGCTGAAGACGGGCGTGAATTAATGACAGGCATTTATAATGCGGACGACTACCTGGGCACTAATGCCATTTTGCTGAATGATATTTATAAAGAAACGGCTACGGCAATTGAGGACAGCCAGCTATGCCATATTCCCAAAGAACAGATAGAGCAGCTACTGAATTTGTACCCGGAAGTGGGTAAAGAATTTATAAAACTGTTAGCCAATGATATTCGCGAAAAAGAAGATCAATTACTGCAATTGGCCTATCATTCAGTTAGGAAAAGGATGGCAGAGGCAATGCTGCGGCTGGCAGGTCAGCAGGGCGAAGACGGGGGGAGTTTCAAAATAAGCCGGGAAGACCTCGCAGCAATGGCCGGCATGGCGACCGAAACCGTAAGCCGCACTTTGTCCGACTTTAAAGAAGAGGGATTAATCGAAAAAAAAGGGAGTTCTATAACATTGTTAGACACTACCCGCCTTACCAAAATGAAAAACTGACGCATATCACTATTCAGGCTGATACCGCTCATTCCTTTACGATTCACAATGCGATATTTTTGTTGTTAACAAAAAATATTGCAAATGAAAGCTGTCGCATATAGTATCAAACCATTCGAAAGAGAATTTCTTGCGAAAGCTAATCAAAAGAAGCACGATATCACCTTGATATCGAATGCCCTTAGCCCAGATACGGCGGTGTATGCTGAAGGCAAAGAAGCGGTAATCGTTTCCACCAATGACGGTGTGTCTGCTTTTGTGATCGAAAAATTGGCTGCGCTGGGCATCAAATACATTGCTACCCGTTCTGTCGGGACAAACCACATCGATAAGGAATCTGCGGCAAGTCACTGCATTAAACTTGCTAATGTACCTTACTACCCGCCTCAAGCCATTGCGGAACACGCGGTTGCATTAGCGTTCGCGTTAAATCGTCAATTGCCTAAAGCCGACAGGCACGCCCATCATTTCGATTTCAGAAATGATGACCTGATCGGATTTAATTTCACCGGTAAAACTGTTGGTATTATTGGGTTAGGAGACACAGGAAAAGCAGCTGCCCAGTTATTTTCAGGCCTGGGTTGCCGGGTTGTCGGGTATGACCAATTTTTTCCGGAAGATCTAAAGGGAGTAACGTCTGAAACACTACCGGATTTGCTTGCTCAATCGGATATTATATCCCTTCATCTGCCACTTACCGCCTCAACTACGCACCTGATCAATAAAGGTACGATAGGTATGATGAAAGATGGAGTTATGCTGATCAATACTTCGGGAGCCGCCGTAATTAAAACGACCGATGTGCGGGACGCCCTGAAGACCGGTAAAATAGGATATCTGGGCCTTGATGCTTATGAGTTTGAGGAGGGGTTGTTTTTTGAAAGCCACGAGGATGACCTGGTCAAAGACGAACTACTAAAAGAGTTGATGAAACACCCGAATGTGCTCATAACACCCCACCAGGCTTACCTGACTAAAGAGGCTTTGCAGGAAATTTCGAATCAAACCATTAAAAGCCTCGATCAATGGCAAACTTCCAAGTGTTTGGGCGATGCGTGCGTATGCACAAAAGATTGTCGGCAAAATCCATAAGTTAAATCTAAACTAAAAACAAATGTCTGCTGAAAATCAAAATGCTGACCTTGCTGAAAAATTTAATGTTTCTGCTCCGCGCTATACCAGTTATCCAACTATGCCTTACTGGGACACCCTTTCTTTTAATCAGGAAGCCTGGAAGGAATCAGTGAAAATCTCTTTCAGGGAAAGCAACGGGAAAGATGGCATCAGCCTGTATATACACTTGCCTTTCTGTGAAAGCCTGTGTACATACTGCGGCTGCAACACCCGGATAACAAAAAACCACCGTGTTGAAGACCCTTACATAAAAGCCGTACTGAAAGAATGGGAAATGTATCGCGCAATCATGGGTGACGTACCCATAATCCGTGAAATACATTTGGGTGGTGGTACGCCAACTTTTTTCAGCGCCTCTAATTTACACCTGCTGATTGGCGGGTTGCTTCAGGGTGCAAAAGTACACCCGAAGGCAGAGTTTAGCTTCGAAGCACATCCGGCAAACACTACAGTTGATCATTTGCAAACTTTATACAACCTTGGGTTCCGCCGGCTCAGCCTTGGTATTCAGGATTTCGATCCCAAAGTACAGTTTATCATTAACCGGCATCAAAGTTTTGAGGAAGTGCAGGTTGTTACGCAACAAGCCAGAAGGATTGGTTATACCTCCATTAATTATGATCTTATCTATGGTCTACCAATGCAAACCCCGGACGGGTTGATCAAAACGATGGCCCTGGTGGCTGAGCTGATGCCCGATAGAATTGCATTTTACAGCTATGCCCATGTACCCTGGATCAAACCGGGCCAAAGGAAATTTACTGAAAAGGACCTGCCGGATGCACGTGAGAAGGGCAAGCTTTACAAGATAGGCCGTGAACTGCTTAAAAGCTATGGCTACCAGGAAATAGGCATGGATCATTTCGCACTGCCGGGTGATGCGCTTTTAAACGCAGCCCGGGTGGAAGAACTTCATCGTAATTTTATGGGTTATACCCAACAACATACCCAACTGCTTATCGGTTTAGGAGTATCATCGATCAGTGACTCGTTGTACGCTTTTGCCCAGAACGTTAAGGTTCTTGAAGAATATTTGAAGTTGATCAACCAGGACGAATTGCCTGTTTTTAAAGGCCATATCTTAACCCATGAAGATCTTGTTATCCGAAAGCACATCCTGAACATTATGTGCAAGGGGCATACTGCATGGAACCTGCATACCGAACCCTGCAAAGGTATATCTGAGGGAATAGAGCGCTTGATATCATTAGCTGATGATGGGCTGATCGAATTAAATTCACGGGGATTGCAAGTAACTCCATTAGGTAAACGGTTTCTTCGTAACATCTGCATGGCAATTGACGCCAGGTTATGGGCAGATAAACCATCTACTCAATTATTTAGCATGGCCATATAACAGGCTTAATGCTCAATAACTATTCATTTTAAAGCCTGGATAAATTGGGGTGAATAATTTAAGCTTTCAACTAGCTGAATATGATCTCCGCCTGCAGCTTTAAAGTCTTTAGCATATTCAACTTTAATTTCATGAACCGTTTCAAGGCAATCAGCAACAAATGCAGTACAAAAAACCAATATTTGTTTCTTACCCTCCCTGGCCAGTTTTGATATAACGCCAGAGGTATAGGGTTGTATCCATTCGGCATTGCCTAACCTGGATTGGAAACATATGGTGTATCTATCTTTAGGTATCTTCAATTTTTGCGCGATCAAAAAAGCAGTGCTATAACATTGTGCCGCATAGCAATGTTTGTTCTTATCATTTATAGAATGGCAGCAGGCTGCGGCTTTTTTGCAGTACAGCTTTGTATCATCACATTTGATCAACTGGCGCTGAGGTAAGCCATGAAAGCTAAATAATACTTGATCATAAAAATCCGGATGATATTTTCTGCCGTTGTCAGCAAATGCTTGTATCATCAATTCATTATCATAAAATGAATCGGCAAAAGAAATGGAAGGAATGGTTTGCCAGTTGCTCACAATTGCCATTACCTTCTCATAAACAGACCCAGTTGTTGCGGAAGCATATTGCGGAAAGAGTGCAATGACAAAAATATTGTCTACATGTGCATCTTTCAATTTTTTTAATGCTGAAGCTATTGAGTGATTTTGGTAACGCATGGCCAGTTCAACCCGATAGTCCTCACCCAATTCCAATTGCAACAGATGCTTTTGAATCAGGTTATAATGCATCAAAGGCGAACCCATTTTTTTATCCCAGATCGTTTGATAGAACTTACCCGACCTACGGCTTCTAAAAGGAATTATAATGCCTTTAACCAAAAGATCGGGTTTATATCAATAACCCTTGGGTCCATCAAAAACTCGCCCAGGTACCGCCTGACATCTCTGACTGAGGGGCTGTCAGGCGTACCGAGGTTGACTAGCTAAATACCTTTACGCATATCTATGGCAAGTAAAAATAATTTATGGTTTTGCTATTTCCAAAACCACACGCCCTTCAATTTCACCTTTCTTCATTTCATCAAATACATTATTGATATCTTCCAGTTTAGTAGGATTTACTGTGGCTTTGACCTTGCCGTCCAATGCAAATGAGATGGCTTCCTGCATATCTTTCCTTGTCCCGACTATGGAACCTCTAACCGTGTAGCGGTTCAGTACTGTTTCAAATATGGGCAGGTCGAAGCTTCCTTTTGGTAAACCATTTAATGCGATGGTTCCTTTACGCCTTAACGCTGAAATCCCTTGTTTAAAGGCAATTTGCGAAGGTGCAGTAACTAACACGCCATGCATACCGCCAGTTTCTTTTTTCAGGAATTCGCCAGGGTCACGTTCCTTCGCATTAACCGTTAGTTCAGCACCTAAACTTTTAGCAAGATCTAACTTATCATTTGATATGTCGATGGCGGCCACATGCAGTCCCATCGCCTTGGCATATTGTACAGCGAGGTGTCCCAAACCACCAATGCCTGAAATGGCCACCCATTCTCCTGGTTTGGCTTCTGTTTCTTTTAAACCTTTATATACTGTTACGCCCGCGCAAATAATGGGAGCCATTTCCGTAAAATTGATATTATTCGGAAAATGGGCCACATACCTCGAATCTGCAATTACGTATTCGGCGAAACCTCCGTCAACGCTATATCCACCATTTTGTTGGGTATCACAAAGAGTTTCCCAACCCGTTATACAAAACTCACAGCATCCGCAGGCGCTAAATAGCCATGGCACACCTACCACATCACCCTCCTTAACGTTTTTTACTCCACGGCCTAATGCAACTACATAACCCAGGGCCTCATGACCAGGAATTAAGGGTAGCTTTGGCTTCACAGGCCAATCGCCTTCGCAGGCGTGCAAATCGGTGTGGCACACACCGCAGGCGATCACTTTAACCAGGATTTGGTTTTCACCGGGTTCTTTCACCGGCATTTCTTCAATTTGCAGCGATTGGCCAAACTCATGGATCACTGCGGCTTTCATTTTTTTTGGTAACATAACTTTGTGATTATAAAAATTTGTAAAAAACTTGTCTATCGTTAGTATTAATCAGTGCTTTCAATTCATGGCCATCATTTTCAGATGAAAAGCGACGCTAAGCTTATCATTGGTTTTTATCATTCCTCCCAGTTTTCTTGGAGGGACAAGGTTAAAATCAGAAAAAGTCAAATCACGGGACCCCAATAAATGAATGACTTTTTGGGCATCCATCGAAATCCGGTAATTCACTTCAAACCGTTTACTGGTTCCGGCGAGTTCTATATTTACCCAACCGGTAATTGATGATGGATTGAAACTTAAATCAGGAAATTCACTTAAAGTCAAAAAACTGATATGAAGACAGGGAAACTGTTTTTCTTTTAATGTTTTTCTGAGATCGTGTGTCATAATTGAGTTATGGCAATCAAAACTTTGGACCTTCAGTGCTATATTCCCTGATAAGACCACTTCCTTGTCGCCTTTACCCTTAATAATGGTAAGCGTATCGGTACGATCATAGGCTGGAATATCACAGGCAAACTTATTGATGTTGGTACTCCCGTTTACACAAAGGCTGCTATTCTCACTAATTACCCATCTTTTTGTTACAGCAACTGGAGTCGTATTACGGGGTTCTATAAAGCTGGCAAGCAAAATAAATATTGGATACCCCCATAAAATATTTTTGTACCACATATCCATTAATGTTATCAGGGATTGATTTCAGCAAATACCATCCCTGCGACAATGGCCTGTATTAATCCATATGCAAACCAGCTTAACACCATTGGTGCAGTAATATCTAATGCGCTAAAAGAAATCCACATAACGGGTAATAATGCGATGATTGAATAGACAAGACCGAATTCCAACCCCCGAAGGATAAAAACGCCCTTAAATAATGTTTTAAACCTGTCCCAAAACCAGGATAGCGCAAAGCTGATGATGAAGGGATGCATGTAGAAAAGAGTATCCCTGCCGCCATCTGAATTAAAGAGCGGACTATTGTATTCAACAAATAATGAGGGGAAAAACCTGACTGCAAAGTACAGGCCGCCGTAGCTCAGCACAAATAGGATACACCCGGCTATCAGCCCTGAAATAAGAATCTTTTTCATTTTATTAAGTTGGAATCCGATGATGTAAAGTTGTGCCTTAATGATCGAAAGGCACATGATGCCTGTCATCCTGCAAGATGATGTAAGTCATATAAATAATTGAGGCATGAAACAAGAGAGATCCGATGGCGGTTACCACCGGATCTCTCTTGTATTATTCACCTTCCCGGTTAGTGTCAGGCGGGGTTTTAAAATCCGATAGAAGCTTCGAGCATTACCCCGTGAAATTTACCGCCATTAAGAATATTAGTATTGGGATAATCCAGGTATTCCTGGCTTACGTATTCGGCTTTGGCCATTATATTTTTGGTTAAAAACCAACCAATTGAACCTGCTGTACGATTTACAGTTACATCGCCGGTGCCCAAAATATTAGCTTTCATGGTGTTGTAACGAACACCTAGCCAGAAGTTTTCGGTATTTTCAGGAAACCTGTAAACAACGTCTCCGGCGTACTGGGTAGCCCAGCGTTTGGTAGTTTCTGCAGCACCCCTGCCTGTTACATTTTCGGCAGTTCCAAAAAATTCTAAGCCTTTGTATTTCAAAAACAGGTTACCCATAAAAGCATGTATCTCATTGCTAAAGCCTGGGTTTACTCTTCCTGAAGTAAAGTTGTAGTCAATGGCATCATTTAATGTAGTGCCATTTGCTACAGCCTGATTTTCCATCAGGTTATAATAATGTGAACCTGTGCGGTCACCGCCTAAAAGTGTATTACTATAGTCACTGTTTACGGTGTACACTGATCCTGTTAACCTGAACCTGAAGTCTTTATTTACCTGCTTGTCGAAACCTATTTTTCCAAGGATTGCAGGATCATATTTAAGTGGTTTGCCGGTTATCGCGTCAACTTTTGTTGATGCTACCACTGTTTCACTAAGTAAACCATCAGTAAGACCGGCCATTGCGAAAAAACCTGTTTTAGAGTGAAAATAAAATTGAGCACCAAGTTCGGTAGAGAACTCATCCATGATATAGTTTTCTACAAATGGGTTGTAAATGGTATTACCACCGTCGCTTCTCCTGTAGTGCTGATCGCCATAGTCAACATCTGACTGACCAATTTTGATAGTTACACTTCTCATAATAGAATCAATAAGATTGCTATGAAAAAAAGGCAACTTATCAAATTGGATATAACCACCTTTAACCCAACTATCTTCGTGATGCCTTGAGGCCAGGTAATTTGTAAGGTTCATACGGACACCATCAGCAAGCTGAATATCAAAGCTCAAGTTGGCCATTGGAAGTACAAATCCATGGGTCAGTGGTATCAGGCTATTAACGTTGCCTGTAAAACCGGTTTTAGTTTGTGAAATTGCTGTATTGGATTCTCCGAGTGCCTGGAAGGCCAGTTCAAAGTTGCCACCCACCTTTACCTTTAATCCTGTGAATGGAACTGTGTCTTTTTTTGAGGTTTCAAAAACATTTATGCCTTTTTGATTATTAGGGCGAAAGAATTGAATACCTTCTTGTGCTCTTACACCAAATGGTATAAAGCTTAACGCAACGAGTGCTACTGAGCCAATTGCTCCAAATAATTTTGTTTTCATGATTGTTTATTTAATTTGTTTTTGTGATAAGTTGATTGTTTTTATATATTAAGTTGAATTGTATGGTAAGATCGTTGGCCACCTTCATGGCGCCCAGCATAAAGCTTGGCGGATCAATTTTGTAATCTGTTAATTTTAGTTTTTGAGAGCCAGTACAGCTGAGGGTGTTATCGGCATTAACAATTGCTGTTACATCCATTGTTATGGTTTGTGTGGTACCGGCAATGGTAAGGTCACCGGTGGCTTTTATCAGGTACTTGTTTTTTTGAACCTGCGTAATGACGGCTGAATTAAGCTTATAAGTGATCTTTGGAAATTTATCAGCCTTAATGGTCTTATAAGTGCGGTTATCCATCGATTCATGCTCACTTTTCAAGCTCGTGGCATTTAAGGAAAAACTGAAAGATGGAAGCGCACGAAGCTGGTTCGCCGCATCAAACTTAAAATTACACTGACTTTCCATAGTACTCGATGAGATCATGGTCCAATCGTGGACATTAGATGAGCCCAATACTTTAATAGTCACATCCTTGTCGGAAGATAATTTATAGCCTGTTTGTGCCTTTAGATTCTGTGGTATAAACCCAAAAACAATTGCAGCTATTAAGGTGATAATTGCTGATATCCGGTTGTTAATATTTTTCATGTCTTTATGCTTTTTAATTTATGACCAAATGTAGAGTGCATTGCCGGGGTGAAAAATGACGTACATCGTTCATGCAGGTGATGTATATCGGATATTCAAGTGACGGTAATCATTTTAAAGTGAGGCCGCTTATAGGAACTTTACGCTATAAACATTTTATATGAAAGCCACATTAGCTTTACCCCGCTGTCCAAAAAAAGTAATAGATACTGCCCTATTTCCGCCTGCAATGGCCGGAAGAATTGAGGATATCTTTTCGTTTTTATACAACATTGATCCTTCAAAAAGCACGAAAAAACCATACTTTAAATTTTATAAAGTACTTAAAAACGATACCACAGTTAGTGAAGTTTCCACTAATGATTTTAAACCATTCGAGGCTGCATTTCAAAAAATAAAAACGACATGCAACTTACATTCAGCGGAGTCTACTGCATTTTCACTCTGGAGCGATGATGGTAGCTTTTACGGTTTTTTATCCAGGGTTATTGCGATGGAGCATGCCAAAGCAGGAGCATTGGCATATATTGGTAAACTTATTGAAGAAGGTGAAAAGAGTAACGATCTGTTATTGAAATACCGGGAAGATCATTATGATGACCTCAATTTTAATTTAACTGATAGAAATATCAAGAACATTGAATTGGCATTAAACCGATGATCGTCGTTCGACCAATTATTTGGAAGATATAGTTTACACCTATTGTTTCTTGGTTGTTGTTAAAATTAGCAACAAACAGGCTCTTTTAAAATATGCCCAATTCATTCTTGTTTTTGTCCCGGTAACCCCATTCCTCCCCAGGAGGCAATTCAGGATAATCGTAATCCTTTTCCCTTAGCACTGTGTACACCAGGCTGATAATAACGACAGGGGAAAATAAGTACATGATGGCACAAATTGTAGTGGAGGCATTAACAAAGCCCAGCATTGTTAATATAAAAAGATAAAAGGTAGCCAGAGCGACCGCGATATTTGTTTTCATGATGAAATAGTTAAGAAACTATCAACATAAAACTCTTTATTAGGTTTTAATTACCAGCAATAAAATGAACCTTCCATTTAGCTAATGACAAACCGCTTGGGAAAAAGCGTGTGTCGCCGGGCTAAGATAGGGAATGTTTAAGTTCAACCCTCTCAAAACAAACCAAAACCCCAGGCAAACCATCAGATAGGGCATTGCCAAATTGATGCGCCGACGTACTAATGGGCTCACAAATCCCGAACTGACTGTAGCCAGTAACATCAGGGGGAAAGTTCCTGCCCCAAAGAAAAACATGAATTGTGCGGATGCTAATGGCGATGAAGTGTTGATGGCCCCAACGAGCGCGAGATATACAAAACCACACGGCAGAAAACCATTAAGCAAGCCAACAATCAAATGTCCTGCATGGTGCTGAAGTGCATAGTTTAACAAACGGGTAATTGGTGATAATAGTAACTGAAGGATTTTATTGTCCTTCATTCGAACTTTGAAAAGCCTTGAGAAACCTGCCATAATAATAAGCAGGCCGCTTACAAGGCTTACTCCCTGTTGTAATCCTGATAACCATAATTGTTTACCGATAAATCCGATAAGCAAACCTAAAAATGAATAGGTTATAATGCGGCCAACATTATAGATCACCTTATCAGTAACTATAACCCACCATTTATTGTTAACTGTGGGCACGGCAAAGGCCAGCGGGCCGCACATGCCAATACAATGCACGCTGCCAAACAAACCAATAAAGAAAGCGACGCTGTTGTTACTCATTTAATATAGACCTCTTTCTGATATAAATAAAACTTATCCGAACTTTTCCATTCAAGTATCATTTGCCACTTTCCTGCAACCAGTGATGAAACAGACATAGCCGTTTCCTTTCCGGCATTGGTATTCAATTTGAATGTCTTGTCCAGTACCTCGCTGGAAGGCCGTATAAAGCGAACTGTGCCCGTTGCCGGTTCAATGAAAGTAACACTAACTTCTTTACCCGAGATATTGATCTCTGGCTGAGCATGATCTTTATACACCTGCCTTTCTTTATCAAAATCCTTGTCAAAATTTAATCCTTTCTCATAGTATTGATGATCATATTCGTCGGCAGGCATTCTGAACATGTAAATACACATGCTGAGTATGAAAACCATGAAAATGACCATACCCGTAATTATTCCTTTTCCCCAGTTCATATTTTAATCATTAATTGGCCCAACAAATGTGGTGCTCACTGTTTTCATTATTTTATTCTTCAGGACAAGATTCAGTTTTATATCTGTTTTGAATGAATGTATACTGGATGCAGGAACAAACAGAAAAAAAACGGTTTTCGCAGATCCTCCTGCAGTAACTTTTCCCGGTGCCTGGATATATTTTATCTTTATCCTGGGGTCATCTGTTTTTATGATGATTTCCCTTGACGAATTTGATTTGTTGATGATCTCCGCATTATATATATTGCTGATGTATCCGCCTGGTTGTTCCTGGTAAAGCATACCGGCACTGCGCATCAGGGTGATATCTACGTCCCCTCTGCTGAAAATGAAATAGCACAATACACCTATCATTATAGTTATTACCGCACTATAGGCCATCATTCTGCTCGTAAACGACGGTTTCTCCTTTTCATGGATCATATTTTCAGAGAAAAAACCGATGAGGTTATGGGGCTTATGTATCTTATCCATCACTTCATTGCATACATCAATGCAAGCAGTGCAATTGATACATTCCAGTTGTGTCCCCTTGCGAATATCGATGCCGGTTGGGCAAACATCAACGCACAATCCGCAATCAACGCAGTCTCCTTTAACATGATTTAGCGGATCAGCCTTTCTGTCTAATTTCCCACGTGGCTCTCCCCTTACATCATCGTAGGCCACTACCAGCGTATGTTTATCGATCATCACACCCTGTAGCCGGCCATAGGGACAAAACAAGGTACACACCTGTTCGCGTATTCTGCTATAAACCAGGTAAAAGATCATGGTAAAAACCCATATACTGATAAACCCCACCCAATGTGCGGTAACAGGTTCGGTAATTATCTTCAGTAAGCTGCCGCTACCAATAATATAAGCCAGGAAAGTGTTGGAGATCAAGAACGAGATGAAAATGAAAATAGCATGTTTTGAACTCTTCTTAATGATCTTTTGCCTGTTCCAGGGACCTGCATCTAACTTTTTGGCCTTGCCGGAGTTTCCCTCGATCCAAACTTCAATTCTTCTGAATACCATTTCCATGAAGATGGTTTGAGGGCATATCCAGCCGCAAAAAATCCTCCCGAATGCTATAGTGAATAAGACGATGCAAACAATAAAAACCAGCGATGCCAGCACGAACAGGAAGATATCCTGTGGCCAGAAAACCTGCCCCAGGATTACAAATTGCCGGTCTATAAAATTCAGCATCAGCAATGGCTGACCGCTTATCCGCAAAAACGGACCTGTAAAGAACAAAACCAGGTAAGCATAGCTGATCCAGCTGCGCCATTTGTAGAATTTTCCTTTACGAATCAGCGGGTAAAGCCACTTACGTTTCCCTTCCTCCTTTGCCGTCAGTAGTGCGTCCATTTTTTATTTTACTAATACTGATACCAATTGCTTTTTTGGTGCCGGGCCTGCGTCATCTGTTTCCTTCGTGCCTTGCGGCTCTTTGGGATTTGAAGGATTTGTTCCTTTTATTGATTTTACATAGTTCGCCACATCCGAAATTTGTTTGGGTGACAACTGTTTTTCCCAGGTAGGCATCCCTTTTGAAAGTACACCATACTTGATGGTTTTAAACAGATCGTTGATTTTATTACCATGTAACCAATAATCATCCGTAAGATTCGGGCCGACATTCCCCTGGGCATGTTCGCCATGGCAGGCAACACAGGTCGTTTTAAAAACAACCTGACCCGCAGCCAAAACCGTCGGATCTTTTGTTAGTTTTACTGTATTTTCATCCACCCTGTTGGCGGCCTTGCTCAGATAGATCTTATTTGCAATATCCGCCTGTGCCATTTCCGTTTTGTACTCGTCATATTGTAGCGGAGCAACTTTAAAAACGTGATAGGTGAGCAGGTAACCGGCAGCAAAGATGATGGTAGCATAAAAAAGGTACATAAACCAGGCGGGTATAGGATTATCCAGTTCCTGTATCCCGTCATAGTCGTGTGCGATCAGCAATTCCTTCTCCTCTGCCAACGGCCTTAAGGAAAGGAGCTTTTGCCAAACTTCGGCTTTCTGTTTCTTTTCCTTTTTCGCAGGTTGCAATTCTGCAGTGATTTGCTCCTCGGTGTAGCCTTCTGATTTTAGAATGATCCTGGTTAGTACTTTAAAAGTTTTAAGTAAAACTAGCATGACTCCAATAAATAAAAGCATGGCCAATATGATCGCCCCGTAACCAATATAGTTTTGAACTTGTGGCGTAATCAGGCTGTGGTCGTCTTCCGCAAATACCGGTTTGACCATAAAGGCTAATAGTATGAATAGCGTTGTGCTTAAGTATCTCATGGCTCCAAAGATTTAGTTGAATTAATGGTGCTGTCTTCCAAAGGCAGGTCGCTCATGTGTTCAATATGTGATTTCCGGATACGGATGAGCATGATGCTAACTACAATAAAAAATACGAAGAATATACCCAATGAGAAAAGCAGGTAGGCTTGGTTCCCATTTATGTTTTCTGTGAATTGCTTAAACATGATCTTATTATTTACTGGCTGTTTTGTTTGCTTTAATGTCTGTTCCTAAGCGTTGGAGGTAAGCAATAATGGCAATGACTTCTTTATTGCTTTTTACCTTAATATGATCTTTAGCCAAATTATCGGCTATTCCCTGCGCTTGTTTATCCAGATCCTGGCCTGCCTTGTTTTCATATCCCAGCGCATATGGGACCCCCAGTGTACGCATGGCGTTGATTTTCTTTTTGGTAAGCGAGGTATCGAGATTTTGAGTAATGAGCCAATCATAATTTGGCATGATACTTCCCGGCGACATCAGGCGTGGGTCCATTAAGTGATTATAGTGCCAGGCATTACCGTATTTCTGTCCTTCCCGCGCCAGGTCCGGACCAGTACGCTTTGATCCCCAGAGAAAAGGGTGATCATAAACAAATTCACCGGCCTTGCTGTATTCGCCATATCGTTCCGTTTCAGAACGGAATGGACGGACAGTTTGCGAGTGGCAATTAGAGCAACCTTCGCGGATGTACAGGTCACGGCCTTCTAATTCCAGGGGAGTGTACGGCTTGACAGACGCTATAGTAGGTATGTTTGAAGAAATAGTTAATGTAGGCATTAGCTCCACAAAAGTTCCGACAAGAATAACCAACAGCGCTGCGATCAGCATTTTGATCGGTTTGCGCTCCAGCCTGCGGTGCCAGGCACCTTCCCTGACAATAGTATGAACAGGCTCCAGGGGCATGGCTTGAGCAGCCTCGTTGGCTAACAATTTGCCCTGCAAAGCAGTACGGGTAAGGTTATAAGCCATCACAATAACGCCGAACAGGTACATGGCGCCGCCTGCGGAACGCATCATGTGCATTGGCAATATCTGTAAGGTAGTTTCCAAAAAGTTAGGATATTTCAGTATGCCTTCCGGTGTAAACTCCTTAAGCATCAGGCTTTGGGTAAAGCCGGCCCAGTACATCGGAATGGCATAGAAAAGTATTCCCAGCGTACCGATCCAGAAATGGAATGAGGCCAGCTTTTTGGAAAACAATTCAGTTTTATAAATTCGGGGTATTAACCAGTATAGGATAGCAAACGTGAGGAAGCCATTCCAGCCAAGTGCACCAACGTGCACGTGTGCAATGATCCAATCGCTGAAGTGGGCGAAACCATTAACGAATTTCAGAGATAACATCGGACCTTCAAAGGTGGCCATACCATAGGCTGTTAAACCAACCACCATAAACTTTAGCGTCACATCATCCCTTACTTTATCCCAGGCACCGCGCAGGGTAAGCAACCCGTTGATCATCCCGCCCCAGCTTGGAGCGATGAGCATAATAGAAAACGCCACACCCAATGACTGCGCCCAGCCGGGCAACGTAGTGTACAATAAATGGTGCGGCCCTGCCCAGATATAAATAAATATCAGCGCCCAAAAATGCAGGATACTCAGCTTGTAAGAATAGATTGGGCGGTTTGCCATTTTAGGCAAAAAATAATACATCATTCCTAAATACGGGGTAGTTAGGAAAAACGCCACTGCATTATGCCCATACCACCACTGTACTAAAGCATCCTGAACACCGGCATAAACCATGTAGCTTTTAAAGGCTGATACCGGCAGTTCCAATGAATTAACGATATGCAATACTGCGATAGTAACAAACGTGGCTATGTAAAACCAGATGGCTACATATAAATGGCGCTCCCTGCGTTTAAATATGGTGCCGAACATGTTAATGCCGAACACTACCCATATTAAAGTAATGGCAATATCAATGGGCCATTCCAATTCTGCGTATTCATGGGAAGTGGTCAATCCTAATGGAAGCGTGATCACAGCAGAAACGATGATAAATTGCCATCCCCAGAAATGAATGTAGCTTAAGGCATCGCTAAACATACGTGCCTTTAACAAACGTTGCAGGGAATAATAGACACCCATAAAAATAGCGTTGCCTACGAATGCGAAAATAACCGCGTTGGTGTGCAGCGGCCTGATGCGCCCATAGGTGGTATATTGATTACCCATGTTTGCGGCCGGATGGTATAATTGTATGGCGATGATCAAACCAACGGTCATGCCGATTATACCCCAAATAACGGTGGCTATACCAAAGTTTCGGACGATCTTGTTATCGTAATAAAATTTTTCGGGCTGCATAAAATGTGTTTCTATTTATGGATGTAAAACTATATAGGCTATGGAAATTGCAGAATGATGACAATCTGCAAAAAAGGTGATTGAAGTCACTTTTCTGCATCATTTTCATCCTCATCATCCAGCAGGATACGCATAGATGGCGTGTGGAGATCTTCGTTCTGACCCGTTCGCTGGGCCCAGAAAAAGGCGGCTAAGAAACATATTGCCAGCAGTAAGCTGCAGCCGATCAAAAAATAAATAATGCTCATAATAATTTTCTTTGTTTAGCAGCCAGGTGTGTGGCAATGCTTGTAAATGAAATAATGGTAACCGTGCTCACCGGCATCAAAATTGCGGCAATAAGGGGCGACAGGTTTCCTGTTACCGCGTAACTTAACCCTATCAGATTATAGGTAAGCGAAATCAGGAACGAGAAATGGATGATCTTAACGGTATCTTTTGAAAACCGCAGAAATGCAGGCAGTTTATTAAATGACCTGCCATCCAGTATAGCATCGCTGCCGGGTGAAAAGTTATTAACATTATCCGTAATAGCCACGCCCAGGTCACTTTGTTTCAAGGCCCCTGAATCGTTTAAGCCATCGCCGATCATCATTACTTTATAACCACTACCCTGCAGGGATTCAATAAATTCCAGCTTATCCTGCGGAGATTGATTGAAATGCAACCTGGTGGGGTCCTTGAAAAATTTGACCAGTTCAAGCCGCTCATGATCCTGGTCGCCCGAAAGCAGATGTAAATTAAGGGAAGGCTCCAGCGCACTTATTTTGTCCATGCCCTCCCTGTAATGATGTTCAAAAGCAAAATATCCCTGGTATACCTCATCTATGAGCAGATGTACATTAGTTGAATAGGCTGCTTTTTCCTCCGGATACCCGAGAACCAATTTGGAACTGCCAATACGCAATTGATGCTTATCGACAGTTGCCAATATACCTTTGCCTGGTATCTCCGAGTATTTACTTACAGGAAGCCGCTCAATGCCGCCCAGGTAATGGTATATCATCCGGCATAAGGGGTGTATAGAGTTAATGCAAACGCTATATACCAATTGCTTTTGTCCCTCCGTCAGGCTGGCCTCAATTTTAACACAACTGTTATCCCCCGTGGTGATGGTGCCCGTTTTATCAAAGACTATGGTATCTATACTGGCCAATTGTTCCACCACAGCCGTATTTTTCAGATAGAAGAGGTTACGATCGAAAACGCTGAGCGCTGCAGACATGGTAAAAGGCGTACTTAAAGCCAAAGCACAGGGGCAGGCTACGATTAATACCGCTGTGAAGGCTGCAAACCCTCTTTTATAGTCTGTTGGCAGCCAAAAAAACAAGGATGAGAACGCGATAAGTAACAGGACTATGGTGAAATACTTGCTTACCTTTTCATTAAAGGTTTGCATCCGGTTATCCTGTTTGCGGATAAAGGCCTCGTTGTTCCAAAGCTGGGTGAGATAGCTCTGCGACACCGGTTTCACTACTTCCAGTTCAATAGCTTCGCCGGTTTGACGCCCACCGGCATAAATGATCTCGCCCAGGGTTTTGCTAACCGGAACAGCTTCACCGGTTACAAAGCTAAAATCAACAAGGGCATTGCCTTTTAAAAGTATGGCGTCGGCCGGAATGATCTCATTATGACGGATCACCATCCGGTGATGAATGTGTAATTGGGATAATGGTATTGGTTTTTCCATACCATTATCAAGAATATGGACCGCGACAGGGAAAAACGAACGGTAATCGCGTTCAAACGAAATATGATGGTACGTTTTTTTCTGAACAAATTTACCTACCAGCAGGAAAAAGACCAGCCCGCAAAGCGTGTCGGCAAATCCCGCACCACTCCTGGTAAGCACTTCGGTAACACTGCGGATGAATAAAACTGCAATACCCAATGCCAGGGGAAAATCAATATTCAATACCCTATTGCGCAGGTTTTGCCAAGCTGATACAAAGTACCCCCACCCGCTATAAAGCACCACGGGGATACAGATTAAAACATTTAGGATACCAAAGAAGTATTTAAAGGAGTGTTCATATGAAGTAATCCCAAAATATTCCGGAAAACTCAGCAGCATCACGTTGCCAAAACAAAATCCGGCTACTGCGATTTTTGAAACGAGATTATCCTTAACTGCTGAATTTTGTTTTTTAATAATGTCTTGCAGGCTGATTAGGGGCTCATAGCCAATATCATATAAGAGTTCTACCAACTGCTGCAGGCTTAGTTTTTGATGATCAAACCGGATATTCAGCTGTTTCTTCAAAAAATCTACCCGGCAGTAATGGATGGCAGGGTTGATCCTGTTCAACTGCTCAAGCAACCAAAGGCAAGAGCTGCAATGAATGTGAGGAATATAAAATGTGACAATGGTAACCCGGTCATCTTTGTAATCGATCAGTTCGCTTACTATTGACGGTTCGTTTAAATAATCAAAACGTTTGTCAATGCGGCTACGGGTCGCTCCGGGATGGACATTATAATTATAATAGCTGCAAAGTTTGTTTTCTGACAATACTTGATAAACAGTTTGGCAGCCATGACAGCAAAACTGTTTATCCTCCACAGCATATTGTTCCGTCATGCATTCATCCCCACAATGGTAGCATAACGTTTTTTTAACAATTGCGCTTTCAATCATTCTTCAAAAATGACACTTCAGCATTGCTTAAAGAATGACCGTTATTTCCTGAAAAAGTGACCTTCGTCATTAATTACTGGCGCGGAATAGCATTTTTTAGTAACCCGCTTATATAAAAATTCGCTAAACAGTGATCTTCGTCATTTATTCTATTCCTTTCCAGGGATATCTTTGTTTTTTATCCGCAATAAATGGAGATAACAGACATTCTTGATGTTACTTTAATTGAAACCCATTTAAGACGAGGGGTTATTTTTAAAAAATTTGATAATTTAAAACCAGGGAATTTTTTCATTATCCACTATGATCATGACCCTAAACCACTTTACTATCAATTGTTAGCTGAAAAGGGACAAACACTTTATTGGGATTATCTTCACAGTGGTCCAAAAGAATGGAAGGTTAAAATCACCAGACGAAAAGGAGAAAGAGAAGAAACTGTTGGGGAGATTGTAGCTAAAGACAGCAGCAAAGCTGCAGTTTTTAAACAAATGGGAATTAATTTCGCCTGTGAAGGCAGGAAAACGATCCGGGAAATCTGCAATAAAAATGGTCTGCGACCTGAAGATATAGCAAAGCAGCTTGCCAGCGTCAAAAAATCAACGGAAATTCCAGAAATGAATTTTCTGGATTGGGAAGTTGGTTCCTTATGTAAATTTCTGATCGAGCTTCATCACCAATATATTAAAACCAACACACCCTTTATTGAAGAACTATCGCAAAAGGTAGCGAAGATAAACGGTGAAAAATATCCCGGGCTTGTTCGCGTGTCTGAAATCTTTTCAAATACCTTAAAATTATTAACACTCAATTTAGCGAATGAAGAACAAATTCTTTTTCCATCTATTATAGCCCTTTCTGAAGCTTTCAAAAAAGGCAAAAACATACAAGAGGAGAATTTCAAAAGTGTTATAGTCCCTATCTCTATAATGCAGGCTGAAAATAAAAAAGCCTATGATAGGATTCAAAACATCAGAGCATTAACAAACGGCTATCAGGTACCACCATATAGTTCCTATTCTCATAATCTGCTTTTCAAAATGCTAAAAGAATTTGAAGACGACCTGGACTTCCATCTGCACCTGGAGAATAATATACTGTTTCCAAAAACAATAAAATTGGAAAACATCATGAGAACAGCGATATGATCAAATAGTAAACATGATCATTTTCCTATAATTTAAATAAAAATTTCTAAAAAAATAAATACAATGAGTCACACATTTCATATTCCCGTCCTGGGATTAGGGTTTTCTATTGATACGCCACTTAAAGTAGCGCGCTATGGCATTTCATCGGTCATGTCCATTGTAGATGATGACCTGATCGAGCGGATGCGGGAATTTCATCACCAAAAGAATAATAAACATTTTATTCCTATTGCAAAAGGAACGGAAGATTGCCGGCAAAAACGAATTACCGCTTATTTAAACATGGTGGATGAAACGGTCAATGAACAATTTGAACAATTAAAGAACCAGCCATTTGAAGCAGGAAGTGATCTATGCCGTTACTTTGAGTTATTGCCGGAGGCATCTCAATTGAAACAAGGTTATGATTTGATGACAGAGTACCCGGATAACGAGCGTAAGCACATTTTCGAGAATATATTACGTCAGCTAATGACTAAGGGTTCAATCGACGTAAATATCATGTCAAAGGTTGATAAGATGAATTTTACCGCCGAAGGCGAGTACATGGGCGATTCAAATACAGATGCGATGACCGCGCTGAGGGCGTTTGCCGAAAGCAAACTTGAAGGATCTGTTGTCCTTTCCGCAGGTATGAACCCCCGGCTTTATAGTTACCTGGAAACATTTAAAGATTTTTTTCCGGATGAATATGGGAAACTAAAAAAGAAGATCATTCTTAAAGTGAGCGATTTTCGCTCTGCCTTTATCCAGGCAAAATTCCTGGCTAAAAAAGGTTTGTGGGTTTCTGAGTTTCGTGTGGAATCGGGGTTGAACTGCGGAGGTCACGCCTTTGCGACAGAAGGCTATTTACTCGGGCCTATATTAGAAGAATTTAAGTTAAAAAGATCCGGCATGTTTGATGAGCTTTTGCTGATGTATAATGCTGCTTTAGCGACAAAGGATATCATCAATAGTTCAACTCCATTACAGCGTATCAGCGCACAAGGCGGAATAGGAACATCTGACGAAAATAACTTCCTTTTGGACTATTATGAACTGGACGCTACCGGTTGGGGCAGTCCCTTCCTGCTGGTACCCGAAGTAACCAATGTGGATGATGAAACCCTGAAGCAATTGACAAATGCCGGCGAAGAAGATTTTTATCTGAGCGGGGCGTCACCACTGGGTATTCTTTTTAATAATTTCAAAAACAGCAGCAGCGAAAAACAAAGAATAAGCCGCCTCGAAAAAGGCAGGCCCGGAAGCCCCTGTATAAAAAAATACCTGGTGTCAAATACCGAGTTTACCGAGCAACCAATTTGTACTGCTTCCCGGGAATACCAGCATTTAAAGATAAAACAACTGAAGTTATTGCAATTGCCAGAAGATGAGTACCGGCAACAGGAAAGTAAAGTAACTGAGAAAATTTGTCTTTGCGAAGGCCTATGTTCATCGGCTTATATTAAATACGAAATAACCAAGCCTAAAGAAAATAGGGCTGTTGCCATATGCCCAGGGCCGAACCTCGCTTATTTCAGCGGGGTATATTCATTAGATGAAATGGTAAAACATATCTATGGTAAAATTGACCTGCTGGAACGGATGAAACGCCCTCATATTTTTATTAAGGAGCTTAACCTTTATATTGATTACTTGCAAAAAGATATCCATCTGAATCTAAAAGACCTGAATGATAAAAAAAGAAAACACCTGGATGGTTTTAAGGCGCAATTACAACAAGGTATCAATTATTATAAAAACCTTTTTTCAGAGTTGCCAGACCTCACATCAAACATATTAATTGAATTGTATGAGGAGTTGACAGCTTCCGAAAGTAAGCTAAGTGAAATTATGATTTAGCAGGCGGTCAATCGCTTTGTTTGATCTTTCCATCCACCATTTCAATTATTCGATCGGCATTTTTTGCGAAGTCAAGGTCATGCATAACGGTGAGTATAGTATGCTGTCCAAATTGCCGGTCGGTTCATCGGCCATTATAATGGCAGGGTCGTTGATGAGCGCCCTTGCTATGGCAACCCTTTGTTGCTGACCGCCGGAAAGCTTGTTGGAAAGTTTATGAGCAAAGGTATCCATTTGTAGTTGGCGGAGAGGCTTATCATTCTTGATTCCTCGTCCTCGTCGCCTGTGAAACCATCAACTACCTGAATTTGCCTGGTAACCTGTAATCGGCTAAAATGATGCAGGATGACATTAGCGTTAATTTTTTTTGCCAAATGCAAG
>JAQBOK010000129.1 GCA_028288085.1 Mucilaginibacter sp.
GATCACCTTTTGATTTCTTCGCATGGCGTGTACTATCATTTCAGACCAAAATGGCACTACACGGTCCATGGTTTCGGCTAAATTTTCGGTAAGCGGCAACTCGCGGTCGGTCAAGTCTTTATAACGGATATCATGCCCGGGGAAACGTTCATCTTCTTTAGTAATTGCCGGAGGCAACTCATGTGGGTCGCGACGCCATTTGTGCACCTGTTCTTCTCCATATTGAGCTACGATCTCATCCTTATTTAATCCCTGCAAAGCCCCATAAAAGCGTTCATTTAACCGCCACGATTTTTGCACTGGTATCCATAACAGGTCCATTTCTTCCAAAACAATATGTAATGTTTTTATGGAACGTTTTAAAACCGAGCTAAAGCCGATGTCAAACATATAGCCATCCTTTTTGAGCAGTTCCCCTGCACGCTTGGCCTGCGCATACCCTTCTTCCGAAAGATCTACATCAGTCCACCCTGTAAAACGGTTTTCTTTGTTCCAAATACTTTCGCCGTGGCGTATTAATACAAGTTTTTGCATAGTTATGAAGCTAAAAGCATAAAGGTAAGGTAAAAGCTGGAAGCAAAAAGCTCAAATTCAAATGATAAATTAGTATAAATAATCGATGAAATCATTCTATCAATCAGCGTAATCATTTAGTATATTGCATCATAAACTAATAAAACCCTAATCATTATGATCCCTACAACACCTCTTCCCTCTAAGGATGGAACTGCCAATCCCGCGCCGTTGGGCCTGTGTGCATTTGGTATGACCACCGTTTTGCTAAATTTCCACAACGCCGGTTTTTTTGAACTTAATTCAATGATACTGGCTATGGGCATTTTTTATGGCGGCCTGGCCCAGGTAATTGCCGGTATTATTGAAGCCCGCAAAAACAACACATTCGGACTAACAGCTTTCACTTCTTATGGCTTTTTCTGGCTTTCGCTGGTCGGGCTAATCGTTATGCCTAAATTAGGATGGATGGCCCCGGCGTCTGATACCGCAATGGCAGCTTACCTCGGTATCTGGGGCTTGTTTACTTTTTGCCTGTTTTTTGGCACATTAAGATTAAATAAAGCACTGCAATTTGTCTTCGCATCATTAACCATTCTGTTCATATTACTCGCCGCAGGTGATGCTACCGGGAATGCTTCTATTAAACACCTTGCGGGATATGAAGGTATAATATGCGGATTATCAGCCATATATGCCGGTGTAGCTAATTTATTGAACGAAGTGTATGGTAAAACTGTTTTACCAATAGGTCCTGTTAATTAATGTATATGTGCTAAATTGCACCCGTGAAAGATTTTAAAAAATACTACGATATACCCGCTACGCCAGAAGAGGTATATATCGCATTGACTAATCCCCTAACCATTGAATTATGGACAGGTGATGAAGCAGTAATGAGTACTGAACCGGGGTCGGAATTCTCCATGTGGGATGCCAGTATAGTGGGTAAAAACCTTGAATTTGAGGAAGGAAAGAAAATAGTACAACAATGGTACTTCGATGGGCAGCCAGAAATGTCTGTTGTAACTATTAAACTGCACCCGGCAAAAAACAATACTACATCGGCGGAGGTAAGGCATACCAATATTCCCGATAAGGATTATGATAGTTTTGCCGAAGGATGGGATAACTCTTATTTTGGCCCTTTGGCTGAATTTTTTGAAGGCCCGTAAGAAATACAAAACTATACAAAAACAGAAAGCCGCTCAAAAATTGAGCGGCTTTCTGTTTTTAATTATTGTCGATTAAAATAAAGTAAATTCAACACGACGGTTGATCTGTCGCCCTTTTGCAGTTTTATTACTTGCAATTGGTTGATTTTTGCCGTAACCGGTAGCCTCAATACGTGATGCATTGGCGCCTTTGCTTACCAAATAAGCTTTAATAGATTCAGCACGATCTTTTGATAATTTCATATTAGCATCATCAGAACCTACATTATCAGTATGTCCGGCTAGTTTTAAGCTAAAGTTTTTATTAACCAATAACTCGGCTACTTTATCCAAACTTGGTAATGAATGATCACGAATAGTTGCCTTGCCAAAATCGAATTCAAGGTTTTTGATCGCTTCTTTAACAACCTTACGATCTTCTTCTGTTACATAAACTTTTACAGGTTTGTTTACTGGCAACGGACATCCTGAGCCATCCACCTGGGTTCCTGTTGGTGTATTAGGGCATTTATCAAAAAAGTCTGGAACACCATCACCATCACTATCAACCGTAAATTTGGCTAAATTGGCATTAGTGGCATTAAGATCATTTCTTAACTGGTCATTTTTGGCTTTTTCAGCATCAATTTGTGTTTGCTGTGCCTGCAATGAGTTTTGCAGCAATTGCTCCTGTGTTAAATATTCAGTCCGCATGGATGCCACCGGGTTATGTGTAGCCAGTTGTGGTTTTGAACGGCTGCCCAAAGCAAATTCCAAACCGATATGGGCGTAAGAGAAGCGGTCGTTAGTTGTACCATAATTGTAACCATCCACGTTATCTGAATTAACAAAGTTCACCTGGTAACCGAGGTCTAAATTTACACCTGGTGCAAGATCAAACTTCAAACCTAACCCTACAGGGATAAAAAATTCCTTAACCTGTCCACTATTATCGGTCTTAAAATTAGCTACTGTTCCGTCCGCTGAAGTTAATACCGGTTTATAGCCCATGTAACCACCACCTACAGTTAAATATGGTTGAATAAATCCTTTTTGGTGGCGCCAGTTAATATTGGCTAAAGTAATG
>JAQBOK010000143.1 GCA_028288085.1 Mucilaginibacter sp.
GCGGCGGCAACTATGTCATCTACCGTTTGGCAGCTAATGTTAAAACCCATGATGCCATTGACAAGATCACCAAAATTTTCAATACGTATAACCCGGCTTATCCCTACATCTACCAGTTTGTTGACGAGGAGTATAACCACAAATTTAACCTGGAACTATTGGTAGGCAAGCTCGCCGGGGTATTTGCAGGACTGGCGATTTTTATATCCTGCCTGGGCTTATTCGGTTTGGCAGCTTATGTGGCGGAACAACGTACCAAGGAGATTGGAATCCGCAAGGTTTTGGGGGCATCCATTACACAGGTATGGTTGCTATTATCCAAAGATTTTATTGTATTGGTAGTGATAAGCTGCCTTATCGCTACGCCTGTTGCCTTGTATTTTCTGAGTAATTGGCTGCAAAAATATGATTACCGAATCAGCATAGGGCCTGGTGTGTTTATCGTGTCGGGGGGTGTGGCAATTATTATCACCCTGTTGACGATTAGCTTTCAGGCAATAAAGGCAGCTTTAGCTAACCCGGTGAAGAGTTTGAGGAGTGAATGAGTTGTGAGTTGTGAGTTGTGCCTGTCTGTCGGTAGGCAGGAGTTGTGAGTTGTGAGTTGTGAGTTGTGAGTTGTGAGTTGTGTCTGTCTGTCGGTAGGCAGGGGTTGTGATTAGATGCTTAGAAAAAAAGATTTTAAAATTAAAGAGCCATGATAAGGAATTACTTCAAAACTGCATTCAGAAACCTTTGGCGGAACAAGGCTTTCTCAGTTATTAACATAGTGGGTCTTAGTGTTGGGCTTGCCTGCTGTATGCTCATCTTTTTGTATACAATGGATGAGCTTAGTTATGACCGCTTTAATGTTAAAAAAGATAATATATATCACCTGACCGCTGATTTTAAAACTCCCACCGGAGAGGTACATAAAATATCAAGCACAGGCCAGATGCATGGTCCGGGTTTTAAACGGCAAATACCCGAAATAGAAGACTTTGTAAGAATACAGGATGCTGATTTTACAATAAAAAGGGGCTCCGAGGTTTTTGACCAAACCGCTTATTACGCAGATGATAATTTCTTTTCTGTTTTTACTTTTCCGCTGATTGAGGGTAACCCTAAAACGGCACTAAGGGATATCCACTCAGTTGTTCTTTCTGAAGAAGTGGCAGAAAAGTACTTCGGGAAAAAAGATGCAGTAGGGCAGGTGCTTGACCTTAAAGTGAATGACAAATTTCAGCCATTTACTGTATCGGCAGTGATGAAAAAATCGCCACAAAACTCATCCATTAAAGTGAAGATGCTGTTGCCTATGAAGTTTAACATATCATTGAATAATGATACGCATTGGCTTAATTTCTTTCTCAATACATTTTTTGTTGTAAAACCCGGTACAAATATTAAAACACTTGAAGGGAAAATGGCAAAAGTATTTGCAGCAGACGCGGCAGATCAAATAAAAGATGAACAAAAAAATGGTTTTGATGATAAGGTAACTTTTGGATTGCAGCCCCTGCTTCAAATGCACACCAGTACCGATTATCCGGCTGATAATGGGTTAACGGATGCCAGTAGTCCGGTATACTCCTATATTTTGACAGGGATAGCTTTGTTTATTTTGGTTATTGCCTGCATCAATTTTGTAAACCTTACTGTTGCCCGCTCTATCAAAAGGGCTAAAGAAATAGGTATAAGAAAGGTAGTTGGCGGCCAGCGGAGTCAATTAATCGCGCAATTTTTGGGCGAATCTTTTATCCTTAGTTTTGCCGCGTTTGTGTTGGGCATTATTTTGGTGATAGTTGTATTGCCTTATTTTAACTCTCTTGCCAACAAGGCGCTATCGTTTTCATATTTGCTAAGCGTACAACTTATTGCGGGATACGTGGGCATATTTTTGCTGACAGGACTTTTAGCCGGATTTTATCCCGCTTTAGTTCTTTCGGGTTTTAACCCAGTTCAGTCGTTATATAACCGTCAGCAATTTGCCGGTAAAAATTATTTATCAAAGGGGTTGGTAGTATTGCAGTTTACCTTATCTACATTTCTCATTATATCTACTATAACCATATATTCCCAGTTTAATTATTTAATGCATTTTGATCTTGGGTATAATGATAAAAATGTAGTTTCTATCAACTCATGGGGGCTTGATAAGCAAAAACTGGCCTTATTTAAAACAGAACTGTTAAACGACCCCTCCATTAAATCTGTAACTGCTGATCAAGGTGGCAGATGGGGAACAAGCGCCCACGTCAATGGCGAACAAAAAATACAATTTGATATGAAGCACATTGATGAAGATTACCTTCCGTTGTTTGAGGTACAAATGGTGAAAGGAAGGAATTTTTCAAAGAGCATGGTTTCTGATAGCGGAACTTCGGTATTGGTTAATGAATCCTTTGTAAAACAGGCTGGCTGGAAAAAACCGATAGGAGAGGTTGTTGATTTTTTTTACAATAAGAAAAAGTACACAGTGATAGGCATTGTAAAGGATTATCACTTCTTATCGCTAACGGAAAAAACGCCGCCAATGCTGTATTCCATGAACCCCCAATATCCGTATGGGAACGTTTTTATTAAAATAAAAGACAGCAATAAAGCAGAATCGCTAAACCATATTGAAAGAGAATTTAAAAAACTATACCCATATATACCGTACCAGTACAGTTTTAAGGATGCTAAGAATGCAGAGCAATATGACAAGGAAGCCAAGTGGAGGCAGATAGTGACATTCGGCGCTATGCTGACCATTTTTATTTCGTGCATTGGTCTTTTTGGCCTTGCAACGCTTTCTGCGGAGAAGCGCAAAAAGGAGATCGGCATCCGCAAAGTACTCGGAGCATCTGTGCAGGGTATTGTTAAAAAACTGTCTACTGATTTTTTGAAACTGGTGATGGTTTCTGCAGTAATAGCTACGCCAACCGCATGGTGGGCTATGAATAAATGGTTGCAGAATTACCCTTACAGGATTGCCATGAGTACCTGGATATTTTTATTTGCCGCAATTTTTGTAGCAATAATCGCACTGGCAACAGTTAGTTTCCAGGCCATTAAAGCGGCAATTGCCAACCCGGTAAATAGTTTGAGAAGCGAATGAGTTGTGCCTGCCTGCGGCAGGAGTTGTGAGTTGTGACTGGTGAGTTGTGCCTGCCTGCCGGTAGGCAGGAGTTGTTGCAGCTATTTAAGATTTAGAAATTAGAAATTAGAAAATCATGATACGAAATTACATCAAAACTGCCTGGCGCAATTTGCTTAGAAATAAAAGCTACGCGGCCATTAATGTTATTGGTTTAGCAATTGGAATAGCAGCCTGCCTGCTTATTTTCCTGATCGTTCATTTTGAGACGAGCTTTGATAATTTCCACTCGAAAAAGGATCGTATTTATCGGGTTGTCACTGCGTTTTCAAATCCCGATGGTATACACCTAAGCAGTGGTACTCCGCTACCGATAGCTGAAGGCCTTCGGATCGATTTTCCTCAGTTAAAGGATGTGGCCGCAATATTTCAAAATGATGGGAGCCATTATAGCATTGGAAATAGCAGTAGAGGCGAGCCCGTAAAAAAATTCAAAGAAGATGAGGCTTATTATGCGGAGCCCCAATTCTTTAACATTTTTGATTTTGGCTGGCTTGCCGGAGATAAAAAAACAGCATTATCTGACCCAAATACAGTGGTGCTGACCCAAGACGAAGCTGATAAGTTTTTTGGTGACTGGCATGGGGCTATGGGAAAAATCATCAGGTATGAAAACAAAACTGATTTGAAAGTTACCGGTATATTGAAAAACACGCCCGCCAACACCGATTTTCCGCTCAAACTGGTAATTTCATATGCAAGTGTAAATGTAAAAGGAAGTGATTTTTATGGGAATATACATGATTGGGTAAGCACCTTTGGCGACCACAGCTGTTTTGTTGTTTTACCAAATAATATGAATGCGGGCCAGTTTAATCAAAACCTAAAAGCCTTTGTCAAAAAACACAAACCGGCTGATTATGTGAAGGATGGCTTTCAACTGCAGGCTTTGGGTGACATGCATTATAATACCGAAGTTGGCGTTTTTAGCAATCACCCATTTAGTAAACAGTTAATTAAAGCTATAAGCCTCATCGGTTTATTTCTTTTGATAATTGCCTGCGTTAATTTTATAAACCTGGCCACCGCGCAAGCAGTAAACCGTTCTAAAGAAGTAGGAATTCGGAAAGTGTTGGGTAGCAACCGTAATCAATTGATACTTCAATTTATTAGTGAAACACTTATCATTACCCTATTTGCAGTAATATTAGCTATTCTTTTGGCTGAAATTGCGTTGCCGATGTTAAACAAATTACTGGAAATACAATTAGACAGCGCATTTATTGCCGATCCGGTATTGCTATTGTTTTTATTGGGAGTTGTCATCTGTGTAACACTTCTTTCGGGATTTTACCCGGCTATGGTTTTATCCGGTTTCAACCCGATTGCCGCCCTTAAAAATAAGATAGTATCAGCGCGTACAAGCGGAATATCGCTGAGGCGGGCATTGGTTGTGCTTCAATTTTGCATAGCGCAGGTGTTGGTAATCGGGACATTGGTTATCATCCATCAAATGGATTATTTTAAGAATAAATCGTTGGGGTTTGATAAGGACGCTATAATTACTGTCCCTTTTCCCGGAGATAGCGTCAACAGAATCAAATTAAATACGTTGCACGATCAGCTTTTACTGTTGCCTGGTATCAATGATGTGAGTTATAGTTTTGCAAGTCCATCGGATAATAACGGGTGGGGCAGTGATTTTAAATACAATAATGCGCCTAAGCAAACAAATTTCAGCGCCCAGTTAAAATGGGCCGATGCGGAATATTTTAATTTGTATAAGCTCCAGTTTGTTGCCGGGCATCCCTATTCTAAAGGTGATACTATACACGGGTATGTTGTTAATGAAACATTAGTAAAAAAACTGGGTGTTACCAATCCGAAAGATGCGATTGGCAAGTATATTAAATTGTGGGACGATAAAAAGAAATATGCCCAAATTGTAGGCGTGGTAAAAGATTTTAATATCAGCTCGCTCAAAAACGCCATTCAGCCCGTTTTAATGAGTTCATGGAAGGATGTATATCAGAAAATTAACATAAAGCTGGAACCCACAAACATTAACCAGACGCTGGCATCGGTTGAAAAATTGTGGAACAGCACGTTTCCTGACGGGATATATGAGTACCAGTTTTTGGATGAGAAAATAGCTAACTTTTACAAGAGCGAGGATCAATTATCACAGTTGTACAAGATTTTTGCGGGCATAGCCATTTTTATATCCTGTTTGGGCCTTTATGGATTAGTTTCATTTATGGCAGTTCAACGCACCAAAGAAGTTGGTATCCGCAAAACCCTTGGCGCCTCAGTAGGCAGCATAGTTTACCTTTTCTCAAAGGAATTTACGCTGCTCATTATAATTGCTTTTGGTATTTCGGCACCTATAGGCTGGTTCTTTATGCACTGGTGGTTACAGGATTACACCTACAAAATATCCATGGGCCCGGGCATATTTATACTTGCAATTGTAGTGTCGGTAGCCATTGCGTGGATCACTGTGGGCTATAAAGCAATAATGGCTGCCCTGGCCAACCCGGTTAAGAGTTTGCGGAGCGAATGAGTTGTGAGTTGTGCCCGCCTGCCGGTAGGCAGGAGTTGTGAAGTTGTTAGGGGAAAGCTGTACAGTGGGCATTAATTTATTTAGAGATCATATCATGCAGGCTGTCTGTTCTTAGTAATTGTGCAGTGGCTAAAATTCACGCACCGCGATGTTCATAAATAAATCCGATCTGTTCTTTTTGGTTATTAACTTAATTTTCTAGATTGCTCCATCAACATGAGCAAACGTTTAGCCCTGGTTATATTTGTAGTTTTTGCCACAACGCTATTTTGCACGGCGCATGCGCGTAAATTTAAATCAGCCCATAAAATAAAACCAGCGGAGAGCTATTTACATGCGGATAGTGTTTCAGCAGACAGTGTCTTGGATTTTGCCCAATCTTTTATAGGAACCCGTTATCGTTCAAAATCGTCGGACCCATTGCTGGGCTTTGATTGCTCGGGATTTGTAAGTTATGTTTTCAAAAAATTTTATTTTAATGTACCACGCTCTTCCCGTGATTTTATTAGTATCGGCAAAAAAGTAAAATTGGAGGATGCACAGCCCGGCGATATTATTTTATTTACAGGTACCAAAAAACATACCCGCAAAATTGGCCACGTAGGCATTGTATATTGCAACTCAAACGGCGAACTTAAATTTATTCATTCCACATCAGGTAAAGAACACGGTGTTACTATAACAGATATGGATGAAAGGTACAAACGTCGCTTTGTGCAGGTTATACGTTTGCTGATTTAGTGCTTTTGCTATTTATTCTACTTTTCCTACAAAAATCACTTCTCTGTACTTTCCTTTGAGGGGTAAAAGAAATCCAGGTAGCAAAAAAGGCTTTTATTTATAATAGTGGTGGTGTTTGAAATATTATGGGGCAATTTTATTGTTTCCTTACGGGATATTTTATTGCTTCACAAATTTTGTTTTTCCGACCATGGTTTTGTCTTTATTATTAACCACCTGGATCACATAAGTTCCGGGAAGCAAATTACCAATACCAGTTTGCCACAAGGTTTGTGCTGATGTAGCCTGCTTTACAGGCATGCCTAAACTATTGGTAATTGTAATATTGTATGAAGTTGCTTCCTGTGATTTTGCAGTGATATTTAAATTAAGAAGATTGCTTGCCGGGTTAGGATAAACACTCAGCTTATTACCGACCACAGTGTTACTTAGATCTGAATAAAGCACCGGCACCACATTTGAATAAGTAATGGTGTTATTAATATCTTCCTGTTTTAGCCGATAAAGATTTTGGCCGGCAATTGGGTTTTTATCTATTAAACTATAAACACTCTGAGCGCTCCCCAGCAGTCCACCGATCACATTAAAAGTAGCTCCGTTATCGGTGCTGCGTTCTACTGTGAAATTGGTATAATTTTGCTCATGCTCTGTTTTCCAAACTATTTGCACCTGTGTAACGGTTGCTACCTTGGTTGCTGTGAAATCTAACAGGCGATAGGCGTAAGCAGGGTTCTGACGGATAACCAGGCTGAAGCGTTTTATTCCAAAGGTGTTGGTGTCACTTTTTAACAGATTAAAGCTGTATGTGGGGTTGTGGCGCATGTCAAGCGAGTCTTTTTTATATGCATCCATCAACCAGATATCAAAAAGCTGGGGTATACCAATTAGTTGTTTCATATTTAACTGATAAATGCCGTCGGCTGTTGTATTTATACTTAGTCTAATTGCTTCACTTTGTTTAGGCAGGGGCTGAACATTAATGGCAAGCGGAATATGATCACTTGACAGACTTGACAAGCTAACAGCTCCAGATCCTTGTTTATAGTTTGCATCAAAGTTTATATCAAATTCTGTTTTAGCGCTGCTATTAAAACGCACCAGGATATCGTCTGTATTAATAGAATCTTTTGCTAACTGTAAGCGTAAATACTGGCTGTCGGCCGTGTTATTGTCCGGCTTTCCCATAAACAGGTTAAGTCCGGTATTCTGAGTAGTCACTTTTGCCGACTCGTTAAAGGTCAAAGTTGCGCATGTACAGGTAGCTACTACAAAAAAGCCTTGTCCGCTTGCAATGGTTCGGCTACCGTGATTTGTAAATGCACCGCCCTTTTGATAGCTATCATAGTTATGTGTTATCGGGTTAAGTTCATAAACGGTGGGGCCTACACTTGGCGCATAAATACCGGTTGCAGACGTGGTAGTTTGATAAGTTTCCCAGTCAATAGAGCTTGCATAAGGATTGCCGACCAGGTTATATCCACGTACCGCAATAGGGCTGGCAACTGTATAACTCAAAGTAGATATTAACGGAGTGAACCAGTTTTTTACTGTCACAGCCCCCTGGTTTAATGTTCCGCTTGTGCTTAAAGTTACTGCTTGCGGAACATAACTAACAACAGTTTCGGCAGCAAAAGTGGTAGCGGCCCTGTTGCCCCTGAAGAAGCTTAAATAGCCATTACCCACCGGAACATTAATAGTTGGGTTACTGGCATCATCCATACCATAGCTATAGGCTGGCGCATTATTTATCTTATTGATCCCCTTAAAATTGCTGTTTAAGAATGTAGTGTATAAAGGCGTCAGGTTTTCGCGGTATAAATACAGGGTAGGGTTTGCGGCAACGATATTATCAAACCCTCCGCTGGTGCTTGTACCGGTAAGATACATGGAGTTTTTTAAGTAATTGATGCTGTATACATTGTTTGAGCTCACTGTAGCCGTATAAACCGGCGATGACAATAAACGGTAGCCACGGTAACCGGCCCCGCCTGTGATGTAACGTTCCACATTTACGTTGCCTGTAATTGCATAAATTGAGGGAATAGCGGCTACCGACGCTGTTTGTGTTGCCGTGCTTTTTAAATTTAAAGCAGCAGGCGATGCGCCGATAACCAGGTTGCCTTTTGTTAAGGTTAGCGTATTATAAATGTCAAGCGGACCACTATTGATTGTTACGGTACCCGCCGCAGAATTGTTTATCGTCATAGAGCCTAATTGGGCCGTGGCAACTGTTGTTGAGCCATTGTAGGTTTGGGTGGCTAATGCCCCGTTCCAGGTTATTGCCGAAGCTGTATTATTGTTCCAGTTAATGGTACCGGCGCTGGTGTTATAAATATTACAGGCTACACTTAAGATGTGGCCGTTTAAATTGAGGGAAGCACCTGTGCCCACAGTAAGGCCATAAATACTGGCATCTGCAGTTAACGATGGATAATTTGTTAACCCGGTAGGTATAACCAATGTAGCCATACCCGTTAAAGCGGGAAGTTGGTTGGTTGTGCCCGCAGTAGTATTATTCCAGTTGGTTGCAACTGTTGGATCGGTGCTGGTAGCGCCTGTCCAGGTATAAGTTAAGGCACCGGGTATAACCGTGGCGTTAGCTATATTTGTTGTTACTGCAGCCGCACTGTTTGTAAAAGTAACAGGGTTATTTTGATCTGCATATTCAGCTTTTATCCAATCGCTTGATTTGGCCACGTTTGAAACACGAGGCTCATCAATTATTCCATTAAAATAGTACGAGTTACCGCCCTCGCCAACACCGATATAAAAGTTGGTTATTGCGGTTGGTGCAGTTGAGGTACTTAAAATATTGTACTGAGCGCCATTTACGTAAGTACTAAGTGAGATGCCATTGAATACACCCTGCACATAATACCAGGTGCCCGTAGTTAATCCCGATGGACTGGTGCCTGATCCCCTGTTTATTGCTGACGCAGATTCAAGTTCCGGTATGTTGTTGGAATATATCCCTAATTTATAACCACCTGAACTACTTCCGGTAGGACCCTGATTGGTCATTATTTTTTGATCTATACTTGTAGCATTGAGGTATACCCAGGCAGATAGTGTAAAATTGCCTGTTACTGTTACGGCATTTGCTGCTATTGCTTTGCTTGATCCATTAAAAGAATAGGCATTACCAATTTTACCTGCCACCAGATCAGCTGATGTCATACCACTGGTAGTACCGGTATGCAAATTAGCTGTACCATCACTTACCGTACCTGTATAAGCTGCCTCATTAAAATGATATACAGCCTGGTAATCGCTTGCCCAGGTAGCATTAAAAAATGCAGTATTATGTGTTACAGGAGGGGCGAGGCTTCCAAAATAAAAGGTTAAAGTATTGTTTGTTGCAGCATATAGCGTGGGGATTTTTACCCAAACCAGCAGTGTACCAGTGGCTTGATTGTAGCTTTCAATCTGGTAGTTTAATTCTGTACCCGAGCTGGGATCCAAAAAGGCCATATCATAGTTTGGTCCGTTGGGTATTTGTACAGCATCGTTACAGGCCCCTTTAATTATTAATGCGTTATCCTGTATGCTGACGAGAACCGGGAAATTAACCTGGTTAGCGACCATACCAACAGATGCATTATTTAAGGTGATCAGCTTGCTGAATGCATAGTTGCCATAGTATACGCTATTTACTGTAACACTTTGCGTAGAGACAGTAACGCAGCCGCTTGAATTAGTAATGGTAAGCGTTATGGTCTTTGGGCCAGACGTTGCCCATTGAACAGCAAAAGGGCCTTGCCCGGTTCCGGTTGCCGGGGTGCCACCTCCAAAATCCCAACTATAAGTTGATGTGGCGGGATCGGTGCCGGTATAGGTAACGGAAGTGTTCGTGCTTGCATTGACAGATGGAGCTACGGTGAATGTTGCCACAGGCAGTGCATTTACCACTGCGGTTACATTTAACAATGATGTACAACCATTTGAACCTGTTACAGTAAGTATATAGGTGCCTGCTTTGGCAGCGGTAGCATTAGCAATAGTGGGATTTTGTAAGGCTGAGGTAAAACTGTTAGGTCCGGTCCATGAATAAGTTGCACCAGCAACGGTATTTGCTTGTAATGCTATTGTATTACCGGTACATACCGGGGCGCTTCCGCCACCGTATAAGGTATAAACCTGCGATGCAGATATTTCACTGTTATATACGGCTATATCATCTAATGAACCGTTAAAATAATAACTTGTCGGCGCAGAAGGCCACCCGGCAAGGTTGCCATAACCTACACGCCAGTATCCGGCGTAACTTTGCACTGCTGTCATGGTGGCATCCTGTATTATTAATGCGCCATCAACATAAAGCTTTGAGCCATTTGTGCCTGATAATGTTGCTACTGCATGATGCCAGCCGCCATCATTGTAGCTTGCAGGCGTATTTATAGTTTTGGCAGTACCCGGGAAAGCTCCAAAATAAAGCTGCCCGCTATTGTTCATATAAATATGCCGGTCATACGATACGGATGCCCCCACTTGCACGTCTCCAAAACCGACAAGTCTTCCCCCGGATACTGAAGTAGTTTTAAACCACACGCTTATTGAAAACGTTTGCGGGCCGGGAGACGCAACCGAAGTAGCGGTGGATATATATTGGGTGGAACCGTTAAAATTATAGGCGCTATTAGCGGCTCCGTAACGATCAGTAGTGAGTGGTGCGGCTCCCTGTATCGTGCCGTTATTGGCATTGCCCGAAACATCATTGGCATTACCATTAAACGGATAAGATAAATATAAACCCGTTGCCGGGCTTGTGGGGGCTGTAGATATAATAGGTTTAGGAATTATTGTTGCGGTTACCGAAGTGCGCGTAGAACTTTCGACCCCACCATAGGTGTATGATACATAGTAATTGGTTGCAGCGCTGATTGATGGTGTTGTATAAGTGGTAGAGATACTGCTTTGAACAGCTACTCCACCAGAGGCAGCGGTATACCAGTTAAAGGTGCCGCCGGTAAAAGAATCGCTGGGTGAAGCTGTAAGCGTTACAGGCCCGGCGCCGCAGCCCGAGTTATTGGTAGTTAAAGGTGCAGCGGGATAAAAATATGTAGTTTCGGAATTAGATGTTACACCCAGGAAAACACCTGAAGAATTATAAGCCTTACCTGTTAAAACATGTGTGCCGGGCGTAACGGCGGTTATTAATATTGTTGTTGTGGATGGGTTGGCCGTAATTAAATAGGTGCCATTATTATAAAAATCGATATAGCTGGTGCCCGCAGGCTGCCCCGTTGTAGTAAGGTTGAAAGTATTTCCTATAGAATAATATGTTCCGTTTGCAGGAGAATTAATGGTAAAAGCGGCATTTGCCCTGTTTATTGTAAATATTAATAACAGGGCAATAAGTAAGGGTTTTATATGATTATTAAAAGTAAATTTTTTTCTCATTTATCAATACCTGTGAAGTTGATATACATAAAACAAGTACC
This sequence comes from Mucilaginibacter sp., assembly GCA_028288085.1. Taxonomy (GTDB): domain Bacteria; phylum Bacteroidota; class Bacteroidia; order Sphingobacteriales; family Sphingobacteriaceae; genus Mucilaginibacter. The sequence continues at coordinate 11,804 of JAQBOK010000143.1, forward strand.
CATTAATATTATTGAAGCTACTGGCCCTTGTTATAGTAAATCTGGTTAAAAAAAGGAATTCAGATCAGGCTCTTTTACGTAAACAGAAAAATGTTTGTTGCATATTAATTAATTGAGTTTATGTATGAATTAATAATTAATTAATATTGTAAATAATATTATCCATTATATATAATATATTAATTAAAAATAAATTAAGAAAAACTAAGCAGCATGTGATTTCAGACTTGTTTTTTACAGAACCTGAAGGGAAATTGAGAAAAAAAGATTAATGATTGACGTGATTCATCTTTCGAAAATTTGAAATTGAAAAAAGGAGGTAGCGAACATTTCTTGGTAAATTGGGTGAGCTTTATGTGTATCTGAAATAGATATGAATGAAAGTTACAAACATCGCTTTGTGCAGGTTATACGCTTGATAATTTAGAACTTTACTATTTATGTTTCTCTCCCTCAGAAAACCAATTCTCTGTACTTTCCTTTGAGACGGCAAAATAAATTTAGAAACCGATGGAAATCTTTATTTTATGAGTTTCTTCAAATCAGCGGTTGTAATGACAATGTCAGCGCCTTTTTTGACTAACCCTTTGGATAGTACTTTATCGCCTGTCCATAATTTTGCATTAAGTTCAATCCCGAGTGCTATAAATGGGGTATCGTCTTCATCAATATCTTTTGTTAAGGCAAAAGCCTGAATCCATGATGGGGCACTGATCGATTCTTCTGAAACAAAATTTATAGTCGATAATACCAATTCTTCGATATCAAATAATGTTTTTGAGTCAAGCCTGGAATAAGTTGCTATTTTTGGAGCATATCTTTTTAATTCTTCTTTAAGAAGTTCAGGTGCAAAAAATGTAAACTCATCCTGTATATTCATTAAAATTTCCCCAATAGCAGAATGGGGATTTAATAGGGTACTAAATACAATATTAGTATCAACTATTAACTTCACTTGATAAACTTTCTTTTATTTTCGGCCCACCAACGCTTTTTGGATTCGTCCGCCAGTTTATTGGCCTGTTCCTCTGTGCCCTCACTTTTTCTGATGGCTTCCTTATATTTAAGGTAGTTAACTATCCTTTGAAACCCGGTAGTATCGATATCGGCAGGTAAGCGAAATATGATTTCGTTATTTGTTCTTTCAATCACCATATAACAAAAATACTAAAATTACTTTTTAAAAGGCGATACGATATGAATAATAATAAGCGGGTAACCCAGAAAGATGCGAAACCTTACCTGGGCGATCTTAATCAATTAGCTGCGGACATGTGATATTGATAGGAGTTGTAACCCAGGAAATGGTGAGGGACAATATCCAGTTGAAGAAGGATGCTACTGAGATACTCCGTTACATAACCCGGCAATACAACCTGGAAGATAAGTGAGAATCTAAAGGGAACAGCCGGGAATGAAGTGTTTTCTCATCTAAATGCATTGAAACTGATTCTCCTGAGCCCTTTTGTGAGGACTCAGGAGAATCAGCTTTTAAACATGCCTGATGCTTGTACAGAAACCATCAAAGCACTAGGCGTAATCTTATATTACTGCGCGATAGGCCATTCCTCAACCGTCAGCACATCAGCCTGACGCGGAAAAACTTTGGTGGTTAGTACGCGGTGCACTTCCTCGTCGCTGTCTGCACAGCAGTCGGCCAGTACGGTTAAGCGATAATCCTTGTCGGCAGCTTCCCGCAAGGTGGATAAAACTACTCCGCTGGTAGCTATACCGGTCAGAACCAAATGCTGAATGCCATAAGCTCGTAAAATAACTTCCAGATCGCTGCCGGTAAATGCGCTTACACGCCGTTTGGCAACCACAACTTCATCAGCCTGTGGTTTCAAATCTTCATGAACCGTCATAAATTGAGCCATGTTAAGGCTTGCGAATAGTTCCTTATGGGCGGCGAAAGTTTTATTGTTCAGACTGAGTTCTGGTGCCCCCTGCCGGAAACCAACCACTACGTAGATAACTGGAATTTTCTGATCGCGCGCTTTCGCAATAGCTTTGGCGATATTGTTCAGGATAGTTGCTGCGTCTGGCAGCATGGCTACTACACCCGCCTGCATGTCCATAACTAAAAGGGCGGTGTTATTTTGCTGTTCCATATTGTTAATTTTTTATTGATGAATAATGAGTTGTTTCTGTAATGGGTTGTTCAGGCTGTGCTTTATACAATAGCCTGGCAAATAGAACGGCGATTAGTACTGCCAGAATACCCTGGCAAAGCATAGTGAGCGGGGCGCCTATTTTCTGAGAGATGGCGCCAATCAGCAAACTGCCCAGCGGCATCATGCCGAAATAGGCCATAGCCACATAGCTCATGACCCGACCCCGCATGTGGGCAGCGCCTTCCGTTTGGATGATGGTGATGCTGGCCGACATGGGCATGATGGATCCCAAACCGATTATAATGGCAAACGGCAGTGCAAGCGGGAAATAGGTGACGCGCGAAAATAGTATTAGTCCCGCGCCCAGTACCACAATACTGCTCAGCAGGAACTTCCGGAGATCAGCGCCTCTTTTGGCTGAAGCCAGAAAAAAAGTGCCGGCCAGTGCACCCAGCCCGATAGTGCCGGTAACGTAGCCATACGTAGCGGCATTGCCTTCAAAAATGACTTTGGCAAAAACCGGCATCAGGGTATCATAAGGTAAAATGAGCAAGCTGAGGCATGCCAGCAAGATAATAAGCGTGGCAATACCACGGGTTTGTTTCAGATAGCGCAAGCCTTCGGCCAGTTCAACAGTAACTTTTTTCTTTACAGCCGATGGTACAAAAGGGGCAAAATGCATCAGCAGCAGTGATGTGATAACCGCCAGGAAGCTCACGGCATTAACGATAAAACAAACGCCGGCGCCAAATTGCTGCAGAACAATACCCGATAAAGCCGGGCCAACCAGCCGGGCCAGGTTTACCATAGCGGAGTTGAGCGAAATGGCATTAGCCAAATCTTCCTTATTGTTGACCATCTCGTGCACCATCGGCTGCCGGGCCGGGACGTCAAAGGCGTTGATAATGCCTAAAACGGCGCCCAGCGATAATATCTCCCAAATAACATAGTGACCGCTCAATACCAGGATTGACAGCGAAATGGCCTGCAACATGGAGGCGGTTTGCGTAATCAGCAATATCCGGTAACGGCTGTAACGATCGGCAACTACGCCCCCCACCAACGACAGTAAAAAAGAGGGGAACTGCTGCGCAAACATAGCAAGGCCAATCATGGCGGCAGAATGGGTAAGCGAGTAGATAACCCAGATAATGGCCGTCCGCTGCATCCAGGTACCGATTTGGGAAACAGACTGCCCGGCAAAAAACAAAGTATAGTTTCGGTCCCGGAATGCGCGGAAAGTATGTCCGGCTCGCTCGTTCTTCATATTTTTCTTTTAGACAATATTTGTCATTTTGTCGAAACAGGGTTAAAAAAAATTTAATGCTTCAGCCCGTACATAGCCATGCGGGTAAACATATCTACTACGGGCACAACCTTTTCAAAATCTTCCAATTCCAGTTCGCGCTTTAATCCGCGCAGGCTGCTAAGCAGAACCAGGATGAGCATCTCCAGCTCCGAAGCTGACATTTTACGCAGTTCGCCTTTGTTCATGCCATCCGTGAGCAACTGTCCCAGCAAAGTGCTTTCCTGCCGCATAATCAAATTATGATGAACAACCTTAGTTTTTTGGAAATGAGATAAGGCATCAGCATCCATCCCTACGTCGAGCATCTTAAAAAAAGCTCTTTTTTCACGAAGGACCTCAAGTTTGGTGAGAAAGAAGGCACGAAACTTTTGTTCACTACCGGACGCCTCATCAACCGCGCGGGTCATCGCTGCCAGCATTTCACGAATTTCTATCATAACAACCGCATCGAAAATTTCATCCTTACTTTTATAGTAGTAATAAAGTGAACTCCGACCTTTGCCGATTGCTTTAGCTACATCATCCATCGTCACCTTAGCTAAGCCATACACCTGAAACAGGCGTTTAGCCACCGCCAGAATCTGTTGATGCATTAAATCTTCTTTGGTAGAAATGCTCGCCGACATAAAGGAAAAATTTTAATAATGCAAAAGTAAGTAATTTTAGACGCTTAGACAATAAATGTTTAAATGTTTTCAATTAATATCTGATTTTATTTTTCCAATTCTGTTTTCAGATTGAAGTGTTGAACGATTGTGCTCCTTAATGCTAAATAAAAGCACTTCTCAATCTCCGGGTGTTTTACAATTATACAGATGGGATATTTTTATAATTACCATTTTAACAGTTTTAAATTCAATTACAAATTTCAAATGAATGCGAATTGCTGAATCAAACCCAATATGGCAGAGAAATTAATTATAACTTCAACCCAAACAAAATGAAGGAAATAGCAGATTGGTTAACGCCTATTGCAAAATGCGGGAGGGCAGGGTTACAGCAGTTGATGGTTTACTGAATAAAATGCAAGCAACAACGAAATAGTTTAGTGACAATTTTAAATTAAATAGAATGACAAAGCAAATGTATCCTTGTTTATGGTTTGACGGGCAAGCCAGGGCGGCGGCAGATTTTTACTGTACAATTTTTCCTGATTCAAAAATAATCAATGATTCAGGAATGGTTGTAAATTTTGAACTTAACGGGCAATTTTTTATGGGCTTAAATGGAGGACCTAACTTTAAATTTAACGAAGCCATCTCTTTTGTGATTCCCTGTAAAGACCAGGAGGAAATTGACCATTATTGGTACAAACTTATTGCTGACGGTGGTAAGGAAAGTATGTGCGGGTGGTGTAAAGACAAGTTTGGGTTATCCTGGCAGGTAGTGCCAGCCATATTAGGTGAACTGATGTCAAATCCTGAAAAAAGGCAACGTGTTGTGCAGGCTTTTATGAAAATGAAAAAATTTGATATTGAAGCGTTGCAAAATGCCTGAGGGAGGGGGTAAAATAGTTTACTAAACCCCACCCCGGCACTTCACATCCAGTGGCGCCCCAATAGCATTAAGTTAAGGACTGACCCCATAGGGGTTAAATGTTGGTAGAAAAACAAGTGTGTAGAAATGCCGTGCCATCGGTACGGAACTTCCCGATGTTGCGTACCGATGGCACGCTAAAAAGATAAATGTGTTTTCTACCGACGTTTAGCACCTGACGGCGCTAGTTGAAACGCATATTTCCTTAATTTAATGACGTTGGCTTCAGCCCTCCCACGGGGAGGGATTTAAATTTTGATAATTTAATCTTTCGAACAGTCGTACCTGATCACCTCAAATTAAATGTCTGCCCATATTGCTTTACCCATGTTTCTTTAAAGGCTTTCTGATGACCTTTCGCCAGAAAGGTATCTATCAAGTAAGGAAGAGCGGCCAGACTGATTGAAAACAGAATGGTAAGCAGAAATGTTAATTTACTGGCAGACGAGCCTTATTTGTTAAATATCATCTGAAAATCAGTTTTTTTGATCATTTAAAATGTTTTTGCCACTGCATCGTCTATCCAATTAATGAGAAACAGACTTCCCTTTATTTTGCTGGCCTGGGTGCTTGCCGATATGTATTTTTTCCAGGCCGTTAAAACGCTTACTAATAATCAATTTATTTTATCAGGATATTGGCTCGTAGATGTGCTGATCGCTGTTGGTTTCGGCTTTTTGATGAGCCAGAGAAAAGCTAAGCGCTCGCCTGCAAAACTGATCACCTGGCTAATGGCGCTCACCTTGCTTACGCTGGTGCCAAAGATATTTGCTTTCCCCGTTCTGCTGATCGAGGATATTACCAGGCTTTTCAGGCATTTTCCGCCACGCTCTGTTTGGGTGAGTGAACTTGCGCTGGTGATTGCTGCTATCCCATTTTTAGGTTTGCTCTACGGCATGACCGGCGGCCGGCATCGCTATAAAGTGCATAAGGTTACCCTTAATTTTGCCCACCTGCCAGAGGCTTTTGACGGGTTTACCATAACGCAGCTATCGGATATACATTCGGGCAGCTTTACCAGCAGGAGCGGGGTTGAAAAAGGTGTCGCCCTTGTGAACAAGCAAAACAGCGACCTTCTTTTATTCACCGGCGACCTGGTGAACAATAAAGCTTCGGAAATGGATCAATGGATAACGTTATTTTCTGAACTGAAGGCACCCTATGGCAAGTTCTCGGTTTTGGGCAATCATGATTACGGGGATTATACCACCTGGGAAAGTAAGGAGGCCAAACACGCCAACCTGGGTCGTTTAAAAAAGGTTCACCAGGAGATAGGTTTTAAATTACTGTTAGATCAATCTGTTCAGATCAAAAAAGATGGCCAGGCAATAGCTTTGATCGGCGTGGAAAACTGGGGAAAGGGCGGTTTTCATAAGTATGGCGACCTGGAGAAAGCAACAGGTAACGTAGCGGATGATGAATTTAAAATACTGATGTCGCATGATCCTTCGCATTGGGAAGCTAAAACATTACTACATTCTAAACACATTGACCTTACGTTGGCCGGGCACACACATGGGATGCAGTTTGGTATTGAGCTATTTGGTTTTCAATGGAGCCCGGTAAAGTATGTTTATCCCCAATGGGCGGGCCAGTATAAAAAGCAGGAGAGATATTTATATGTAAACAGGGGTTTTGGTTTCCTGGGATTTAAGGGGCGGATAGGTATCTGGCCAGAAATTACGGTGATCACATTGAAAAAGGGTAAGGTTGAGTGAGGTAGGTCGAGTTTGTACACTGTGTTCATGCCTTGTGAACCTGAATATTTTGTAACTCCTCAGTTAAATATATCGAACACTGTTATTGAGGATGGGAAGAAAATCAGGCCGTTAAAGAAAACAAGTCTGAATTGCTTAATCTATCTATTGAATCTTAAAATAGTGTACGAGTGCGCTGGAAAATTATAATTGATGGTATCGCCAACGCTATGCAATAACCCTTTCACAGGCTTTATTTTTTCGGGCTCATGTAATGTGTTTTTATCTGATAGTTTGCCTGCCAGCGTGAGCGTATTAACCTCTGCTTTTCGGTGCGAGAAATTGTCTAAGGTAACATTGGTGCTAATTTCAGAGTCGCCGCTGTTTACTACATGAATTATCATAGTTCTTCCGTCTTCAGACCGTGTGGCTGTAACATCAAGCGGACCGGAAATTTGCACGCCTATATTAAGGGCAAGGTGATTTTCAGAAGCCATTTGCTGAACATAAAAAGGGGGCATGCCCCACACCCTGTTTGGTGTAAAAAAGATTTGGCCTTGATCCCAGTCATTATCATTTTGTAAATAAGGCTGCAGGGCGTTAGCCGGGCACGAAGTGAGAACAAAATCGCCATGACGGCGCACCGCATTTAGTATTGAAGCATGGCCAAGTGCACGCTGCATATTGTGAAGCCCGCCATTCTCCTCAAAAATAGCGCATTTTAAAGTGGTGCCGGCATTCCATTTTTTGAATAGCGTCTGCATATCCTGTAAACTTTTATCTACAGTAGTTCCTGCATCTGCATGGTCAGCATCTACATGCAAATCCCAAAAAGCTGCTTTTCCATTTACTGCATGAAAGAGCGACTCCATATTTGACGATTCGGGTCGCCACCAGGCTGCACATATAAGTTGTAAATCAGGGTTCTTTGCATGGATAGCCTTATATAGGGTATTAAATCTATCAGCATAGTGCTGATAGTCTTCCGGTTTATCCCCCCATATTACCTCTTCGTTACCGATCTCGATATAGCGCAGTTGGTAGGGTTGTATATGGCCTGCAATGGCTCTTTTTCTCCCCCAGGTTGATGTCGCCTTCCCGGTAAGGTATTCGACCATATTGGCAATATCGTCGGAAGAATCTTCTACATTTATAGCAACGGCAGGCTCAAAATGTGCTGCTTCGCAAAACTGAAGAAATTCCTCTATACCGAAGCCGTTTGATGTATAAGGGTACCAATGTCCATTATATGGGGGACGCTGAGCGCGTTCACCTGTCATGTTTTTCCATTTATATTCGGGAGCATTAACCATTGAACCACCATATCGTAAAAAATTTAGCCCTTGTTTTTGCATCATGCTGCCAATGTCCTCCCGGACAGGCACGCCTTTAAAAGTTTTATTTGAGGTGTTCACTAAAGTTGCCTGATCTATCCAAACTTTTCCCTTTTTGGATAAATAAATTGAAAAACGGGAGTTAGTATCCGTTTTTTTTGCCGTCAGCGAGAATTTGTATTGCCTCCAGATTTTATCAACCCGTTTAATTATCGATGTGGCGTAGGTTTGTTTCCCATCGGCGCTTTCCAAGGTTACCGTGACAGGGCCGGACGATACCCCGGCCCGCAAATAAACAGAGCCCGCAAACTTTTGGCCGTTTTTAATAGCAATTCCCCAGTGGTTAAGACCGCTGTTAGCTATGC
>JAQBOK010000168.1 GCA_028288085.1 Mucilaginibacter sp.
ATTGCAGGGATAGCTATTGCCCTGTTGTTTTACCCTATAATGGGTACATTGGTGTTATCAAAAAGCATGAACCCGCTGTGGCGGATATTTCTCTCAAGGATAATCATATGGGGCACCCTTCCATTACTTTATAAATATGCACTGAAGGTAGAGGGCAGACCCTTTTTTCTTTGGCCGGAAAAAAAACAGAATATATTTTTTTATGTGGTGGCCATAGTGGCCTTATTTGCCCTCATTTATGTTGCTCATGTAATTTCTTCTATACCCACGCGGCTGGGTTTTCATGATAACTATACGATGTTAAAGTATTGGAAATCAATTCTGAAGCAAAATAAGGCGATGCTCGTATTTGTTGGTATTACTGCAGGTATTACCGAAGAACTTCTTTTGAGGGCATACGTATTACCCCGTTTAAGCTTATTGTTTAAGACTGGTTATTGGCCGGTTATCATTTCCTCACTTCTTTTCTCGTTGTTGCACCTTAGCTATGGTAGTCTGACGGAATGTATTTTTACCTTTCTTTTTGGAGCAGTATCTGCCTTGTGTTACCAAAAGTATCAGAATATTAAAGTGTTAATGGTATTCCACGCAGCATACGACCTTTTAGTAATGTTTTAATCACATCCTCCACTTAAACGCCTTCTCATCTACAGCCCTCATCGTGCACAGGATGCCCTCCAGGTGGTCGTATTCGTGTTGCAGTAGTTCTGCCAGGCTATCCGTCATTTGCCATTGGCGGGGCTGCCAGTTTTCGTCCAGGTAATTAACGGTTATCTGCCGGTGGCGCATCACTTTTACCAGCAGATTGGGGAAACTCATACAATCATCCCAAAGTTCAAATTTTTCGTCGCTCAAGCCGCTTAGTTCGGGGTTAATGAATACCACCGGCTCATCAATATTCATGTAGATCAGTCTTTTCATGATGCCTAATTGCGGAGCGGCAATGGCACGCCCAAAATGGTAACGCTCCCTTATCTGCTGCATTACGTTGTGCATATTGGCCACCCAATCTTTTACTAAGTGCCGTTCTTCGGGCAAAACAGGTTCGCACACCTGGTAAAGGCGCGCATCACCAAGCAGTAGCAGGTCGTCTATGGTTTTCATTTACGGGGATCAAATTAGTGAATATTATTAAAAAGGTAATAATAAGAAGCATGGCAATACTAAACTACATTAAGCTCAAGACAGTAAAATCGAAAATCCAACATTCCAAATCTTTTCACACTCCATTCATTTTCAGTACATTTAACCTACAGTTATAAATCAACCCGGCTACTGCAATAGTATCCGGGTAAATTGGTGTTCCAATGAAATGGTTTATTTTATTCATCCTGTTTTTGTTTAGTGCAGTTTGTTCTGCGCAAAACAACGGTATTAGTGATCCTGATGAAAGGCAGCAGTTTGCCTCTCTTGGTAATTTTAAGCTCGAAACGGGGCAGATGATACAGGATTGCAGCATTGGCTACCGCACTTACGGCGAGCTAAACGATGCCAAAGATAATGCCATATTGTTCCCTACTTGGTTTGGGGGCACATCTAAAGATATTGAGCAATACGCTACACCATGGAAAGTGGTTGATACCAGCCGATTTTTTTTAATTATTGTGGATGCCATTGGCGATGGTGTCAGCTCGTCGCCGTCTAACAGCGTAAAACAGCATGGTGCCCGTTTCCCGGTATTCTCTATAAGAGATATGGTAGAAAGCCAGCACCAGCTGCTCACCAAAATAATGGGCATAAAGCATCTGTATGCTATTATGGGTATTTCAATGGGCGGCATGCAAACTTTTCAGTGGGCGGTAAGTTATCCGCGTTTTGCAGGCAGGCTTATCTCCATTGTGGGCAGTCCGCAGCCCAGCAGTTATGATTTGATGGGATATAATATTTTCCGTAAAATTATTGAGGCCGATACCGCCTTTAATCATGGTAATTATAAAGTGAACCCCATTATTGCACCGGCAACCATGTTGCTTGAGTTTACCGGTACCACGCCTTCGTTTAAAGTAAAAACCATGTCGCGCGATAGTTTTGCGATATGGCTGGGTACAGTAGAGATAGCAAAAGTACCCGACTGGAACGATACCTATTACCAGTTGATAGCCATAGTTGGGCACGATATTGCCAAACCCTACAAAGGGTCGCTTATGGAGGCTGCCAAGCATATTAAGGCAAAAATGCTGATCATATCGTCGCAGCAAGATCACATGGTTAACCCCATACCTGCTATTGAGTTTTCGAGAATGCTGCCTTCAAAACTGGTGATATTAACCAGCGAACTTGGGCACGAGGCACCCAATTTTAGTGATCCGGAAATGCAGAAGAGTATTGTTGACTTATTAGCCGGCAGTGAGTGAGCAGCCCTAAGTATTAATATATTTTAAAGCATTGACTTTCAGTAGTATTTTGAATATATTTAAAGCTTAAACCGTTAACCGGCCTTTATGAAACAATTACTACTTTCTGTGTTGGTATTTCTTGCAACTGGTTTAATTTTTTTTCCGGAGATACTGCATCAATCCAGAGTGGAGGTTTGTAAATGACTGGGCGCGATCCAAAATCCGGCAAACCGGCGAGACCGAAATCTGCAAAGATGGCCGGGGCTGAAATTACAAAGCCCGAAGAAAATAATTCCACCATCAACACCCCGCAATCTACAACACAAGAACCTTCAACATACAACTCACAACCTGCAACAAGCCCTTCACAACCTGCAACAGAAATGGAAGTACACCATCACCCCCAATTAGAGCATAAACCCAAACCCTGGAAAGAGTATTTTCTCGAGTTCCTGATGATATTTTTGGCCGTAACCATGGGCTTTTTTGCGGAAACCATCAGGGAAAATATTTCGGAAAGCGGAAAAGCTAAAGAACTGGCCAAAAGCTTATACCAGGAAGTGTATGCCGATTCAATAAATATGCAGGGTAAAATAACCATGCGCACGGAGAAAGACAACCAATTGAATTATTTCAGAAGGTATATGAAGGATAGCAGCCTTAATCATTTATCTGCTAAATTTTATCCAAGTTTTACCTGGTCGTTTGTTTTAACCAGCACCATTATATTCGATCCCAATGATGGCGTATTGAACCAATTAAGAAATTCAGGAACGCTGCGTTATTTTAAGGGCATTGAATTACAGAATTGTATAAGCCGTATGAATGTGGCTACCTTAAATGTGAGGAACAGGAATAACCAGGAATATGCTTTTGTTGAGCAATTTACAAGGCCCTTTTTACTGAAGCACTATGATTTTAAGTTTCAGGACGATTTTACGCAAAATGGCAAGCTTTCAATTCTTCAGGCTATAAAACAGATCAATTATCATTCAGTAGCATCTTATCGGATAAGAAATAGCAGCGACTTTAAAAGGGATGATGCCGAAGCGCTTGCTGCCTACTACCTGCTCATCATCAGGGCTACAAAGCAGGTTTTTTATACCCCGTATGTCGATGCGAATCACAAGTTGCTGCAAACGCTAAGAAAAGAATATAATTTCACCAATGACTGAGAGGAAGAAGAAGCTGGAGGCCGGAGGCGGAGAGTCCGAGGCAGGAAGTGTGAAAGAGGTGAAAGCTGAAAGGTTAAAGGCGAAAGGTGTTAAGAAGGCTGAAATCAGTAGTCCCACATTGGAAGAAGAAAACAATCCCGCATTAAAAGAAACACGCACAATTGACAATTCACAACCTACAACAAACCCCTCACAACCTGCAACTGAATCAATGGAAGTACATCACCACCCCGAAGTAGAAAAGAAAGGCTTTAAGGAGTATTTACTCGAAGGCCTGATGATATTTTTAGCCGTTACTATGGGTTTTTTTGCTGAAAGATTGCGCGAAACCATCAACGAGCACAATAGGGCAAAAGAATTTGCGATAACCCTTTACAGCGACCTTAAAGCAGATACCGCCGACCTGAATGGATACATAACCTATCATAAAAATGCCGGCGCCCATGTGGATACACTAATGCAGCTGCTATCGGCTGGTGAACCTAAGCAAGTGCCTCCCGGTAAATTATACTGGTTTGGCTTATGGGGCGGCGCATACCGCTTATTTATTCCGCATGATGCTACGCTGCTCGAGATGAAAAGCTCAGGCTCGCTTCGTTATTTTACCAATGTATCCATCAATCGCCAATTGGCCCAGTATGATCAGTTGTGCCAAAGCATGAAAATTGTGGAAAGTAATGACCAGGGGATCTATACCGAAGTTAGAAAAGCCAGGGCGCAGCTTTTTAATTTTAAATATAACGCCGTGGTAAATGATATCTCACACATCAAAAACATGGCGATCCGCCAGGCAAAGGTCGATTCCTTTATTAAAAGCAACCCTCCTTTGTTCAGTTATGATAAGCTGCTCTTTAATGAATATGTAGAGATGGTGCGCTCCCGGTTCTTTGAGCGTAAAGTGCTCCAGGCCGATACTTTGTTAAACCATGCTACCGGGTTGATAGGAGCGTTGAAAAAGGAATATGTGCTGGATGGGGAATAAAGGGTGGATAGAAGTTGAAAGTCAGGAAATACAAATTTACCTTCTGCTGTGCAAAGAGGAGTTTCAAAATGACTACTTATAATGCTTTTGTCACCAATAATGGCACCGAAATGTCCATCATATCCTCCTAAATAAAAAAATTCAAAAACCAATCCCCCTGATCACAGACGACTCCTGCCTGCCTGCCCAACTTACAACCCACAACCTACTCCGCTTGTTTCGTTAATCAATATATAATATTGATTGGCAATATATTAATTAATTAAAAAGTAAAATACAATCGTATAGCTTAAAATGTTGTAAATTGGCCGTTTATACTAAATAAAAAACCAATTGTCATTTCGCGAAAAAGTAAGTGAGTCCTGGAATAAACTTAGGGGAAAATCCTCTGCTTTTCCGCTGGAGTTCAGAATATTCCACTCCATCTGTATTGTTGCCATCCTTATGTTGGCTTATATAACGCCTTTTAACTTTTTTATAGGCCTTTATGTGCCTGCAATGCTCAGTTTGTTGACCCTTTTCATTTTTTGCTATTTTTATTACATTTCCCGGTTCAAAGGCAAAATGCGCGCCAGCATCATCCTTTGCTCCGCGCTTACTTATGTATTATTCATCTTAAATTATTTTTTCAATTCGGGTATAAGCGGTCCAACTGATATTCTTATGGCGCTTTCAACTGTGCTCGTAATCTCCATTACACCCGCATGGCAGCATAAAATATGGTTGTCAATTAGCATCGCTTTAGTCTTAACTCTGCATCTTATTGAATATTATTATCCGGCTATAGTACCTAATACCTATCATACCCGGGCGTATATGTTTGTTGACAGAACATCATCTTACGTGGTGGCTGTTATTATGATATATTATACCATTAAGTACATCAGGCATAATTATGATTATGAAAAGCAACAAACCGAAGAAAAGACATTGGCCGTTAAAGACCAGCATCAGCTTATCCTTGTGCAAAATGAGCAACTGGAGCAAATCAATTCCGAAAAAAATAAGCTGTTATCCATTATAGCGCATGATTTGCGGGCCCCATTGAGCAATATACAAAACTACCTTGAACTGGTAACCGAGTATGGTCTTGACAAGGAGGAACGTGATGTAGTGGAGGGCGACCTGCTAAACATAACCCGCAATACGTTAAATATGCTATCCAAATTGCTTATATGGTCTAAATCACAGATGGAAGGGGTAGTAGTTAAGTTATGTGATGTAAACCTGTTATCGGTACTCAAAAACACGCTTGACCTGGAGCGCATACTGGCCATCAAAAAAGAAATTTCCCTTACTTACCAGGTAGATAAGGCAATCACAGTAGTGGCTGATAGTGATATGCTGCAACTGGTGGTGCGCAACCTGGTAAGCAATGCCATAAAGTTTACACCCGTAGGGGGCACCGTTAGTATCAGCACCCAAATAGTGATAAACGAATGCAAACTGAGTATAAGGGATAATGGCAGGGGTATTGCCTTTGACCAACAGGCCGATATTTTTTCGCTCAAGGCACAATCAACCTTTGGTACCGGTAATGAAAAAGGAGTAGGACTGGGCCTGTTGCTTTGTAAAGAATTTACGGAGTTGCAGGGTGGCCGCATAGGCTTTGAAAGCATCCCTGGCAAGGGCACACACTTTTTTGTTTTTATGCCGATTGGGTAGCAGTCCAAATGATAGCTCTCTTAAATCCATCATATTGAATATAGCGATGAGTATGAAATCCATCGTAATATTCAATATGTGAACTATGGTTTACCCTGCCACGTTATCCTTATCCAAATCATCTTTTGGTTCCCAAAGCTCAATAATGTTCCCTTCCGGATCAAGCACATGAATGAATTTGAAAATGCCTTTATAGTCTATTCTATTCCGGTTTCTGAATGCTTTATATCGTTAAGATTTTGACAAAGTTTAGTGCTACAACTTGTCGGCAATTCATCAATATTAAAAATAATAAACCGCTAAATCATCTTAAATATGCTTTAGCTTGTAATAGCACAAAACGTAATACTTAGTAATTCCGTAAAATAATTTTATATTAAAACAATATAAATTATCTTTATGTTACAAATTTTTAATAACCTGATTGTTTATTAATGATTAATACCCCTGCAAGTTCTTACGATCATTATTTGGCCGGTGGCGGCGAAATGGGTCAGTTAACGCGTTCATTTAACTGGGAGCAATCATCTGTTGGCAACCCTGATGCCTGGCCGCAAAGCTTGCTTACTACAGTTAATATTATTCTCAACTCCAGGTTCCCGATGTTTTTGTGGTGGGGGCCTGATCTTATTCAATTTTATAACGACGCATACCGGCCAAGTTTGGGTGATGATGGCAAGCATCCAAAAGCTTTGGGGCAAAAAGGTGAAGATTGCTGGCAGGAAATATGGCCGGTTATTAAACCTTTGATAGACCAGGTGATAGCCGGTGGCGAATCAACCTGGAGCGAAGATCAATTGATACCCATTTACCGCAACCATCAGTTGGAGGATGTTTACTGGACATTTAGCTACAGCAAAGTAAACGGCGAGTGTGGCACGCCTGCCGGAGTTTTGGTGATATGTAATGAAACAACCGGCAAAATACACGCATTTAATGCGCTAAATGATGCCAAGCAGGAATTGGAAGTTGCAAAGGCCGAAACGGAAAGACAGCGTGACAGGCTTAAACAGTTTTTTATGCAGGCGCCAGTGGGCATCAGCGTTTTGGATGGGCCCAATATGGTTTATGAATTGGTTAACCCACCTTATCAGCAGCTTTTTGCCGGGCGTGAACTGTTGGGTAAACCTGTACTGGAGGCCTTGCCAGAACTAAAGGCGCAACCTATAGCGGATATTCTAAGGGATGTTTATAATACAGGGAAATCATTTGAAGGGAAAGAATTGCTTATTCCGGTAGCGCGATACGACGGTGGCCCCCTGGAAGATCGTTTTTTTAACTTTTATTATCAGCCACGCCTTAATGAGCTTGGTAAAGTGGATGGTATCCTTGTTTTTGTTTTTGAGGTAACGGATATGATTGTGGCTAAACGTCTGGTAGAAGAGAGTGAAACGCGTTTCCGTAACATGATAGAACAGGCACCTTTTGCACTGCTGGTAACAAAGGGCGAAGATCTTGTATTTGATGAAATAAACCAGCCGATGATTGATCTGATAGGTAAAGGGGGTAATATTAAAGGCAAACCCTGGTACGAGGCTATACCGGAATTAAAAGGACAGCCCATTTTAGATAAGCTTTACCATACACTGCATACCGGCGAAGAATGGACTGGCTACGAACAACCCATTACAATAACCAGGGATGGGAAGCCGGAGCAACGGCATTACAATATTACCTACAAACCTTTATTAGAAAACGGGCAAATTACAGGCGTGCTGCAATCTGCTATTGATGTTACTCTGCAGGTAAAAGCAAGGCAGGAGCTTGAGCAAGCTAAGGATACCCTGAAACTGGCCATTTCTGCCGCCGAACTGGGAACTTTTGATATGGATATGGAGAAGGATACGATGGAATGGGATGAACGCTGCCGTAACTTATTCGGTATCAGTCATAATGATAGGGTAACTTATAAAAAGGATTTTATAGCTGGTTTGCATCCCGATGATAGAGAACGGGTTTTAAAAGGGATTGATAATGTATTCAACAGATCTGTAAGCAATGGAGATTATGATGTGGAATACCGTACAGTTGGTGCAGAAGATAAAATGATACGCTGGATAAGGGCAAAAGGTAAAGCATATTTTGGTGATTACGATAAGCCACTTCGTTTTATAGGATCTGTATTGGATATAACCGAGCAAAAAAATGATGAGTTACGAAAGAATGATTTTATAGGCATGGTGAGCCATGAACTTAAAACACCGCTCACTTCGCTTACCGCGCTGATACAAATACTGCAGGCTAAATCTAAAAAAGGCGATGATGATTTCACCGTAAATGCGTTGGATAAGGCAAATAACCAGGTTAAAAAAATGTCGGCATTGATCAATAGTTTCCTTAATGTTTCGCGTTTAGAATCAGGCAAAATAAGCCTGGCGAAGCATCAATTTGAATTAGGAGAGCTGATAGATGAAACAATTGAAGAAGCCAGGCTCACTATGCCCGGCCACGTTATTACGCTTATACAAGGTGAGCCTGTTATGATATATGCCGACAGGGATAAAATAGGTTCGGTTATTTCTAATTTTTTAAGTAACGCTGTTAAGTATTCGCCCAGGGGCAATTACATAGAGATCAATTGCCAGGTAGCAGATGATGCCGCAAAAATAAGTGTAAAAGATGAAGGCATGGGCATTAAGCCGGGTGATATTGAAAGAATATTTGAAAGATATTATAGGGTAGAAAGTACACACCGGCAGCACATAGCAGGATTTGGCATCGGCTTGTATCTTTCTGCTGAGATCATAGAACGGCATGATGGCGAAATTGGAGTTGAAAGTGAAGTGGGTAAAGGCAGTACATTTTGGTTTACACTACCCGTTAACAGCGAAAAAATAAATTAAGGGTTTTAAGTAATCTACTTTTGACTTTGCTCTTTTGCTATTAAGATAAACATTATATTTACTTCTAATACAGCCCCCTATGTATTATGGAACTATCAGACATAAATTCAGATTTAACCGCATATGATCTTGCAATTGCCGATCATATTTCGGCAATGCTGGCCTATTGGGACACCAACCTGGTTTGCAGGTTTGCCAATTCGGCCTATTTAGATTGGTTTGGCTTCACAAAAGAACAGATGGTAAATAAAATGACCCTCGATGAACTGCTTGGCCCTCTTTATGTACTCAATTTACCTTACATTAAGGGTGCCCTTGCGGGTAAGCCTCAAACATTTGAGCGTACAATAGCTGTACCTGGTGGTGGGGTGCGATATTCGCTTGCAAATTATATTCCTGACATTGCCGAGGGAGTAGTTAAAGGGTTTTATGTGCACGGCGCCGACATTACTCCCTTAATATTAAGAAGGCTGTCAGTAACCGGGAACGATTCCGGTGATAGCCCTGCTTTTAATCCTTTAGCCGCAGTAGAAGCCACTCTAAGGGAATGTTTGCTTACCCGGTTTCCGGGCATCAGTACGCTGTCAAAAATTCATGGTATATCAGAATCAAAGCTAAAGCGCGATTTTAAAGGCTACTATAATGATACCATATTTGGATTTTACAGGCGGTTACAAATGGAGTTGGCACAACACTATTTAAAAGAGGCCCGGTACAACAAAAAACAAATTGCCTGGATGTTTAGTTTTGCTAACCCCTCAAACTTTTCTGCCTGTTATAAAAAGTATCTGAAAGAAAGTTGTAGCGATGATACGGCAAATGCCGGTTAATAACGGTGCCCGCTTTTAATGGCGCGGCTTTTTGCAGGTAGAATTTGGCCTTTAGCAGGTTTGTGTTTTTTTAATTAAAACTTAATTTCACTTAACTGTTTAATACCCCTAATTAACGCTGGCAATGCATTTTCTTTAAAATGCATTGTCTTTTTTGTGCAAAGCTTTGATAAATAACGAGAACCGGTTTCAAACCATTGTGCAATCCCTTCCTCAAATAGCATGGACTATTAATTTGGAAGCAGAGGCTGATTTTTTTAACCAACGCTGGTATGATTATACCGGGCTAACTTTTGAACAAACAAAAGGCTGGGGCTGGCAACAGGTAATTCATCCGGATGATTTGCAAAAGGCTATGGAAACCTGCAAAAAAATCCGCGAAAGCGCAGAAGGGGCTGATATAGAAACACGTTATAAGCGCGCGGATGGTGTTTATCGCTGGCACTTAACCCGGTTGGAGCCTATTAAAGATGAACAGAACGAAATACAATATTGGATAGGCAGTTCAACCGATGTTGAAGAGCTTAAACAACTGCAGCAGCTAAAAGATGATTTTGTTGGAATAGCCAGT
Organism: Mucilaginibacter sp.; assembly: GCA_028288085.1. Taxonomy (GTDB): domain Bacteria; phylum Bacteroidota; class Bacteroidia; order Sphingobacteriales; family Sphingobacteriaceae; genus Mucilaginibacter. Next base: position 10,403 of record JAQBOK010000168.1, read on the forward strand.
CACGAATTAAAAACGCCTATTACTTCGCTAAAAGCCTTGTTGCAATTGTTGCAGCAGCTTACCAGGTCAGATCCGTCTTCAAAAAAGATACCTATGCTTGCAAATACAGCAAACATCAGCATGGATAAACTGATAGAATTGCTGGAGGATCTTATTAATTTTTCTAAAATACAAAATGGCCAGCTGGCATTAAAAAAAGTATGGTTTAACTTATCAAAGCTTGTAAATGAGTGTTGCGAACACGTTAGGCTGGATAGTTTGCATCATATAACATTTGTTGGCAGGAAAAAGCTAATGGTTTTTGCCGACCGCGGGCGTATTGACCAGGTGGTGGTTAACCTGGTGAATAATGCGGTAAAGTATGCACCTAATTCAGAAAAAATTATAATAACTATTGATAAGGATGCAAATAATGTTAAAGTATCTGTCCGCGATTTTGGAATTGGCATAAGCGCCGAAAAAATTCCACATTTATTTGACCGTTATTTCCGTGCAGAGCCATCAGACTTACAATCCACCGGTTTGGGCTTAGGCTTATACATCAGCGCCGAGATCATTAAACGCCATGGCGGCGAAATGGGGGTAAAGAGCAAATTGGGTAATGGCAGCACATTTTGGTTTACTCTGCCACTAAGTGCATAGCGCCTTTTGTAACTGGTAAATAAAAAACCACCCTGATAACGGGGTGGTTTTTCGTTTTAAATAGTGGAGGTAGATATATGATTAAGCCGCCATTAATTGCTTGCCGGCATGCTGGTTATTTTTGCTTTGAGCTGATTTGAAATTTTTCAAATCCTTTTTCAGTAAAGCTTTTAATTCCAAATCTAACGATTTCAATATTACGGCGGTTTGAGTTGAGTTTTTCATGATTATAATATTTAGTTGTCTGCTTAATTAATATAAATATGATGCCATTCTTGTGCGCCTGTTCAATCACCATTAAAAATGAAAAAAGAGCTTGTTTTGTGTATTCTTTTGTGTACAGTGAGGCTGATTTTAAATTCAGAAAAATAGGCTATTGAGGCAATGTTTAAATGGCACAAAATGGTTTGCTGCCGCGCCACATTTTGAAGGGCACACACAGATGCCAATATTGCCCGCAAGTTTCATACAATGTATCCTGGTGTGTTTTATTTCAGGCCCAACAACCTAAATGGAGTGATAGATTTTATTTCTAATATAATTGTGTAATGTTTAGTTAAAATGCTATCTTTAACAATAGTGGCCCCCAAAAATTAAACACAGCTTTGGTGAAAAGTTGCTTTTTGGGGATTTTATGTTAAAATATCAAGTAATGGAAACCATTGTTGTACAGGAAACTGATAAAGAGGTGCTGGAAGTGCTCACCATAGCTTTACAGATGGAGGGCTTTAAAGTATTCGCTTCTCAAAATCTGGATAAAAATATTCTCGACCTGGTAGAAAAGCAAAAGCCACACGTAGTAATGCTTGATTATCGACTTAAAGGAGATGCAGCTATTGAAATGTGTAAACTAATAAGAAAAAAATACCCTTATCTGCCTGTAATTGCACTTAGTTGTAATAGCAACATCCACAATATTTATAGTCAGCAAGGCTTTGCTGATTATATAGAAAAGCCATTTGATCTCGACCTGCTTTACGCAGTCCTCAGGAAGCATATTTCTAAATTATCTGATATCGTAGATAAGTTTGTGTAATAATTATCTCAGGAGGGAATCAATCTCACGAGTAGATCATGCTGGTTCAAACAGTAATCGTTTTCGCTCATCGGCGTGAGGGTTTTGTCACTTTTGGCTTGGCCCAAAAGTAACCAGACTTAGCGTAGCGGTCTCATGAACACCTATGAAATACAAATAACAAGTGAATAACATCAAGACAGAAAAAAGTTTCAGCCCGCCCTGCCGGTTCTTACGCTTTTTTTGTGCTGCGCACAGTGCAAAAGCTAAACCGTCATTTCCGCCATACACCCGGCCCGCTTTTCTGTCAACCCCACGCTCTTTTTATTTTAAAGTCAAGAAAACCAGCTTCTTACTTCTCTTCCGTCAGCAAACCAGCTTCGGCCGAAATCAGCCAAAACAATGCAGGCCACAAGCGCAGGCAAGGGCATAGCAAATTTTGCAGAAGCGAAGGAAATGAGCGAACGCAGTAGGGCAAAAGATTGCAGCCCGAGGTTTTGACTGATTTGCAGCGCAAAGGCCAGGAGCGAA
>JAQBOK010000209.1 GCA_028288085.1 Mucilaginibacter sp.
TTTAATCCATTCTTCTGATAATGTTTGCTACCTTTTTTTATAGCAACCTCAAGTGAATCATTACATCCATGACAACGCCATACACCATTGACATTATTATTCAATGTACCGGTAATCTGTTTTCCACCTTTTAAGTCGATTTGATTTGATTGACCATAACCAGTAGCATATGCCATAATTAGTACGATCAGTATTATATATTTTTCCATATTTCAAAAGAGGTTGTTTCCTTGCGACCTGCAAATCTTAGAAGTCGCAGATCGCCTTTGCCTGTTAATCCAACCTCTCAGATTCGCGCCAGGTTGAGGGGCTACCCAAATCTAAGACATTTTATGGGATCCTATTAAGCTCAATATCAATAGGAACCGGGATGCTTGAGATAGGGGCCTGCCATTCCTGAGGTCGTTTACTTAAAGTCCACTGCAACGTATTATTAGAAGTCAACTTAGCTTCGAAAATTAAAAGATTATGTTGCTGCGAATCAGAATAATATAAAATAAGGTAATGATATACCAGTTGGGACAAGCTAATCCCAATACATTACTGTAAGTTGATTTTTTCTTGTTCGCCATCCTATTCCTTCAAATTTCAATATTCTATTGCGCTTGGATGTAATTTCATACCATTTAAGTGTATATTGATTGTTGGTATTTGCAATATCCAATTCACAGGTATAGACTAAATTTGCTAAATCTATATTTGAACATGCGTATATCCCGTCAATTTTATCCTCATCAAAAAGAGAATTTTTCCTTGCCATCTCATTAAAAATTTGATTTTTAGTATCCTTGTGAGTGTTTGAATAAACACCATTTAAGCAACCATCAGGCAAAATTTCATAAACAACAATGCCATTCAAAGTTTTCCCTATTTTCATTCTATGTAATTTACTCTAATCTGCATGTATCATAACAAAAGCCTCATTTAGAGGCTTCGTTCTTTTTATCTTTAAGGGTTTTCAATTCGTCACCGGGCTTTGGCTTTACAAAAAACACTTTCATAGCATCATCAAAGGTGCCATTGATATTAAGATTGCTCTTTTCGTACTTCTTAGCACGTGCCTTTAATTCATCTCCTGCTTTTGCCATACCCAAAGTTATGAAATTAGTTTAGCATAAGTCAAATGCTTGCCGTCAACCTTTTTGAAAGCATCTTCAAACCTTACAACGTCTTTGGATTGACGAGTGTTATAACGATAGCCAAACTCATTGCAATAAGCTGATAAGTGCTTACATTGTGATAGATACCGATTATACCCCTTTTAAGCAATGACCAAAATCCTTCAATAGTATTTGTGTGATCGTCACCAATAGTAATATAATTACCGTCTGTATGTTTGATAGTAACATGATTATAGTTAGCAGATAAACCATTGTATGAACGGTAAGCATCTGTTACAATTTTGCTATCAGCCTTTACATTTTTGAACATGATCGGGTGTAAAGTTTCTGCCCAGTGTAATGCGAATGTATGTTTGCCGTTGGAAGCATTCAATTTACAGTTTGTTTAGCTTCGTATAAATTTGAGCAGAACAATATTAACTAAAAATGTCAATGGTAAACGGCGTCAAGTTTTCTTTTACAACTTCACTTCACTTTCGTCAAAATAATGTTGTTTGGCACATAAATATTACGATCTCCCTGTTTCACGCCGGGAAGTATGGCCCTCACGCCTTCCCTGTTCTTTACAGTCCATTTAAGCTGATTAACGGTAAGTAACTCTAAAATGCCCCTAATAGAGATAGGTCTTTCCATATCAGTAAAGGAGAATGAAACGATATTTTTTGATTTAGATTGGTTTTCAAAACCACCTATTTTAATAGTTTTTTCTTTGCCGACAGAATTTTGTATGATTTGATTGTTTTTGATATATGTATGATACCCACTGATTAAGTCAATAAAGACATCGGGAGACTTCATGAGTACTTTTTCTGTTTTTAATATTATTCTGAATGTAATATTATTATCGGAGTATTCCCACACACCATCGAATCTATGTAGATCGGGTTGCGAATGATACGGCGTATCTTTAATCATTTGTTGCGCTTTTAAAGTAAAACTACTTATCAATAAAGCGACTATGGTTAGTGCTGTTTTCATGGTATTAATTATTGCAATTAGTGTTTGTTACTTTGTTATTTATTATGGGTTCCCATGTGGTAAAGTCGCTACTCCCCTCGAAAAGAGTTAATGTGTTTGGGTTTTTCATTTTACCTGCCTGCATTATTTGGTATATCTGTTGAATATCTGCACCTGAAAAAGTTGGAAAATCACCGGAATAATGCGAATGTGTAAATCCATCTACTGGGATTGGGATATTTATATCTACACTGCTTGAATTGTTTGAGCCTTGAAAATGATTTACGTTAACGGTTCCGTCGGCATTAACATCATAGGTATATCCTATTTCATAATTTTGCCCGGTATTTTGTTGTAAAATAGTCATTAAACTTTTAAAGTTTTTGTTGCTGGCCAGAGTGTTTACCTGCGCACAAAGATTGTTTGAAATTGTATCAACTGTGCAATTTATCACTGTGTATTTAATTATGCTTTTATTTAGGACTGAGTGTCGGGTTCCCCTCTTGAGAGGGGCGGGGGGTGTGTTATGCCTGGCTAATAACACACCCCTGCCATAACACCACGCAACGCTCCCCTCTCAAGTGGGGAATATTTAATTCATTTAACAAACTGACAAGTTTTTCACCTTTTGTTGATATCTATCCCGGTTCATCCCAAAAATCTGCACATTTGCATATCTTCACATCCGTATATTGAAAAACATGACCCCATTACAAGCCCTGCAAAAATATTTTGGATATAGTGAGTTCAGGCACCAGCAGGATGCAATTATTCAGTGTGTTTTAAACGGACGGGATGTATTAACGCTGATGCCCACTGGTGGTGGCAAATCGTTATGTTATCAGTTGCCCGCGGTATTGATGGATGGCCTTACCATTGTGATATCGCCGTTGA
>JAQBOK010000224.1 GCA_028288085.1 Mucilaginibacter sp.
TTGGAAACGAGTTTCAAATTATAATCTGGGATATAGTATTCCAAAAAAACAATTCTATTTCTACTTTACGTTTGTGGGCGAAAATGTTACCTACCAGATTTTCCCGGACCCACAAGAGTTTTTGGCCCTTGCTGACATGTTCAGAAATGAAGGTCCGATGAACTTTAATACAAATGGCAATTACTTTGTATCCGCAGCCGAACAAGTTGGAGAAGAGGAATCGCATCCATAACTCCCTGACTTTTCCATTCCAGGTTTAAGAGTTCAGCTAAGTGCTCTTAAATCGGAAATGGATAAAGCTTAATCAAACTGCCGGCTCCACAGGAGTGCTTTGTACCAGCACGTTAGTATATACAAATTTACGGGACGGCTCTATATTCAACAGGCAGTAAAACTCAAACACCTGAAAATCAATATGTTCATGTTTGTTCACGGTGTTCACGCAAAAAACGTGAACATCAATATCCGCGAGTATAGAATCAAACCGCAGTATCCTTAACCACCCGCTTATTCTCGGCTGGCTTACCTGCTACATAAGCAAAGGAACTGATGCCCGTGAGGTACAATAAAGTATCTGGATAGGTTGGCAGTGTTTTATTAGAAATAGTATAATAGACCAAATATAGGCCCAACACCAATGTCCAGGCAGCGTTTTGTACACGCTGCACCATAATAGTTTCGCCATCGCCCAGTATATCGGTCAAAAAACCTTTGGAGGGTTTTGGTTCAAGCGTTGCTTTATTTTTCTTTTTGTAATTATCTATATATGCTGCTGTGCCGTTCGCACTAATACTAATACCTAACAAAAACAGTATCGAACTATTAATAGATGAGGTAATATCCGTTAGGATAAGGGTATATATAAAGCTGCCAATAATGAGGATGGTCCAAAATGCGAGTTGCGATTGGGCCAGGCTATAGGGACCGTTATCACAGCTACGCAACATACTTGACCTTACCGCTAAAACAATAAATACCGTAACAATAACGATATACAACAAAAGCCAGGCAAAAAACTCCCACTGGTCGAAAAATACAATATCAATCTGCGTGCTGGCATAATATTTCGTTTCAACCTTTACGGGGAACATACCTTGCCAGCCCAGGCTAACATGAACGCCCAAATGTGTTTTATCCCACCGCGTTATGCGATAAAGGCAATCCCAGGCTGCTTTTGTCGTAGTGTCTCTTGTCAGTTTAAAAGGTATCCAGATAGAATCAGTTGGTGCCACCATGGATTTGCTTACACCATTAAAAAGATCAGATGATATACCTTTTAATTCAATACCATCAGCATATAATATCAATTTACTTTGATCTGTAGGCCGCTCGTCCAAAAATTCTTTAGGATGAAGTAATTGTACCATGATCAGGTCGCCGGCATGGGCCGATTTACGTGCGCCATTTCGTTTATGGTCAACCGTATCAATTTTTTTTGCGACAACACTTATAACTTCCGGAAATATTGTTTCCTGAATTTGTGTTGGTGCGGGCAATGCAATTGCCTTTGCTGTTTTATTTTGAGTAGCCAATGCAGCTTTTGCCTTAACTGGCAGGTTGCTAGCCCATAGCATTAAAAACAGGGTGCAAATAATAAGCGTAACATTTTTTTTCATGAAGCCATCTAACCTTTAATTAGTAGTTAAATGTAAATCAATTAAAAAAGAGCTAACAGCGTAAAAACACGTATATTGGTGCGTAAAAACCTCAAAAATGATTAATGGATGGTTTGCGGGCTTTTAATTCAATTCCGCTAAATATTAAAGGCGGCGTATAAATTTACTATTAAACTCCCGGGCATGCCGGGAGAGAAGAGTTGGTGTACATAATGCAGGCTACACTACATCCAACCACAAAAGCTCCTTACCCTTCTTTCACATGGAGGTGTAAAAATCCTTGTAAAATTCAAGGACATGAAAGGCGTTTTTGCCAGGGCAGGGGCTTTTTGTCGATTTATTTACAACCTTCTGCTTTTAAGATACTTAGATGTTATTATGTGTAGTTAAAACACACTTATTTAATTTATTTAAAAAAAATTAAAAACATTTGCCAATGTTTATAGTATAATTACATTTACAGACCCTATTCCCGAAATGGACAAAACAACCAGACGTAAAATTGCCATATTTGATGATGACGAAGACATACTTTCAATATGCAGTTATGTTTTAGAAGAACAAGGCTGGGAGGTTCATACTTTCACTGATTGTAATAATGTAACTGAGAAAATTTCAGACATATCTCCTGATGTGATTTTGATGGATAACTGGATACCTGATGCAGGTGGCATTGTTGCTACACAAACACTAAAAAAATCCGATTCATTAAAAAATATACCAGTAGTTTATTTTTCGGCGAATAGTGATATTCAGCTATTGGCAAGCCACGCCGGGGCAGAAGCTTATCTGGCCAAGCCTTTTGATCTGCATGATTTAGAACGGGTTATCAACAACGTATTGCTAACGAATAATTAGCATTACGAATCACATAAAAATCAAAAACTCCTATGCTTTTCACATAGGAGTTTTTGATTTTAAGGACGGATTAGCTATTCAGGGCCTCCGGAGCCTCCACCTGGCCCACCAGGGCCTCCGCCATCTCTTCTGAAACCTCTTCCAGGGTTATTTTGGTTAGGCGCCTTGCCGGCAAATTTTTGCAGGCGCAGGGTGAATGTTGCCAGGTAGTAGCGCGAAAGCCGGTTAACATGTGTTTCTGTGAACGAACTGGGTGTTGACGTAGAAGTAAAACCAGTATTTTCGTTAAATAAATCAAAAGCAGATAAGCGTATTGTGGCGCGGTTATCTTTCAGGAACCTACGTTCAAGATATAAGTTCAACACATTGGGGTTAGTTACTTTTACGTTAGAACTGTATCCGTAATTAATGGCCTTACCATAATCATAGCTGAATGTCCAATCTTTAAAAAGATAATTTTTCCCATTTAGTGCAAGGTTCCAGGTCCTCACATTTGAGGTTGCGTTTGTTATTGGATTATCTACTGAATTGTTAGTCCGGTTGATAGCATAATTTGTAAGGAACTGGGCATCGATCACATCAGTGATATCAACCCTGAAACGTACACCGGGAGTAAGTTGCAGATTTTTGGCAATGTTTTTTACCGTAGTTAAATTGCCTAATGAATCAGCATCAGAAAGAAAACCTATACTATTAGAATAATTTACCGCGCCGGTAAACATCAGCGTATATTTCCGATTGTCCCATGGCTTGGCATAAGTTACATTTCCGCTAATATTATAATAACCATCGGCATTTAAATACCTGGTTAAAATTGTGTTTTGAAATTTTGAAGTAACGGTATTGGTTACCACCTGGTTGTTTATTTGCTGGAACGACACATTAGTGAAAAGAATGTTACCTGTAGCAAAACTAAAAGCATTATATCTTATAGATAAATTATTGGTAAACTGCGGCTTCAGGTTTGGATTACCCTGTACAGGGTATAGCGCATTCGAAAAATCGGTTGTTGGCTGTAGCTGTGCAAAAGTTGGCTGGCTGCTTGAGCCATTATAGTTTAAACTGAACGATTGGCTCCGTGAGAAATTATAAATATAACGGGCAGTAGGTATAATATTAAATGTGCTTACATGCGTTGACAGTCCTGTTAAAGGTGAATATCCATCCAGTACTGCAGGTTGAGCGGCAATCCCTAAGGTATAATTATATTTCTTTTGAATATAGCGGTAATTTAAGCCAAAACGATTTGTTGTAAAAGTGTAATTGTAATCGGTACTTAACGCGCTATCCGGAAAAAAGGCCGTCATGTAGGGTGTGGTGCTTGTACCTGTGGTATCTAAAACATCTGTTTCCTTTTCGTTTACAGTAGATGAATGGCTAAATGCATAGTTAAATTCAAGATAAGAGAATTTCCCTATTGGTTCAAGATATGATATGGTGGTACCAACAGTGTTTGTACGGCTGTAAGTATTGATCATTTGGTTGGTAGGGCCAGTAGGGGTGCCAACGGTATAATCATACACCGGGTTTTGATACTGGTTGCTTACAGTTGAATTAAAGGTTACGTTGACGCTTAAATTACGGCCATGCCCATTAAAGCGGTGATTGTATAGGGCTATAATACCATATGTTGGGGCACTTGAATTGCCCACTGCTGCAGAAGTATAAGCCAAGTTTTGATTCGGGTTCTTGTTTGTATTGGTAACATTCTCCTTATCGTTGGTATTGGTACCGGCATAAGAAAAAGTTGGTGTTACTTTTAAATAATTGATCGTATCCGGTTTATATTCCATATTCCAGGTAAAGCGATGGTTAATATTCCTGTCAACCTCATTACTGATCTGGTTATTGGTGCTTGGATTTGTGGGCGAAGTATTTTGCTGTAAATTGGTGCTGGTAGTTGAAACAGTATTGTCCGCAAAGCTATAGCTGCCATAAACCGACAATTTTTTTCCCCACTGATCGCGAAAATTAGCGCCGAGGGAATGTGCATCGGTAATACCATTTTGCGTAGTAATAAGGCTACCTGTATTTTGAGCACCACGCCCTGCATTACCACGACCGCCGCCTCCGCCAAAACCACCGCCACCGCCGCCCGCTCCGCTGGTAGGGTTAAAAGAAAAAGTGTTTACGTTGGTATTATTTATACTGCCCAAAAGCGCCATTTGCTGGTCGCCATTAAAACGGAAAGAATTTAGTGTGCCAAGATAGCGATTCTCATCGGGTATGCCCTGGCTCTTTGGAAGAACGTCTTCACCATCGCCACCGGTTGCCTGGCCAAAATAGCCGTAGTTTTTATCTTTTCTTATGGTGATATTCATTATTTTATCGGGCTCGCCGGTTTTAACACCTGTTAAATTGGCCTGATCTCCGTAATCATCTATCATTTGTATACTTTCAACCACATCTGCAGGCAGGTTTTTGGTAGCGCTTTGCACATCACCCCCCATAAAATCCTTACCATTAATACGAACTTTGGTAACTTGTTTCCCCTGCGTAGTAACATTGCCATTTACATCCACATCAACTCCCGGCAGTTTCTTTACCAGGTCTTCAACCGGCGCATTTTCCCGCACTTTATAAGCGCTGGCCTTATATTCAACCGTATCTTCCTTTAATGCAACCGGATTAACATCCACAATATTAACCTGCTTTAATGCGTTCGATTCCATTTTTAATATTATCGGATCCAGAACAGCGGGTTTGGTATCATTATCAAGTACGTAATGCCTTTTAAGTGTTTGGTAGCCTATAGAGGATATTGTAATAGTAAATTTAGTTCCATTTACAGCAGGGAAAATAAATTTACCATCACCATTGGTAACAGTTACGGTGCTGTCGCCTTTATCAGATATCAGCTTAATAGTGGCGCCCGGAACGGAAAGCTTGGTGGAGTCGATCACTGTTCCACTTATATCGCGTTTGCTTTGTGCACGTGCATAAATAGTTGTGAGAAAAATAAAGCAAAAAAGAAATAGTAAGGGTTTCATCATTTTATACGCGAACAACAGTTTAATTTATTAAGACAACATTAGGTTGCAAAGGTTCAACTTATATGCCTTAATTAATTAATAATCATATTATTGTTACACAATAAAGCAAAAAAGCTCCCCAACTTTAAAAGTCGGGAAGCTTGTCTATAAAAACCTATTGAATACTATTAATTTCTCAAATGTAAAGCGGATGCTACCTGGCTAAAGTTTCTAAAGTTAATCCCTGGATTAGTAACGTTTAATTTGGTAACCGAAGTACCAGGTATTACAACTATTCTAAAGAAAAGACCACTTTGAAGCGTGGTTGATGTTACAGCAACGCTGCCAACGCCATAATTCACCATGGTAATAGATGTGCCGCCATTAGTGTACGGTAATGCATACCAAGGTCCTGTTGTGCCTGTGTTACTGAAATAAACCAATACCAGTCCCTGGTCAACAATACTCTGAGTTATAGCAGGTACTGCTAATGATGTTCCGGTTACCGGTACAGATACGCCGCTAAGTACAAAGCTTTGTACATCGGCATTCCCGTCTGCACCTGTTGCTCCTGTAGCGCCAGTTGCTCCTGTACTACCCGCAGCTCCTGTATTTCCGGTTGCTCCTGTACTTCCTGCAGTCCCTGTATTACCTGTATTACCTGTTGCACCAGCTACTCCTGTATTACCGGTATTACCAGTAGCTCCAGTAGCTCCTGTTGATCCGGCTACACCTGTATTACCTGTAGCTCCATTAATGCCTGTTGCTCCTGTTGCACCATTAGTGCCATTGGTACCATTTGATCCTGTGGATCCGTTAGCACCAGTTGCTCCAGTTGCACCTGTTGCTCCAGTATCTCCTTTAGGGCCTACCGGGCCTCCGGATGGGCCAATGGGGCCTTGTGGGCCTTGTGGACCAACAGCACCTGTAGTTCCGGTAATTCCAGTAGAACCTGTAGCGCCAGTAGTTCCAGCCGGGCCAGGTGTTTTGTCCTTTTTACAACCATTAATGCTAATAAAGCATGCTAGTACTATTAACGGTAATATGTGTCTAATTCTTCTCATATAGGGTGTGTTAAATAATTTAATTACAACCTTGTACGTGAAGAAAATTTAATAGGTTACAATTACATTGTGAGAAATATATTTTCTTATTATTTTATTAAAGTCCCATAGCTGAATATAATCGTATTTATTAACCATTGTTAATAAAATAGTAGCTGAAAAGAAAACATTGTTGTTTATTTTTTCGTTTAACTTAAAAATCATTCGCCAAATGGAAAACATTGCAACCTCCCTACATTCAAATATCCATAATTGGATAGATGCTTTTGGATTCAGATTAAACACATCTCAAACCAACAGGAAAAAAAACATTACAACAAAGCATTATTTCTTTGAAACGTTCAATTTCCTGGAAAAGTCAGATACCAGACATCCTGAAAGGTCAAAATTTCTTTGTTTTGATGCCTACGGAGAAAAAATGAAAGTCAATTCATTATTGGACCTGCAAACAGCTTTTTTTGAAAATATAAGTCAATTAAAATAACTATGTCTTCCACACGTGAACTGTTTGAACAGAGAGCGGGACGATAAAAATGGCAGTTAAGTTAGCGGGAAGATTTTTTTTATTTAATAAACGTGTTATTACATCATTCTTAATTAGGGATGTAATTCTGCTTACGTTTTTATAGTTTACCTTATACTATATTTTATATACGTCTTCTCAGAGTAATTATTACGTTATCAAATTTATGATCGTGATAAACCTGCAACAATAAGCTACGCTCATTCTTTGATTTAAGCAAGTCGTCAATTTGCTCCAGGCTCATTTCGGCTACCGGCTTAAAATTTATAGTAGTAATTTCATCATCCTTTTCCAGGCCAACCTCATCAGCCGCAGACCCCGGTTCAACACGGCTTATAATAATGTGTTTAAAACCATCACCGGCGGCATAATACTCAAGGCCACTCATATCATGCTCAAAAGGGTCCCCAAAGCTTGCACTTTGCTTAAGGTAAAGGGCGTTATTATGGTAATCGAATATTACTGTGAATCTTTTTAGCAGGCCAATACCCAGGTTTCCATCCCTTTGCACAGACAAATATTTTAATGTTTCTTCATCATAATCATTCGGAAACGAAGTAATAACCTTTTTTATCTTATATTTCCCCAGGTCTATCTCATCTATACGGCTAAGAAAGCCACTAATAGGACCAGACAGCCCTACTCCTAAATTAGCTGTAATAAATTTTTGCGGAAGGCCGTGCTTTTTTATCATGTTTTCGAGCGAAACCGGATGCCCTGCCCCCAAATCGACAATTAATTTGCATACCTGTTCGGTACCATTAGGCAACTTTACTTTTGCCTCAAGATAGGGTTTATGAGATTCAATTGTTAACGGGATTTTAACTCCTTTTCTGAATAACCGTACATCCTGGGGCCTGTAAACGGTAAGCACGCTATCAACAAAACTCAGTTTTACAGCCAAATTGTTGAAAAGCTCATAACCCAACAGCCCATGTATAGGAATGCCTGCGAAGTTTGAAAGACTAAAATGGTCGGTTTTAAGAATTGCCGCTGCTACATCATAGCTTGTTAAACCCGGGATATCAATTTTTAGAGGAGGGGTAATATAGGCTTCGTAATTATCGCCCTCACCCAAACCGGGCATTTTTATTGTTCGTTTATTTTGCAGACTTATAGAGTCGACTAATTTGGGGTCGGTAATAATCATCAAACCAACGCCGGTATCCAAAACAAAATTGAAAGGGCCCCTGTCATTTATTTTTAGTTGTATTACAACCAGGTTTCTTATCAGCTTAAATCGCATGCTGATTGATTTTCGGCCGTCGTTCAAATCAAAATACTGGGCCTTTGCTGTTGAAAAACTTAAGCACAATAAATATGTCAGCCCCAAAACAGGCAGGAGCTTCATTTTATGAAATATTTTGAATAACAATTTGTTTATAATTGGAATACTAAATTTACGATAATTACGCTCATTTATATAAAAATTATTATGAAGATAAGAATGCTCACTATTATACTGCTTGCGGGCATTCTATTGTTTCTAAATAACACAGTCTATGCGGGAAAGATCAGAAAACGAAAAATAAAGAAACTATTTAAGCATTCGCTGATTGTTAAAGATCATTTTACCGGGTTTGCCTTGTATGATATGGATTCAAAAAAAATGATATATGAGCTTAATGCAGACAAATATTTTACTCCGGCATCCAACACAAAGCTATTTACCTTTTATACCTGCCTTAAAATGTTGGGCGATTCAATCCCAGCTTTAAAATACATTACGCGCAATGATTCACTCATTTTTTGGGGTACCGGAGATCCATCTTTCCTGCACAGCGATCTGAAAGGTATAAATGGGCTTAATCTTTTAAAAAATGCGAATACAAAACTATTTTTTTCAACGGGGCAGTATCAGAATGATTTTTACGGCGCTGGCTGGGCATGGGACGATTACAATGATTATTACCAGGCCGAAATAACAGAATTGCCTGTTGAAGATAATGTGGCGGTTATATATGCTGATAAAAATGGCGAACTACAGATCACTCCATCGTATCTAAAACAATTTTTAAAGTGCGACAGTAATTATAAACCTTCTGTCTTCAGGGTACAACGCGACTTTTCGAGTAATACATTCGTATATCCGGCAATGAAACTGCCGCTAAATTACCATCAGGAAGTACCCTGGAAAACCAGCACCGCCCTAACCCTCGGCTTGTTACAGGATACCCTGAAAAAGCAGATCGAAGAAATACATCTGCCTTTAAGTGACAGTGCAAAAACTATATACAATACCAACGCCGATTCTGTTTACAAGCGTATGCTGCAGCCCAGTGATAATTTTATTGCCGAGCAGTTATTGCTGGTTTGTTCATCAGTAAAGTTTAAAACCCTGAATGCCGATTCGGTAATAGCATATTCAAAAGCCCACTATTTAAATGATCTGCCAGATGTACCAGAGTGGGTTGATGGATCAGGCTTATCTAGGCGAAACCTGTTTACACCCCGCAGTATAATTAAGCTGCTTTGTAAGATTTCGGTTGAAATGAAAAATGATAGTCTGTTGCATAGCATGATGCCAACCGGCGGGGTAGCGGGCACCATAAAAAGCGCCTATAAAACCGATAATGGGATACCCTTTGTATGGGCAAAAACGGGGTCGCTATCTAATAATCACAATCAAAGCGGGTATCTGATCACCCGGAAGGGGAAGCGCCTGGCGTTTTCGTTCATGAATAATAATTTCACCCGGCCAAGTAAGGAGATTCGTGATGAAATGGTGCGTATAATGACTTATATACATGAAAATTATTAAGGTATTGATCAAAGTATTTATTTTTTCAAATTACCTTCTAACTGAGGGTTTTGAGGCGGCAGCTTTTCTACCACATGCTCAACTTCGGTTTGCTCTACATGTACAGCGTATTCGGCCGGCACAATATTGCAGCCGGTAGCTTCAGCATAAACCTCTGTAAACTCGGCCCCTATATACAGTATGGCCGATGAATAATAGATCCAAACTAAAATAATAATGATAGAACCCGCAGCACCATAAGCTGAACCCTGCGCGGTATATTTTATATACAGGCCTATCAAATACTGGCCACCCATAAAAAGAACAGCAGTAAAAATTGCGCCCATACGCACATTGGCCCACCTTATTTTTACATCAGGCAAAACTTTGAATATAATACCAAATAGCACAGCAATAACAACAAGTGTTATAACCATATTGATAACATTGAGCACCAAAACTGTAACTCCTGGTAAAAAATGTGCCAGCTTGACACTTAAAGCACTAATTGCAATGTTAATTATTAAGGAAACCAATAGCAAAAAACCCAGGCTGATGATTAACGAAAAGGACAGGAAACGGTTTTGTACCAGTTTAACCCAACCTCTTTTGGGCTTTGCCTTTACCCGCCAAATGATATTTAATGAATCTTGTATCTCTACAAACATGCTGCTTGCACCTATCAAAAGAATAATAATACCGGTTATGAGCGCAACCCCGGTTTTGCCTGAAAACTGAAGCTTTTTTACGATCTCCTGTATCTGTACCGCAGCCTGACTGCCCACATACTCCTTTATTTGGGGGTATAAATTATTGTTTATAGCATCGTGACCTAAAAGCAGGCTGATGAGTGAAAAAACAAGTATTAATAGCGGAGCGATAGAAAAAACAGTATAGTAAGCCAACGAGGCACTTAATTTTAATCCATTATCGTCAATAAAGCCTGTGAATGTAGCTAAGATAACCTTCCAGAACTGTTTAATAAATTCTTTACTAAAAACTCTCATATCAAACTATAAGCACAATTTTGAAGTTTTTGTTTATTTTTTTTGTCACACCAATTAATATTGTGATCAATATAAATATTTGGCGGGTAGCACGTTATTGATTTTAAAAAGAAAAACGTGCGGAAAATTTCAGATGAGCCAGGAATTGCAAGACAAAGAGTTTGACGCTTAATTATCTAATAGCTGGTGCCATTTTAAGAAAAAAGCGAAAAATTAATTGTTAGGAATTATTTAATTAAAATTTGGGATTGTTGATTTAAAACTTATAATTTTATTGCTTTAAGATAAACAAATCCCGGCCGCCATAATTGATATTCGGGAGATGAAATTAAAAACTTTTAATTGTTAAATTTTTTTTGGGGAAAGCCGTTCAGTTGAAAAACCGAACGGCTTTTATCATTTAATGCGCATCAGTGGGTATGCTTACTTTTCCTTTTTTAAAGGGCTGCAGATATAATAACGGGATGGAGAATAACATTACCAGCCCGGATATTAAATAGGCATCATTATAGGTAAGTAATAGTGATTGCCTGGTTACAGCGCCATCAATAGCGCTATATGCCATTTGGGTAGCATCAATAGCTGATTTCCCTTTGGCTATAAATGCCTGTTCAAGGAAATGAAGGCGTTGTACAAATGCGTTATTGTATGGATTAATGTTAGAGAGCAGGTTGCTCCTGTGCGTTGCCTGGCGTATGTGAATAATAGTGGTCAAAGCCGCTATACCAAACGACCCACCCAATTGGCGCATCATGTTATTTAAACCTGTACCCTGGCCAACTTCTGGTCCCTTCAGTTCGGATATGGCCAATGTGGTTAACGGCACAAATAATAAGGCCATTCCTACACCCCTTATTAACAGGGGCACCAATACATCGGCTTGCCCTGTTTCCAACGTAGAACCGCTAAGCATATAGGTAAATACAAAGAACAATGCCATACCGGCAGTTGCCATAAATTGCGCAGGTACCCCCTTGTTCAGCATTTTACCGATAAAAGGCATCATAACTATGGTACACAATCCGCCCGGAAATAATAATTCGCCTGTTTGCTGGGCCGTAAACCCAAGCAAATTCTGACAAAAAACCGGGAAAACAAAGACCGATCCATAAAGGCCAAACCCCAGTATAAATGATGTAAACATACCTACCGCGAAGCTTCGATGCCGCATAATGCTGAAATTCACTATTGGGTGATCGATGGTTAGTTCGCGCCAGATAAATAGGATTGTTCCTAAAACCGCAGATATAGTAAGCACTAATATATAAGGTTTTGAGAACCAGTCTTCAGATTCGCCTTTTTCTAAAATAGTTTGCAAACTGCCCACGGCAATTGCCAAAAGTGCAATTCCCCACCAATCAATGGGCTTCCCTTTGGCGTCTCTTGGCGTTTCCCGCACAAATGTTAGGGCAAAAAATGCAGCTACGGCGCCAACCGGAATATTTACATAAAATATCCATTGCCATGTAAAATGATCGGTAATAAAACCGCCAATAGTTGGGCCTACTGTTGGTCCAACTACGGCTCCCAACCCAAACAATGCGGTTGCTGTACCTATCTGTTCGCGCGGCCATGTTTCGAGCAAAATTGCCTGGCCTGTAGAGATCAGGCCACCACCGGCGAGACCTTGTAATATACGAAAGATAACCAGTTCACTTAAACTGTGTGAGTTACCGCAAAGGAATGATGCTATCGTGAATAATATGATAGAAGTCAGGAAATAATTCTTCCGGCCGAAATAACTGCCCAGCCAGCCCGACATAGGCAATATAATAACGTTGGCAACTGCATACCCTGTAACAACCCAGGCAACATCTTCAAGAGTTGCACCCAGGTTACCCTGAATTTTCGGCAGGGCCACATTCACTATCGTGGTATCGATCAGCTCAAGCAACGCGGCCGTTATTACCGTTATGGTAATGATCCATTTTCTAAAACCTGTTTCGGCCATTATTTTTAGTCTTTAATTACAGAAACATTTACACTCATCCCCGGACGCAACTTTGCCATTGTTTCTTTATCAGCAGTGATCTTTATCTTAACAGGGATACGTTGTACTACTTTTACATAGTTTCCGGTAGCATTATCCGGCGGCAATAAAGAAAATTTAGCACCGGTAGCAGGAGCAAAGTTGTAAACTTCACCTTGCACCTTCAGGTCAGGATATGCATCTACATCAACATTTACCTTTTGGCCATTCTTCATATCCGTCAATTGTGTTTCCTTGAAATTTGCCGTGATATATAAACTGTTATCATTAACAATTGAAAACAAAGTTTGTCCGGCCTGTACCAACTGCCCTATCTGTATATTCTTTTTAGAAGCAATACCGCTTGCAGGCGATTTAACAGTAGTATAGGTTAGTTGTAATTTAGCAAAATCAACATCAGCTTGGCGCTGGGTAACGCCAACGTCTGTTACCTTTAACTGGTTACGGCTGGTTCCAATTTGTTCTAATGCAGCTTTGTATTGATCTTGTGCGGCACGATAAGTAGCCTCAGCAACATCTCTATCAGATTTTGCCTGGTCAAATTGCTGTTGTGTAATAGAGCCATCTTTTACCAGGTTGGCATAACGTGCGTAGTCCTTATCAGCTTTTTCCAGTTTTGCTGCAGCTGATTCTGCTTCAGCACGGGCACTTGATGAATTGGCTGTAGTAGCAATTATTTGCGATTGGCCTACACCAATGCCTGCACTCGCACCTTTTTGTGCCGATGATGCCTGTTCTACTTTAACTTTGTAGTCGCGGTCATCCAGTTTTACTAAAACCTGGTTTTTTTCAACATGTTGGTTATCTTCAAAAAAGATACTGTCCACATAGCCGCCAACGCGGGCAACTACCGGGCTTATATCAGCATCAATCTGTGCATCATCTGTATCTATATGCTTTCCGTAGTATATATATTCCTTTATCCCGAAAATGATACCACCTATTAATATAATTCCAAGTATTATAGGTAATACCCTGTTGGGTTTCTTTTTGGGTTCTTGTTCTTGTGCCATTGTTTGGGGGTGATTTTATTGTTTGTTAAGTTTTCCGGTTGATTTTAATAATCCATAGTAGGCAAGGCCTGCGTCGGCTTTTGCCAGTTCCAGGTTGATTTGTGCCTGATAAAGCAGCGTTTCGGCATCGGCCCTGTCAGTAGCTGACGCTATATTGCTTTTGTATTTTGATTCGAGTATTTTATTGTTCTCGCCAGCCTGGTCAATTGATGTTTGCAGCAGCTTGATCTTATTTAAGGCTACCATATAATTCTCGTAGTTCCTGTTAACATCGTTACGGATATTATCAGAGATAATGCCCTGGTTAATAGAAACCTGGTCGCGCTGTATCCTTGCTTCTGAAACCTTATTTTTATTGGTCCATAAGGAAGAGAAGTTCCACCCAAAAGTTAAGCCCACAGTAACCGGGGTAATGTAATTACCGGATTTTGGTAACGGATTGATATTTGCATCCACGTAATATCCACCTGCCGAGGCTGAAAGAGTTGGCAACTGGTTGGCCCTAACACTCTTTATATTAGTTTCGGCAACTTTTGATTGTAATACCAATTGCTGCACTTCCTGGCGGTTGAGCATTGCCGTATCAATATAATTATTCAAAGATCCTACCTGGCGATCTGCTTCGGTTATCTGTGATATATTAATCACTGTACTTTCTGGCAAGCCTAATAAAATATTAAGGTCGTAATTAATAACCTTCCTGTTGCTTTCCAGGTCGATCTCGTTCAGTTCAACATTTGCACGCTGCAACTGGAAACGAAGCACATCATTTTTAGTTACCAGGCCCTGTTCAAAAAACCGTTGCGACTGGTGTATCTGCTGATCGATAGAACTCAGGTTCTGCGCGATCACTTTTTTGCTTTGCAGCACTTTATACAGGTTGTAAAAAGAACTGATAACATCATAAGTGATCTCGTCTTTATCCTTATCGGCATCCAAACGGGCTACTTTAGTTAACAAGTCGGTTGACTCGCGTGCATACTTATATTTTCCACCTGCAAATATGGCTTCGTTCAGCGTTACAATACCTAAGTAAGCATCCGCATTTTTTGGCAAACTAAAGCTGGTTGGCCCCAGAGCCAGCCGATTAGCCGGTATTTCGGCACGGTTGTATGCAAAGCTGGCATTTCCGGTTGGTAACGCGCGGTCTTTAGCCTGGTTGTATTGCGATACGGCCTGGTCTATTTTTGACTGTGAAAGTTTTAGCACCTTGCTATTTTGAATACCCAGTTTTACGGCTTCATCCAGGGTCAGGGTCCTATCCTGCGCATAAGCCGAAGATATCATTATCAAACCTGGCACCATTACCGCAATAGCGAAACGGAATAAGGTTCGAACCATTTTTTTAAATGGGTTTAGGGATTTATTTATTTGTGTTATCATGTTCATTCACTAAGTAAGCTTTTAGTAGTTTTTTCATATAAGTTTTAACCCTTGGTTTCACTTTTTCTTCAAGAAATTTTTCATCCCTGATATCGTTCCCAAGCATTATAGATGATATTTGAGGTGTATTGATGATGTAATTTTTTGTTCCGAATATGGTTGCTATTACCAGTTGCGCATCACTGTCACTATGGAAACTGCCATTATTAATCCCCTCGTCTAATATCTTTTTTAACTCCAGCACATTGATCATCAGCATCTGGGTAAGCTTATCGGTAAGTTCCCATTGTTTACCCATTGAAACTTCGCGGTTGATCAGTTTCTGGAAACAGTTGTTAACCACTATCTTTTCTAAATAACTATCAATACATTTTTCCAATTTTTCCCAGGCAGACATATTTTCATTGCTGCCTATATCTTGCAACATACTTTGGAAAGACGATAGTTTGCGTTCAAAAACCGCCAAAAACAATCCCTCTTTCGAGCCGAAATAATAATTCAGCATAGCCATATTTACACCTGCTTCGCCAGAGATGGTCCGGGTAGAGGCGCCGTCAAATCCGAGCTCTGAAAACACTCTTTCAGCTACATCCAGGATATGATCCTTTTTATCTATTTTATCTTTATCCATTTCTTTTTCAGGCACAAAATTAATCAATCGATTGATTATATTGAAATTTATTTGTTATTTTAATGTAATCATTTGATTACCACTATATAAATTATGCATAAGTGCCTCATTATTATAAATATTTGATGTAACAGTTTTGTTTTACATTTGAAGTATTAAAAATACCTGCCTATCTTTCAACCTGTTTTTACAATTATGAAGCGTATTCTTTTACCTGCGATATTTTTATTTATCTGCCGGATCGTTTTTGCACAAACGGCCCCTCCTACTGACATAGCAATCATTGAGCAAAACTTTAAAAAGCTTGATGTATTGGGAAGTGTATTATACGTAGCCGCACACCCCGACGATGAAAACACCCGTTTACTGGCCTACCTGGCCCAGGAAAAGCATTATCGTACAGGCTATTTGTCTATGACCCGGGGCGATGGGGGGCAAAACCTGATAGGAAACGAACAGGGCGAATTATTAGGACTTATCCGCACGCAGGAGCTTTTAGCCGCACGCAAAGTTGACGGCGCGGAACAATTTTTTACAAGAGCTAATGATTTTGGTTTTTCTAAAGGGCCGGATGAGACATTAAAATTCTGGGACAAGGAAAAGGTATTGGGCGATGTGGTTTGGGTGATCCGTAAGTTTAGGCCGGATGTGATCATTTGCCGCTTCCCAACCACGGGCGAAGGCGGGCATGGCCATCACACTTCATCAGCTATACTGGCGCAGGAGGCATTTACCGCCGCTGCTGATCCTAAACGCTTTCCCGAACAATTAAAATATGTGCAGCCCTGGCAAGCCAAACGCCTAATGTGGAACACCTTTAATTTTGGCAGCACCAATACCACAGCGCCCGATCAGTTTAAAATTAATGTGGGTGTTTACAACCCCATACTTGGAAAAGGATATGGTGAATTAGCCGCCGAAAGTCGATCTAACCATAAAACACAGGGCTTTGGCTCGGCGAGACAGAGAGGTGACGCCTTTGAATATTTTAAAACGATATTGGGCGATGCGCCTAAAGATGATTTGATGGATGGCGTGAATGTGACATGGGGGCGGGTTAAAGATGGCGAGGCATTAGCTACCGGAGTTAGCATGATAACGAAAAATTTCGAGCCTGAAGATCCTTATAAATCTGTTCCCGCAATGGTTGCTTTATTGGGCAGGGTCGAAAAAGTAAGCGATGTTTACTGGCGCGCCCAAAAAACAAAAGAGCTAAGCGACCTGATAGCCGCCTGTTCCGGATTATGGTTTGAGAGTTATGCTACTGAACAAGCATTCGCTTTACATGACAGTATTGATATTCGTTCGCAAGTTTTGAACAGGTACAACAACAAGGTAAAGGTAAATACAATTGACGGATTGCACTTTGAAAATGGCGGCAAGGTTATCCCGGCTAATGAAGTGCAAACTTTTAGCAGTAAAATATTGGCAGATAAAATTACCGAACCTTACTGGTTGCAGCAACCACACGGTATAGGATCGTATACTATTAATGACGAGCGGTTAGTAGGTAATCCTGAAAACCCGGATCTGCCCAGCGTGGAATATGAATTTATTATTGAAGGCAAACTCATACATTATGAGCGCCGTTTGGTTTACAAGTATGTTGACCCAGTAATTGGCGAAATATATCAGCCTGTACAGATCGCTCCACCAGTAACCGCCAATATCCAAAACCAGGTATATATTTTCAACTCCCAGCAACCGCAAACCGTGCAGGTAAAATTGAAGAGTTTTAAAAATGCCGCGACCGGAAATATTCATCTGAATGTGCCTGCCGGATGGAAGACAAGTCCGGAGAGTGTGAGTTTCAGAAATAAAACCAAAGGTGATGAATGGGAACAGGATTTTACCCTAACACCGGTAAACACACAGTCGCAAACAGGTACATTAGAAGCACAGGTTACATTTGATCTGGATTCAAAGGCCTATAACTACGGCATACTATCTATCCATTATAGTCATATACCTATTATTACAATTTTCCCGCCTGCCCAGGCCCGGCTTGTACAACTCGACCTTAAAATAGCCGGCAAAAAAATAGGTTATATACCTGGCCCGGGCGACCTGGTGCAGGATGCCTTGCGACAGGTGGGTTATGATGTGCACCAGCTTTCGGAAAATGAGATCCTCAATGGTGATCTTTCTGTATACGATGCCATTGTTGTAGGAGTACGTGCTTATAATATTGATCCGCGTTTGGCTATAGAGCAACCTAAACTGTTAGAATATGTAAAAAATGGAGGCAACTTGCTGGTGCAGTACAATAACAATAATGGCCTGGTGACCAAGCAGATTGGGCCTTATCCATTCAGGGTGGTAAATGAAAGGGTTACTGATGAAAATGCAAAAATCACCATCATAGATCCTAATAACCCGGTTTTAAACTATCCCAACAAGATCAATCAGTCTGATTTTGATGGCTGGGTGCAGGAGCGTGGATTATATTTTGTAAAAGATACCGATCCTCAATACCAGAAGGTTTTGCAGATGAACGACCCTGGCGAAGCCCCGAAAGACGGCTCGCTCATCACTACGCAATATGGTAAGGGGCGTTTTATTTATACCTCGCTATCATTTTTCAGGCAATTGCCTGCGGGTGTGCCGGGCGCTTACCGGTTGTTTATAAATTTACTGAATAAGCCAAAGATAAATCCGTAATACAATAAACAGCTATATCCTATACCGAATAGGGTTATAGATAAGTCCCGAGGATATTCACTTATTTTAAAAATACCCTATTGCTACACATCATATAAACAATTACTTTTGTAGCATTGTAATACATATATTATGGCACATCATCACGAACAACAAGAGGAAACAACAAACTACAATTCTTTATATTACCTGGTGGGGTTATTAACCGGCCTGTTTATCGGTGTGGTTATTGACCTTGGAATTACCTGGACATTATCACTTGGTGTAGTAGGTTTATTATTCGCAGCATTCTTTCTTAGTGTGTTTGTGAGGGGTCGTGAGCAACGTTGATCCTGAGTTACCTTCATTCATAAAAAACTGGAACCAGTTTTACGGTATTGTTATCGTATGGCTGGTTTTTTTAATTTTCGTATTTTGGCTCATTACCATACTGTTTAAATGAGCTTACCAGACTGGATAGTTTTAGGTGTTACCCTACTGGCCATTGTTGTATATGGCGTATGGAAAAGCGGGAAAAACCAAAATATCGATCAATACTTAATGGGCAGCCGCTCCATGCCCTGGTACACAGTCGGCTTATCTGTAATGGCCACACAGGCCAGCGCCATTACTTTTCTTTCTGCCCCGGGCCAGGCTTATTCAGATGGGATGCGGTTTGTGCAGTTCTATTTCGGCTTGCCGCTGGCCATGATCGTGCTTTGCATCACCTTTGTGCCTATTTTTCACCGTTTAAAGGTTTACACCGCCTACGAATTTTTAGAACAGCGCTTCGACCTTAAAACAAGAGCGCTTACTTCTTTCCTGTTTCTTATTCAACGCGGGCTCTCCACAGGCATCACCATTTATGCACCTTCTATCATTCTATCAACCATACTCAATATCAATACCGTTTACACCACGCTTTTTATAGGTGGATTGGTGATATTTTACACTGTTTACGGCGGAACAAAAGCGGTCTCCTACACCCAGTTACTACAAATGAGCATCATTTTTTTAGGAATGTTCCTTGCGGGATTGGTGGTGGTAAGTTTATTACCCGCAGGTGTTGGCTTTAGCAAAGCGCTGCACCTGGCAGGCAAATTAGGCAGGATGAATGTGATAGACTGGAAGTTCGACCTGAATAATAAGTATACCGTATGGAGTGGTATTCTTGGTGGGTTCTTCCTGCAATTATCCTATTTCGGAACAGACCAAAGCCAGGTAGGCCGGTATTTAACCGGCAGTTCTGTTGGCCAAAGCCGGCTTGGACTAATCATGAATGGATTGATCAAAATACCCATGCAGTTTTTGATATTGCTGATAGGTGTATTGGTTTTTGCCTTTTATCAATTTAATCAGCCCCCTTTATTCTTTAACCAATACGAGGTAAAACAAGTTAAAGATGGTAAATATGCAGCACAATATAATCAGCTTGAAAAACAATACTCGGTTGCCTTTCAACAGAAAAAGAGTAAGGCTGATGACCTTGTTCATGCTATGGATAGCAAGGATGCAGGTAAGATCAGCCAGGCTAATGGTGCCCTGAAACAGGCTGATACACAAGAAACCCTGATTCGTCAAAACGCGATAGCGCTGATGAAAAAAAACAATGCTAAAGCAGATACCGACGACACTAACTATGTTTTCCTCAATTTTGTTACGCACTATTTACCCCGCGGATTAATTGGCTTGCTGATAGCTATTGTGTTCCTGGCATCAATGGGCTCAACAGCAAGTGCTTTAAATTCGCTGGCATCAACCAGCGTGGTTGATATTTATAAACGGATTATTAATCCCGGCGCTTCTGATAAAAATTATTTGAATGCTTCACGCATCGCAACCGTTATCTGGGGGCTGGTTTGTATAGCAATGGCGCTTTATGCCAGCAAAATGGGCAACCTGCTTGAAGCTGTAAATCAGTTAGGCTCTTACATTTATGGCACTATACTGGGCGTTTTTGTGGTTGCCTTTTACCTGAAAAAAATACGGGGCAATTCAGTGTTTATAGCTGCAGTGCTCACCGAAATCACTATCTGTATTATGGGCTACTATAAGGTGATAGCCTATTTGTGGTTAAACGCCATCGGATGTATTTTGCTGATCATTATTGCCGGACTGATCAATCTACTGATGCCCGAAGCAGGTGAAAAGGTAACGGGAGAAGGGTAAAATATAAACGCGAAAGGTTTGTGATCCTGAGCATAGCGAATAGATATTCACAATACTCAGGATCACAAGCAATTACTACTTCGCCTGGTCAACAACTGCCTGGTTTAGGCGTTCATATTCCTTATCATTTTGCTCTTTAGCAAATTTAACCCCATCCTGGGCTGTAGCAAGTGCGGCAGCTTTATCGCCCATTTTTAATTGTATCCGGGCCTTCCAAACCTTATAAAATGGCGATTTAGGCTCGGCTTTTTCAGCAGTGCTTATCCATTCCAAAGCTTTTTTCAGATCCTTATTATTTTCATAATAATAAAGGGCAGCATCAAAGTAAGGCTTTTTATCTGTGTTCATTACGTCATCAATGTTGGCCATCACTTTAGTGTCAACATCGGTGCTGATATGAAAAGCAAAAGAAATATTTTCCCACTTTAACTCCAGTTCACATTTGGTTTTGTCAACATTATTAAACTGCATGGTTAGTGTTTCAGTAGGTTCAGCGGGCTTGCCGGTTTTTACCTTGAAACGTAAAAAATCGTCGGCCTGCTTGTAAGTATAGGCACCCCATTGATGCGCGGTTTTGTTCAGGATAACTGTCCATTCATTTTGATCAGGGATAGAAAATAAAGCGTATTCACCTGCTGGTACTTTATTACCTTCAATGGTTACATCATCAGTAAATTGGATGATGGTAGCCGCATTAGCGCCGGTGCGCCAAACAATGCCATAAGGTTCCATGGCACCAAATATTTTACGGCCCCTCACACCAGGGCGTGAGTAAGTTAAAGTGATTTTGCCAAGGCCCAGATCCTGTACAATAGTTTGGGTTGAGCTTAGTTGCGGAATTTTAAGCAATTGCGCATAGCTATTTTGCGAAGCACATGCTAAAAGCATGGCAGCTACATAGAAATATATATGTTTCATTTTTTTGGTTTTATACCACTAAGATATTAATATATTATAACTGGCAAAAAACAATTGGTAATGATTGTTTAAGCGGGTGAAGCCGAAATATAATTTATTTAGCGCTACTTAACAGCTGAATTTTAAACTAACCACGCGGAAATCTAAAACTTCCGAAGTCTTGAAGACTTCGGAAGTTTATTTTCTTATTAACTAAAACCTCTTGATCGTTTCGGTAATATGCGCTAAGTGATGTTTGCCATGCCAGGCATAAATGGCAAGGTTTCGCTTTAACGGTATCGTATCGCCAGAATCGGGATGTACAAAAGTGCGGTTCCATTGCTCTTCGGTAAAGCTTTCAAAAAGTGCCGTCATATGCTGATGAATACCGTCCAGCATTTTTAATGATGCTTCTACAGGAAGGCGGTAATCAGGTAACAATGCCCAGTCGGCTTCTTCGTAAGCTTTTATGGTTGGGTTGTCCTCTGTAAGCGCCCATTTAAAACGGATGATAGAATTCATATGGCTGTCGGCAACATGGTGTATCACCTGTCTGATAGTCCAACCGCCGGTGCGGTATTGTGTGTTTAATTGAGTTTCATTCAAACCAATTACTGCATTGCGTAGCTTGCCGGGCAATGTTTTTATATCGTTTATCCAGCCATCAATGGCATGTTGGGTATAAGATACCGGGGCTTTGAATTTCCCGATAGGATATCGCAATTGTTCGTCAGTCATAGCTTTTAGTGTTTAATGATTGGTTGATACGGCAAATTAATCAATTATAAATAATTTACCTTGCGTTATCAATAGGTGGAACGCTAAATGTAAAAATAATAATTTGGCCCGGTTTATTGTTTTTGTGCTGGACAAGGTTTAACCTAATTTAGCGTTTTTACTTTGCTTATTTGAACTAATGATAAAAAGATTACTTGTACCATTGTTGCTTTTTGCCTTTTGCTATGCCAATGCCGAAACCATTAAAACCGATGTGCTGGTTATTGGCGGTGGCGCCAGCGGTGTATCCGCGGCTGTACAATGCGCGCGCAGCAAAGTAAAAACCTTGTTAGTTGAACAAGGCCCCTGGCTTGGCGGAAGCATGACCATGGGCGGGATGTGCATATTGGATGCCAACCGTAATTTGCCATCGGGAATATGGGGCGAATTTAGAAGGAAAATAACGGACTATTACAGGCCTAGGCTTGGATATGATACTTCGCATAATTCAATTCTCCGCTTTGAGCCTTATACCGGTGCCGAGATATTAAAGAAATGGACCGATACAGTAAAGAACCTTACTGTTAAACTGAAAACACCCTGGACAAGCATCAAGAAGGACGGAACCGGCTGGGATGTAACAATTACTGTAAATGGCGAAACGGTAACCGTGGTTGCAAAAGTGGTGATTGACGCAACCGAAACAGGGGATGTGGCGGCAAAAGCAGGAGCGAAATTTATAAGCGGGTTTGATAGTAAGGGGGATACTGGTGAATCACAAGCTCCTGAAAAGGTATCATCAGAAATTGAAGATATAACCTGGGTAGCCATACTAAAAGACTTTGGGCGCAAGGCTGATAAAACCATTGCCAAACCAGAAGGATATGATCCTGCTTTATATGCCTGTTTAAAAGGAAAGGATCTTAAAAAGATGTTGAAAGATGGCAACATACCCAACGATAAGTACATGATCAAATGGGCTGAGTGCGGTAACCAGTACCGGGCTACCCCAGAGCAGTTAAGTACAGAACACCGAACAGAATTTTATAAAAAAGCCCGATTACACACTTTAGGTATGGTTTACTATTTGCAAACAGAATTAGGCTACAAAAATTTGGGATTAGATGACCAGTTTGGAACACCGGATAACTTGCCCTATATTCCTTACATCAGGGAGGATGGGCGTGCAAAAGGAGTGGTTCAAATGGTTTTGGATAATATTTATGCACCATATGATCATGAATCGAAATTGTATCGTACCTCAATTGCCATTGGCGATGCGACGCCGGGACAACATTACAGCGACCCAAATGCGCCAAAGGTCACTTATCTGCCTTTCCCCGCTTACTCTATACCGATGGGTGCTGTGGTTTTAAGAGACCTGGATAATTTACTGGTGACCGAAAAAGCCATTTCGGTTAGTCACCTGGTAAATGCCAGCACCATGTACCCTTCTGTACAAATGACCCTGGGACAAGGTGTTGGAACTATAGCTGCCTATTGCGCTTTTTTTAAATCTACCACCAAGCATTTAAATGTGAGGGTAATACAGGGCGAACTATTGGATTACAAAGGATACTTATTGCCATTTACTGATATACCGCAAAAAGACCCGCATTGGAGAGCTATACAGCAGGTTAGCGCAACAGGCCTGTTAAAGGGAATTCAAAAACCAAATAGCAATAGTATAGAAATCCGTTTTGAGCCAAATGATGATGTGAATACTTAAGAAATAAAACCAGTACTGACCGAAATATATACCCGCGCTTTTTTGTGGTTTAATAAAGAAAAGCCGGGAGCTCAATTCACTTTGGGCAATATACTTTCGTTGATCAGCGATTATACGCTGACGGATCCCAAAACACTGCAAATTGCCCTGCAAAGAGCCTGGAGCACCCAGCTTAAATTAACCGGGAGTTTTGACCTGAACCGCCCGGTAACCCGGCTGGAATTTGCAGTGCTGATGAATAAATACCTTAATCCTTTTGCCAAAAGAGTGGATTTGGGTGGGAGGATAGTTAACTAAGGGCCTTATTAAATACTTAAAATAATTTTGGT
Organism: Mucilaginibacter sp.; assembly: GCA_028288085.1. Classification (GTDB taxonomy): domain Bacteria; phylum Bacteroidota; class Bacteroidia; order Sphingobacteriales; family Sphingobacteriaceae; genus Mucilaginibacter. Next base: position 24,279 of record JAQBOK010000224.1, read on the forward strand.
AAATAAATTTTTATTTTTTATTTTTAGTTAATTACGTAATCAATTACATATATGGATTTCTACGATAAAACAGGCAAAAAAGCAATTGGCAGCCGACTTCGCAGATTAAGCGAATTAGTTACCCAGCAGTCTGCCAAAGTATATGAAATGTACCAGGTTGATTTGCAGCCCAAATGGTTCCCTGTGTTTTTTGCACTTTCAGAAGGGCCGGGCAAGGGCATCACGGAAATTGCGACTGAGATTGGGCACTCGCATCCCTCTGTGAGTACCATTGTAAAA
>JAQBOK010000239.1 GCA_028288085.1 Mucilaginibacter sp.
TTCCGATCTATTAATATGGGTGATGAAGACAGGGTTAATAAAATTAAGCATGAAATGACACGCAGGCCATTTCAGCATATTGCGGATGAGTTTCAGTTAGACAAGGATTTGCGGAACAGAATAATCGACACATTGAAAAATATGACCTATGATGCGCCCATGCAGCCTTTTGAGGATTACGCATATGTCAGGAAAATACCATGGGATAAGTTTTTGGTAACAACCGGCTTTGTTAAACTGCAATTAAGCAAAATCAAAATGCTGGGCATTGAACAGGATTTTAAAAATATCCATATTATAGACCCCGAAGTTAGTCAGCTAACTAAGAAAGACGTATTTGTTGAGATAATGGAAAAGCATGGGTACAACCCAGCAGAATTGCTGGTAATAGGCGATGATCCCGAATCAGAAATTAAGGCCGCCAAAGCATTGGGAATAGATACCTTTTTGTATGATCCTGAAAACAGGTATCCCGAAACTGTGGTCACGCACAGGTCTGCAAGTTTAAAGGAAGTAATAAATGTTATTTCGATTTAGTAGTCTCTTTTCGCCCGGTAACAATAATTTTCTGCGTTTTAAATCCAACGCTTCCGTTCGCATCACTTCCCTCCATAATCAGGGTATAAGTTGACGCTTTGTTAGAAGCATAAAAAGTAACTCTTCCTTCCCCATTCTTATCTGTTGTAATATTGGGTTCCCAATCGATTATTGAGCGCGAAATTGTGTTGTTAGTGGTCTTATCATTTACATTATAACGGGGCTTATAAAATTGCCCGGGACAGCTTAGGGCAACCGGCTTGTATAAATACACCCCTGGTGTGTTATCGATACCTGGTCCATGTCCCGAACGGGTGGTTACTTCTATAAAACAATATTGAAAAGATGTGGGCTGCGGGTCGTATTTGTCCTGGTATATTCTTCTATAAATCGTTGCATACTTTGTGGTTTCGTTTACTTCTATTCCTTTTATATCTTCAGCATTATGCGCCATGAGATATCTTCTCAACTCAAAGAATGTGGGAATATTAATTACAGCGCTTAAATCTACACCGTCAATAAAAATTACCACCGGTCTATCTGCAACAAAATACCATGTTATCGTCGAATCCTTAGGTATGTCCCTTGACAAATTACCAGGAGCCCGTGAATGAACAAGGAAGGTTTTCGCACCCTCCCTAAACCCTTTTATTTTTTCAGAGAACAAATCTAACAGTGTTTCCTTACCAGCTTGTTCCATCTCTTTCTCATCAAATACCTGGTCTGCATTGCCTGGTCCGTTCAAGTTTAGGGAGTTTTTGATCGTTTTCTTGGCCAGTATGGTTACTGTTTTGAGCCGGTGTTTCCCGTCGGGAGTATACTCCGACAATTTTTTATTTGCGATGGTTTGTTTGATACTATTTATCAATGTAGTATCGCTATTCACATACCAGGGCTGCATTTGTGGAAATTTAGGTGTATTGAAAACCGGTGGTGACACCTCGTCCATGTTGATACCTACATTAAAGCTCTTGCCGTTTCTGTTAACTGCCTTTAAAATGAACAACGGCGTATCCACTTTAGGAAATTGGTTAAAGCTGAATTGGCCTTGCTTGTTGGTTAGCGTATCCATTATTAACATGGGTGATTTTGAAAATAATAGCACTTTGGTATGCTTTACCGGTTTACTAAAAACATTAATTACCTTGCCTTTTACCGTATATTCTGTTTCAGCCTCATAAGGCAAAGCGGCTTGAGGCTCATACCCTACCCACCCCTGGGTGAGTAACAGATTATCCAGCGCCTGGGCTGTTTCCCTGTTTTGTTTTTGCAAATAATAACCAGGCTGCTCTACATAACCTTTAAGGTCAGAGGTCAGTAGTATACGGGTAATAATATTTTCGTTATTTAGCGTATCGGTCTTTATTGTTTGATCATCAGTTACGGCCAGTGAGAAATTACCTGCTACCGGGTTGCCATTGTTATCGGTTACTTTAATATGCAGCCCAATACTGTCCCTGGGGTTATATTCAGGTTCATCGCTGTCCACGCGAATGTGAAGATTATCATGATGGTCTATATAAACCATGCGTTCGTTAAGAGCTTGCTCTTTAGCGGTCATCAGGATAAAATGGGTAACCCCCGAGGGGAATAAGCTCTTCGCAATTTCTCTGCGAATGGATTGACCGTCATGAAAACTGAGGATAGCAGCATAACAGACAATCCCCCTGGCCTTACCAATCAAAAAATAACTATTATTTGCCCTCATTAAATCATCCGTAGCAGCAACAGTTACCGCTACCGAATCGCTTTCAATAACATTTTTTACCCGCAAAACCGTTCCAGAGACTTTTACTGCCGGTAAAGGGTATTCTTTTTTTGTTCCATCTGGTAAAGTAACCTTTGCGATATAGCTTTCGCCGGCTTTAATATCCATACTAAAACTACCCATACCATTGTGCAGCGATTGAAAGCTTGCTGCCTGTTGCTGTTCATGATCTGTAATAATCCCGAAAACATCTATCCCCCTGCCATCCTCACCTATTGCTTTAAAACCGATACGGGCAGTCAAACCCGCTATTAAATTGCCCCCTTCTGGCAGGAACTGCACGTCGGCGTTTTCTGCCCGACTTAAATTAATCGGAATAACTGCCTTCTTATCTTTCTCTACACTTTCAGCAATTATTGCCAACCCGGTTGATTTTCGTGGCATAGTGAAATTCACATCCAGCAAGCCATTGGGATCGGTTTGCATTTTTTGATTATATAGGTTCTTTGTTCCCGACTTAACCTGTATCTGCAACAATTTATCAGAAAATGCAACCTGGTCGATATCACTGAACTTTAATTTGAAATTAACATTAGTAGTTGTAGTACTGACACGCGAAGTGATGAGCCAGCTGTTTTCATCTGCGCCGGAGATATAGAATTGTTTATAAAAAAAATAATCCTGCCCGAAATTGCACATCCAGTTGGTGTAGGCCCGCAGGGTATAAGTACCTGGCTTAAACTCTTTATCATTAAGTGTGATGTTGCCCCAGCTTACACCGTTACTTACCGGGATCAAATATTCTTTGATCATTTTACCGCTGTCGCTGGTGATGTCTATATGCAGCAAGCCACTTTTTGCCGAGAGCAACAATGATGGCGCATTGAATAGATAACCCTTAAACCAAATGGTATCGCCCAAAGCGTAATATGGCTTGTCAAATTGAATATAGAGCTTTTCTGGCGGGGAATTGCGAATGGTACTGTCGGAGGTAGATTGCAGCTTTAATATAATATTCTGCAAAGAGTTGATTTGGCCAAATGCAACAGCAGGGCCGCATAGCAGCGAAATAATAAATAAAAACTTGTAAGCTAACCTGTAGCTTTTTAATAAGCACAGCATTTTGAGATTTTAAGGGATTAGGGCACGTCTAATTTATAAAAAAAAATTTAATTTTCCAATAACCTTACTGTAACTAAAAGTTGACCCACGTGCCGCATCGTATGTTCGGCTGCGTGTGTGAGTAAACCGATCACGGTAGATGGGATATGAGCCCTACCAACCCCTCTTGTTTCTGTTAATGAAGTCTCGTTAGTTTGGCCTAATTGTTTTATGGCTTTATCAACCTGGCTGTTAAAAGCCCCAACCAAATTGTTTACACTGCACTCGTGATTTGGCTCTCGTCCCTCTGCTTCCAAATAAGCTAATTGTGATTCATCCAGGGCTTCACCACGTGCATAGGTAAAAAGCCTGTCCAGCACTCCTTTTAAGTGTTGTATATGAAACGCCGGCGATGCCATTCCTGATGGCTTTACCCACAAAAATATCTCAGGAAAATTAACCATTAATGCATTCACTTCTTCCCTGGCCTGCAACAAAGCATGCCCTACAGGCTGCAATAATGGCGGAATTCCCGGTAGCGGCCCTCTAAGCCAAACCTCTCTTTTTGCGTTGCTATCCAAAATATTTATTTTATAGTATCTGGTTTTATCCTTATTTATGCTGTCCCGAATGGACGCACCCCTCACAAATATCATATAAAAAACTCAATGGTTTCTTTACTTCCGGCGATGTTGCCTTATTTACCGGTTCAAACCCTTGCGCTAACACTGCATATTGAATGAACATGAAAAAATTAAATAATAACTGTTTTTTCATAGGATAAATTGTTCTTTTGCAGCAAGGAAATCCTTGTGTCACCTTTTCTTCAAATTTACCGTAAAAATAGTTATGTTGTTTATGGTATAGAGATTGCTATACAAGGGAAATTAACTGGATCTTTTTTATATGATACTACTTGATAATGCTAAAAAAACCGCCTGTTTTTTAGTATTGATGCTTTTTTGTTTAGTAATAATGTTCCAGAGCTGTAAAAAGAAACGCTCTGATATGGCTAATATCCTCTATAAAAAGACACACAATAAAATTTTTAAAGACATTGATCCGGAAGAATTTGCAGTTGTTTTTAAAAAAGTGTTAAAAAGTGAGCGGTCAATAATGTCCAATCCGCTGCTGATATACAACCACTACGATCAGGACGATTACGAGCCGGTTTTTGTGATCAATCATTTGTACAATGGCGACCTTGCGGCTATGATCGCTAAATTCAGGAAGGCAAATGAACATGGCTTTGATCCAAAAATATTCCAGCCAGACCAAATCGGCGCCTTAATGGAGAAGTTTTATGCCAAAGATGGCATAAAAACAACTGAAGAAGCCTACAGGTATATGGCAGAACTGGAAATACTGGCATCCAACTCGTTAATCAATTATTCAAGTGCGCTACAGTATGGCATTTTAAGCCCAAGAAAAATATATTCGCGCTACTTTATAAAAACCTTACGCCCCGACAGCGCATCAATGAACAAGGTTTTTTTTATAGAAAATATGCCCGCCTACCTTGACAGTATACAGCCTAAAGACCCTGAATACCTGACGCTGCAAAAGGCATTTTTAAATGGTGAAGCAGCTCCCAAACTATCCAAAGAGGAAACACGGCGGATTCTACTGGTAAATATGGAGCGATTAAGATGGAAAAATAAACCATCTGAAAATGAATATGTGTACGTTAACATAGCTGATTTTCAATTGGATGTGATCGATAGCGGAAAATCTGTTCTGAACATGAGGGTTTGCGTTGGAGAAGGGCGGAATAAAAAATACCTCAACTCACTTGAAAACTATAACGATACCTGCAAAATAGATAACCCTTTTGCTCATGAAACACCACTGCTAAACAGTGTGATACACAGTGTACAGGTTAATCCAATATGGAATATACCCAGAAGCATAGCCACAAAGGAGATCATTGTTGAAGCGGCGAAAGATCCTTACTACTTAGCCAATAAGAATATCAATGTTTATAGAAATGGCAAACTGATTGAAGACCCGGAAACCATTGACTGGACTAAAGTGACCAAAGAAAATTCGGAATACGAATTTAAGCAACAGCCCGGCGCCGATAACTCCTTAGGGAAAATCAAGTTTCTATTTGAAAATAAGAGTAATGTTTACCTGCATGATACCCCTGCAAAGGATGCTTTCAGATATTCTATGCGTGCGGTAAGCCATGGTTGTGTACGGCTTGAAAAACCTTTGGATCTGGCCCATACCCTATTTAGAGATACAACCAGGTATAACCTGATAGCCAAAGATATGCAAGAGGATGATCCTACATCAGAAGATATTGGTTTGCGGCCAAAAGTACCTGTTTATATCACCTACATTACTTGCTGGTCTGATAAAGAGGGAAAACTGCAATTCAGGCGTGATGTGTACGGACTGGATATCGTTCTATATGACCACCTTAAAAAGTTTCTTCCTGCAGAATGATTTTTTTTGATTTTGGATTTAAATCTATCTAAATTGATTTTAGTATTTAGATTTTATAAATTGCCTTTACAAGCTTGCTGTTAAAGCAATGCTGCCATCGGGGTAAACATAATTAGCGGCAACATCTTCATCCAAATATTTGGAATTGTAAGCATTATCATTGCCATTAATAAACAATACTGTTTTACCCTTTAAGGTGTTTATTACCGTGCCGGCAACTTTTGGAGATACTGCAGGGCACCCCTCACTCCGGCCCAAACGGCCCAAAGCGTTAATGGTGCCCGGTGAAACATATTTCGCAGCATGTATCACTATTGAACGTGCACGGGCATTATCATTAAAACCTGCATCCATCCCATCTAACTTTAAAGAGCGGCCATGTTTCCCGTTATATACACCATCAGTTATATAAAAACCCAAACTGCTAGCATGCGAATCATTTTCGTTTGAAAAACGGTCGGCTATATCATCCCCACTGCCATTTCCATGAGCTACCCAGGTATTCAATATTAGTTCTTTATTGATCAGATCAACTATCCACATGCGTTTTTTACAACTTGATTTAGCCAGGTCGACTATAGTGATAATGGAACTGTATTGGGGAATTTTGTTGGAGGCCTTCAGATTAAAATAACCCGTAACCGCTTTTTGAAATGTATTTAGATCAAGACCCGAATTATGCAGTTGCGCGGTATTATAAACTTCATCCAAGTACTGAGCAAAAAGTTCTTTTGAAGATAATTTAACAGGTTTGGCGCTGATTTTATTTGCATTTATAGTTGTTGCGGGCCGCCAGCTAATAATTGTAACCGAGAGGATCAATATAGCAAAGCTGATACACCAAAAGCGTTTCTTCATATTTCCGTTGATTTGTTTTTAAGTTTAATCAATTAAAAATGTCAACAAGCTTATGTTAAAATTAACCAGGTTTGGTTATGATGATATCACAAAAGTAGAAATTAAATTAATTTTGCAAAACCATTACCTAATTATTTCTACTAATAATTAAATAAATTACAGTAAAATAAAACACTGGCAGCTCGCCAACGAAATACTTATACGCAAAAAAACGGGATTTAGTTTATCAGCAGCAAAATCCTTTTCAATAAATTTAAAAGGATTTTGCTGTTCTAAAGGAAATATTCATCAGCTTAAAATTAAGCTAATTGAATATTTATTTATCAGTAAGTTAAAGAATTATACTGTTAAAAATTTCTTTTTACCTTTAAATGTAATATAACTGCTACAATGTTAACGGTGAATAATCCTACAATCAAAAGTGTCATAATTAGGGATATTTGGTTTATGCAGCATACAATGCAAAGGTTATTCCAAAAGCCCCTTATATCCTAATAACCATCCGTTTACAGCTAAATTGGCCTTTCTAAACCGGGGGCATATCTATATTGAGAAACTCTTTCTACAATTAGTAAGAATAGTGAGGAATTATACTGGGGCAAATTTTCCCGTATCGCATTGGGTTTCCCTGACCGGCAATAATATTAGGTGCATCACATTCTGTGAATTGCTTTAATTAGCGTATTTTTGCGGCAAATTACAGGGGCAGCATGATTACGGTATCCAATCTATCTTTACGCTACGGCAAGCGTACACTTTTTGAAGAAGTCAATTTAAAATTCACGCAAGGCAATTGCTATGGTATCATTGGCGCAAATGGCGCCGGGAAATCTACTTTTCTAAAAATACTTTCAGGAGAGATCGATCCCAGCAGCGGGTCGGTAAGTTTTACTCCCGGCGAGCGTATGGCCGTATTAAGCCAGAACCATTATGCATTTGATGATTTTACGGTAATAGAAACCGTGATGATGGGGCATAAAGAAATGTATGCTGTAATGAAAGAAAAGGATGCCATTTACCTGAAAGAAGATTTTAGCGATGCTGATGGTGAGCGTGCCGGCGAACTGGAAAATCAATTTGCCGAAATGGATGGCTGGAACGCCGAAAGCAATGCCGCTACCCTACTGAGCAACTTAGGCATTAAAGAAGAATTTCATTACAACCTGGTTAAAGACCTGGATAATACCCAAAAAGTACGGGTATTATTGGCACAGGCCCTTTTTGGCAAACCCGATATACTATTACTGGATGAGCCAACCAACGATCTTGATATACATACCGTAAGCTGGCTGGAAGATTTCCTGGCAGGTTACGAAGCTATTGTACTGGTAGTATCTCACGACAGGCACTTCCTGGATACGGTTTGTACCCATGTGGTGGATATTGATTTTGCCAAAATGACCATCTATACAGGCAATTACACGTTTTGGTATGAATCAAGCCAACTGGCATTAAAACAACGTTCAGACCAAAACAAAAAGACTGAAGACAGGGTGAAGGAGTTGCAGGAATTTATCCGTCGCTTCAGCGCCAACGCGTCTAAATCAAAACAGGCCACCAGCAGAAAGAAAGCCCTGGACAAGATAAATCTTGATGAGATTAAGCCTTCTAACCGTAAATACCCCGGTATTATATTCAATAATCAGGGCCGCGAAGCCGGTGACCAGATATTGCAGGTTGAAAATTTAAGCAAAAGCCTCAATGGCGAATTGCTGTTTAATAACGTGCGGTTAACTGTAAATAAAGGCGATAAAATTGCAATACTGTCACAAAACAGCTTGGCTACAACCGCCTTTTATAACATATTAATGGGCAGGGATAAGGACTTTAAAGGCGATTTTAAATGGGGCGTAACTATTAACGCTGCCGACATACCAATAGATAACGCAGACTATTTTAAAGGCAAGGATGATAACCTCATCGATTGGCTGCGCGAATACTCGCCGGGCGAAAAGGACGACCAGTTTATCCGTGGTTTTCTGGGGCGGATGCTATTCTCAGGTGAGGAAGTACTAAAGAAAAGCAATGTGCTGTCTGGTGGCGAAAAAATGCGCTGCATGTTTAGCAGGATGATGCTACAACAGGCAAATGTGCTGCTGTTTGACGAACCTACCAATCACCTCGACCTGGAATCAATTACTGCGCTTAACAACGGCATGAGAGACTTTAGGGGTACTATCCTGATCACTTCCCGTGACCACGAATTGATTGAAACGGTAGCCAACCGCGTAATTGAACTTACTCCTGGTGGCCTTATAGATAAACTGATGACTTATGACGAATACATTAACAGCGAAGCTGTGCAGAAACAGCGTGATGAGATGTATGCTTTAGCATAGGGTTAAAGCAAAAAGGACTAAGTTGAATATTTGAATTATACATTTAACAAATTGCCTTCCGGGCTTTTCCACTTCAAAAAAAATTCGTTTATTTGCAGCCCCGGTAAAAAAATGACTTGGTAGCTCAGCCGGTAGAGCAACTGACTCTTAATCAGTGGGTCGAGAGTTCGATCCTCTCCCAGGTCACAAAAGCACAGTAGTACTCAATATTACTGTGCTTTTTTATGGAAATTATTCTATTGTCGACTTCGCCAAACAAATATTAATTAATTTTTGAGGATCAAGTCGCCCCATTGTTTGGAAAAATGCTAAAGATAATGGTCTATTATCGGGATGATGAAAACTTTCTGAGTACTTGATAATTGCTGGCCGACCCTTAAAAAGTATTATTGACATTGAACGGGTAAATTTTTTTATAGGGTTTATCGTGAAGTGCAAGCGGTCTAAATGGAACCCGCGCGGATAGCGAACCCATCATAGATTTTAAGTGGATGATTTAATTTTTCGATGTTTCAAAAATAGCTGTCAAATCCTTCTCTGTTACCACGGATTTAGTATCTGCTACCCGCAGGAACTGTTCGTAATATTTCTCAAATTCATTTTCAATATATTGAATATTCAAAGCCGCCATTCTATTTTTCAGAGCAGCCCGCCCACTGCGCGCAGTCAATATCAAATCAGGCAAATCGCCACCGATCAATTTAGGGTCAATTATTTCATAATTGCTCCTATCCTTTAGCACGCCGTCCTGATGAATTCCGGATGAATGTGCGAATGCGTTCCTGCCTACTACCGCTTTATTCGCCTGGACATAACTGGACATCGCGGTTTCAACTATCTTACTCAGGTCACTGATATATACAGGATTGACTGTTGTAAAAAAAGGTAAGTCTTTTATCATCAGCGTCATAATTATTTCTTCCAGGGCGGCATTCCCGGCTCTTTCACCAACGCCGTTAATGGTTCCCTCCGCTTGATGTGCACCGGCTAAAAGACCGGCTATTGTATTGGCCGTGGCCATTCCCAAGTCATCGTGACAATGCACAGAAATTTTAACATTGTCAATATTAGGAACATTGTCCATTACAAATTTGACTTTTTCATAATACTCAAATGGGGTGCAAAAACCGTTTGTATCCGGCAAATTGACAATTTTAGCACCTGCTTCAACGACGGTTTGTACCATTTTGGCTAAAAACACGTTATCCGCCCTTCCTGCATCCTCTGCAAAAAATTGAACCTCGTCCACTTTGTTTGCTGCATAACGTACCATATTAAAGGCGATGTCAAGTATCTTCTCTCTGGTACTGTTGAATTTATTCCTGATATGGATATCAGATGAACCTATCCCTAACTGAATGCGGGGAGATTTAGCATCTTTTAAGGCATCGGCAGCGGTGTCGATATCAGCTTCACGCGCCCTTGCCAATGCGCATACCCTGGCATTTTCGATCAATTTAGATACCTCGCTCACCGCCTTAAAGTCCGCCGGGGAACTGATGGGAAAACCAACTTCTATGATATCAACCCCCATTAATTCAAGACGTTCCGCAATTTCCAATTTTGATGTAAGGGTCAATAAACATCCGGGGCCTTGCTCCCCGTCACGCAGCGTCGTATCAAAAATATCTATTTTCCTTTTTTTCATGTTTTTGCTTTTCTTCAAAAGTAAAGCTGGTTTTTGTTTTGCTATATTTGAAAATAAAAGAAAGTTTATCGTATTATGCCAAAGATTAAAATTCCGCAATTGCCGCTTCGGGACGGTTTTGAAGATGGAGATATAGAAATAAGATCGTTTGGTCAATTCAATACTAAGATCCACTGCCATCAAAAAACCCAGCTGATTGCTGCGGAAAAAGGAACGCTTTATTTATATTCTGAAAAAGGAAGTTATTGTATACCAGCTAATTACTATGCTTACATCGCTGCCAGGCTTGACCACAAGTTTATTTCCAGATCCCAGCGAGTTGAGATAAAAACGATATTTCTTGAGCTCTCCCAGGAATTAACCTGTAATGGCAAGGCAATAGATATTGCAATTTTTCCTCCATCGTCGCTACTTGACAATTACCTGGATTTTGGAGAGCAACATTGGTCGGGCAGCCAAAATCCTGATTTAAAAGCAGCCAGCTTAAAGGCATTAAAAAAAATGCTGCCTTTTTTACTGACAAAACCCATTTACTTATTTACGCACCCGCCTAAATCAGAATCACTGCTCAAAGCCGTTGAATTTATAACAGGTGGCCTGGGGGACAACCTAACTGTACTGTCAATTTCCAAAGCCGCCAAAATTCCGGAA
>JAQBOK010000254.1 GCA_028288085.1 Mucilaginibacter sp.
AAACTTAATTTAAACAGGTTTACCCTGGTATTTGAAACGCCGTAACTTTGTTTTGTAATACCGGCCTCATACCGCAGATCTACTGAAATTGCTTTTATATCAATCCCTCCGCCAAATTGCCATGCAAAGTTTTGGTCCCTATAATTTAGTGAAGTTACATTTCCTAATGCACCACTAAAACTTTGGCTTTTATTAATAGCGAATGATATGAGCGGCCCCGTATAAAATCTGCCCCCAATACCCAACGCGCCAATTTTGCCTCCAAACAGTAAGGGAACATCAATACTGGTAAATTTGGCCTTTGTTTCGCCACCGTTACCTGTTATGTCAACGTTTTTATCGGTTAAATAAAGTTCGGGCTGAAAATTAAATCCCACGGCGCCAAACCTGGCCCAGAAACCTCCCAAATAACCTGCCCGGTTACCGCTGCTGAATGTTGAACTTGCAGTTGATTGCAGACTGGATAAATTCAATCCTCCTTTTATTCCAAACTGAAAAGATGGTAAAATCTGTGCCGACGCGTAAAATGTTGTTAACAAGCAAATTACCAATAAAAGTATAATTTTTTTCACGAAGTTATCATTAAGATACCGATCTCTTTTACTTAGTATGTAACGAAGATTTTCAGATATTATGATACCCCTATCATGGAAATATCCGGTCAATACCTTTATCAAATGACAAATGGTATCAGCCGGATATCTTATGTTTTCTGAATATAAATCTCAGAAAAAACTTATAAGTAACAAATTAATTTTCAGGTTATTAAAATGATAATTTACCCTGGTAATAATCAAGTATCTTGCTGTCAATAAAATAATCGTAATGTGCGCTGATCATATTAACAGTAGCAGCATCCAGGTTATTTTTAGCAAAAATAAAATCAACAGAAGTTATTACCCCCGCATCAAAACGCAGCTTATATATGCGGTAACTTTCTGTGTATGCAGCAACCTGGTCTTTAAGTGCCTGGTATCTTTTATAAGCGGCTGTCATATTATAGTAGGCCTGCTCAATATTTTGCTTTAACACTATCTTGGTATTGTCCTCTATATTCTGATTAGCTAACAAATTAAGTTTTGCCTTAGATACAGCATTATATTTTATGCGGTTAGTAAAAATGGGGATATATAAACCTATGCCCACATAGTTACCATAATTGTTTTTAAACTGATCTCCATAGCTTATATTCTGTGTTGCATAGTTAGCTTGTGTACTATAAACAGATTGTTTTCCGGTTGGATTTGCAGGTGTAACAGGTGTGGTTATAAATAAACCCGGAACAGCATTAGTTGTTGAATCAGTAAATGTTGATTTTTGTGCACTGCTGGAGTAAGTAGTGGATAATCCCCCGTTAAGTGTTAATTGAGGAAATAAATATCCCTTAGCTGATTTAACAGACTTTTCGGCGCTCTGCCGCCTTAATGTAGCTGCTTTTACTGCTGCAAACTGTTGCAGGGCTGTTTCGTAAATTTGGTTTGGATCAGCGCCATAGTCACCAGACAGATCTTCCGCGTTTAATGCGGCAAATTCAGTACCAGGTTTGTACTGGATATTCATTAGCTGAAATACATTTAACTTAGCTGCATCTAATGAATTTTGTGCACCCACCACCGCAACCTGGCTGGATGCCAGCGTTCCTTTAAAATCTGTAAGGTCTGATGCTGCCTTATTAGCTCCTTCCCTTTCCTTGATCGATAATAAATCAACATTTTGCTGTGCAACTGCCAGTTGGCTGATATTTGCGGCCAATAGCTCCTCGTTATCCAGTATGGCTAAATAGCCTGTTATCACGTTAACTATAACTACATCTTTAGCAGACTGAAAGTCCATTTTTCCGGCCTGGAATGCCAGGGAGGCTGCTTTTATTGCGTTCTGCAGGGCAAATCCATTAAACAGTGTCATCCCCCCTGTTAAACTATAATTATCTGTAGTTTGAGATTGATTTACATAACTACCGGTAACAGAGCTAATATAGTGACCCTGACTAAGGGTGCGCCCGGCATTTCCATATATGGAAGGCAATAAATTTTCCTTTGCCTGGTACAGGTCAATATGGGCCGACTCAGCAGTTAAGCCGCTTTGCTTTACTTGTAAATTGTTTTTTACCGCGATATCAAGGCACTTCTGGAGTGTTAATAGCGTGCTGGTATCGGTTTGGGCATATGCTAAAATACTGCCGGTAATTAGAAGAAAAGTTAATATGTATTTACTAAATCGCATTGTTTATTATTATTTGTAGTTCAGAATTTTCTTGAGGAATCAATTTTACCATCCAAAAGATCGATGATCCTGGTTCCATACTCTGCATTTTTTTCAGAGTGCGTTACCTGGATAATGGTTACCCCGTCTTCTTTATTCAGTTTACGGAAAAGCGCCATTATTTCTTCCCCTTGTTTTGAGTTTAAATTTCCTGTTGGCTCATCTGCCAATATTAGTTTAGGTTTGGCTATCAAAGCGCGCGCAATCCCCACCAATTGCTGCTGGCCACCAGATAGCTGTGCAGGAAAAAGATCTTTTTTACCAACGATCTGGAACCTGTCGAGCATATCAGACACCATCGCCTTACGCTCTGAACTCTTAAAGTCCTGGTATATCAGCGGGGTTTCAATGTTTTCATAAACAGTGAGTTCATCTATCAAATGATAAGCCTGGAAAACAAATCCGATATATTGTTTATATAAAGCCGATCGCTGTTTTTCTTTCAACTGGTGCACTGCCTGGCCCGCAAAATAATGGTAACCCTCTGAGGGTTCGTCAAGCATCCCGATCACATTCAGCAAGGTGGACTTGCCCGAACCCGAAGGGCCCATGATCGAAATAAATTCGCCTTCATCAACTTCAAGGCTGATGTCATTTAGTACAAAATTCTTGTTGCCGCCTACCTGGTAATATTTTGATACGTGTTGTAATGATAGCATGGTTATATAATTTGTTATAAATTAAATGAATGAATTAATGATAAAATTAATAATCCGGCAGCATTCATTTGGGCAATAAACTATTAATAATATACCAAAGTTACAATAAGTTATTTATCAGGCAGTTACGCACATGATGGTTTTGAATACTGTACGCTTATGTAACAGGGTGCGTTCGGTTATGATACAACTTTGACCCGTCCGGGATTAGCTATACATTTTGGTGAGTAAATCCTGCAAGAACTATACATTGCATTCTGTTAGTCCTAAGATGAACTATACAGGTGATAATTCTAAATATAAATGATAATTAATCCAACATTAAAAAATGCTTTCCCGGATAATTGAAATTGCTTTATTTAAATGCTGATTTTATGTTTTTATGGGCTTCCTTATAGATTAAGAATTATCGAATTTTTAATTGGGGTAACACGAAACAGGCCGGTATTATCCAATTTGAAAAAACTCCCCTTTGCTGCAACCATATAATACTTCATTCCTTCAAAAAGGGCAGAGATCCGGGTTTTGTTAACATCAGTGAATGGCAGCTTTACATTATCTCCGGCATTCATTTCTAAAAACCACTTTGCTGATTGATCACCGCGCACACGTATTTTTATTTGTTTTTCTGTAAACTCCATTTCCAAAGAACCTTTGAAAGAATTGAGTGGCCAACGGATCAGTAACCTGCCGGGTTCAGTATCAGATACGATTGGATTGCCTCCCTGTATATTCTCTTCTTTCCCATTTAAAATCACTTTGAATCTTAAACCGGCATATTTATCGTGGCTGCTCCATAGGTATTCATCAACAATTGGCAAAGTAAAAAATGCACATTCATTTGAGGTAGCAGGCCTGGTTTCATATTTCGAAGGGAATTTCTCGTCAAATAAGTGAATATCCCTAAACCTCAGCGTTCCATTTTCCCATAACAGGTTGGCTCGGTAAAAACGACTGTCAAACCATACTGTTCTGGCGCTCTTACCCGGCAAATCGTTGTTAACCGTTACCGATGTTGGAGGGGTAACTTTAAAATGCGACTTAAACCATTTACCCGATTCAGCTAATGTTTCAACCCTGATCCTCTTTTCGTCCCTCAACTTTTGTATCAATGGAAATTGCAACTGTAATCCCTTTGCCATAGCAGCCCATGTGAATGAATTTTCCTGACCTGCCTGCGTGTAAGCAAAACCCATTGATGCCCCGTTTACAAATTCTTTAAAAAACCAGTTTACCCAGGTAGAGTCACCGCCGGCATGTGAATATACAGGTTCAAGCGTAATAACACCCTGCCGCTCTCTGCCAAGTCCGTCATCATATTGCCGCACAGGATCACTCCCCAGCATTCTGAATATCGGAACCGGTATTTGATTGCGTTCATTTTGCGCAGGCATATAAGCGTTTATTTTGCTGGGATAATACGCCTGGTTCCAATAACCGCCCCACAGCGTATAACCATCTGTTCCATATTGGTCTTTGCAGTTGCAGGATGCTATTATGTGATACTTTTGATAAAGGTAATTCAGTGTATACGCGTCAATAAACCACGAACCAAATGACTTTGGATAATAGCCGAAAATTTTCTTAAAGTCAGCCATATAAACATCTACCAGTAGTTTTCTTTCTTCAGGAGTGTAGCCTGTTGAAAACCCGATATTGGCGCGCCAATCCCAGGGATAACGCCCGCGCCATTTAAGACCTGCTTTCTCTACCAGTGGCTGCGGAATTTCCCACCAGGCACCTATCTCAAAAGAATCACGCGGGAGGCTTTTCAGCAGCTTTTGATAACGAGTATCCATAAGCGCGTCATATTGCAACAAAAAAGTGCCCCTTAACTTATACTTTTTCATAAGATCAACCTGTTTTACAACAGTTTGATACAATACTTCTTCAGTAATGCTGGAGTCACGTGGCTCAAGTAAACGAATAAAATTAATGATGTTTACGATCTTAGGGCCGCCCGCAACATGTTTAGAAACCTTGCTGTGGCTTTGAAAAGAGCTTAATATTACAAAACAAATAACGGCAGACAAAGTACATCCAAAGAATTTCATGTCGATTTGATTTTTCATTAGATTTAATTGCCGCGCGAAGGGTTCCGCGAAAGACCCCATAGAGATAAAAACAACTATCTGTTATTAACGTGTTACTTCTTTTCGTCTGAATATACAATTTTGAAGATAGTGCCCTTCAAATCTTCTGATACATATAAAGAACCATCTGGCCCTTGTGCTAATCCCATAGGCCGGTATTTAATGGGCCCCGTAGGTTTCTTCAGATCTATGCCGGCAAAATTATCGGCAAATATTTCCCAGTCTCCGGAAGGCTTACCATTCTTGAAAGGCACAAAAGCCACCAGGTATCCTTTTTTCAACTGAGGAGATTGACCATGAAAAACAATGAACGCGCCGTTCTTATACCTTTCGGGGAACATATTGCCGGTGTAAAATAACAGGTCATTTGGTGCCAGGTGCGCCGGAAAAGCAGCAAGCGGGTCAATATATTTGCCCTCAACCACTTTTTTTCCATCGCCTCCATATTCGGGGGAAAGCATTTTCTTCTTTTGAAATTGATCATAATAAACAAAAGGCCAGCCCGCGTCTGCTCCCTGTTGCAATTCATACATGGTTTCGGCTGGTAATTCCGAACTCTGTCTGGGCGTAAAGTATTGCGGAAACTTATCATCAAACGCCCCCCTGCCGTGCTGCATTACAAACAGGGAATTTGTATTGCTGTTCCAGTTAATTCCCACTACATTTTTTAGTCCCCGTGCATAATGAGTTGCATTGCTGTAGCTTTGATTAAGCTTATCAGCTTTAAATTTCCATATCCCCCCAACCGAATCTAAAAGAGGGCAACCGGGCATCCCCTCTCCAGAACCTTTCATCCGGCAAGTTTCGTTATAAGAACCAACGGTAACATACAAATTATCCTGGTCGTCTATTGCGATGGATTTTGAATTATCGCGGGCTTTATCTACCAATCCATTTACTATTGTTTCTGGCTGAGCATTAGCAGCCACCTCTCCTTTATTATCCAGTTTATACCGGAATACACCAGTATTAGAAGAAGCGTAGAGATAATTTTTTTTGATCAGGATACCCGTGCCCGGATAATCACCAAAACCGGTTTCTTTATCAATTCTGCCATCATGGTTGGTATCGCTCAGGAAGTAAATTCCTTTGCCATTTTTCAAGGCATTTAGCTTTACATAAATATCGCCCTGCTGGTTAATAGTTAAATGCCTTAAAGGTCCGAGAGAATCAGCAACAATTGTAGCAGAAAAACCGGATGGAAGCTTCAGATCAGCTTTGTAAAGGCCCACGTTTTTATTTTCAGTGGTTTTGTCATTATTGCTACAGCCCGATAAACTGGTCAGGCCAGCTATTGCAAATAAAACACAGGCACCTCCAAGAACTATTTTATTCATGATAATATATTAATTATTGTAGTAAGCAAAGTGTTTTTTGATCTTGCTGCTTTTAATTCTTTACAAACAAATCTATTAAAAAATGCAGCTGCCAAATGTAATTAGCAAGAATGTTACTTAATTAACAAATTCTCCTTTATTTAAAAGCGCAAAGCATTGATTAGCAATCTCCGGTTCTTCATTTGTAGGTATCACTAATATCTTAACCCTTGAGCTGCCCTGGTCAATTGGCTTTAATAAGTCATAAACGAAGGTTTTTGACTTATTAAATCGAACAAGGTAACAGGAATTCAATGGCGGGGCATTTGCACACCTTTCAGCATTTCTAAAAGGCTTATTTCTGGTGGAGATGAGCGTAAGAAATCGCCTGCTTACTTTGACCGGGGACTAAAAATTAATACCAGCATAAGAATCTTGGTCATGATGGGTCTTGAAGTACTTTCTTCACCGGACTCGCTGCGATATTTTTGTTCTAAATCATGTCTTTTTGCAAGCACAAAATGAAGATAAAGAATAATTAGATTAAGAAACACCAACTGAGCAATCAAAGCGATCATATATTTTGTATTTTCAGTGTAAAATCAACCATTATGATATTCAAAATTCGCGAATGCGCACACCCGCACCTCCACATAACAAATAATAAACAAGCTCACCAGTCTAAAAGTATGAGTTCTTTACTTTCATCTAATCGGCCCATCATATTAAACAGTTTCTAATTGGAAGTCTTTATACGCACATAATAACCATTGGTTACATAGCATTAAACAATAATTAAAAAATAGTTACGTAAAAACATCTTTTAAAGATACAGGCACAAAAAGCATCATTTAAAAAGAATCAAAGAAGTAATTCACATAAGCGTAGATAAAGGCAAACAAGAGAGGCTTTTAATTCAATATTAACCTTTAATTAAAGAACACTTTAACGGTTTTTAGCATATAGAAAAAATGATGGACAACTTAGTACTTATTTTACTGTCAAGGTTGGTTTTGCAGATAAATGGGTTCATACTTAATTATTTGTCCGGCTGTCAATTATTTGTTACATAAGTAAATAAGGTACATTTTAAGCTACAGATAATTAAATTAGCAAAAATTCAGTTCGTAGCCATTATCTCCACTTAATATGATGCAACAACATAAACCAAAATTAAATCTCATTTGGAGCACCTTGATCCTTTTACTAGCTTTTGGTAAGCTACAGGCACAAACACCTGCAAATGATCCGTATATGGGCATTATACCGGCGCCTGCTTCTGTAACACAAAATTCTGGGACATTCAATTTTAGTTCGACGACACTTATAAAAGCAGATCATCCGAAAGACAGGTCAGTTACCTGGTTTAGAAATTTTTTATCTGATAACCTGCATTTCCATAACAGCATATCAAAATATATCACCAAAAACAAGTCTTTAAAAGGCACTACGATAATTCTTACCGCAAAAGGCTCAGAAAAATTAGCAAAGGATGGTTATAAACTAACCATAACACCACACCGCATCACAATTATTGGTAAAGACGCGGGTTTATTTTACGGTATACAAACATTGATACAATTGCTACCGGTTGAACATACCGTTTTAGAAAAACTACCCTGCGCGGTAATTTCAGATGCGCCGCGATTTGGATACAGGGGCATGATGCTGGATGTTTCCCGTCACTTTTTCACTGTGGAACAGGTTGAAAAAGTGATCGAATTGATGGCCGCTTATAAGCTAAATAATTTCCATTGGCATTTGGTTGATGGACAGGGATGGCGCATAGAGATAAAGAAATATCCAAAACTTACCGAAGTTGGCGGGTATCGTATGCAAACTATGTTTGGCAGTAACAGGGATTGGCCAGACCAGCTTTCTTATGGAGGATATTATACACAGGACGATATACGCAAAGTGGTAAAATTTGCAGCAGACCGCTACATCAATGTCATACCTGAAATTGAAATGCCGGCGCACTCTGATGCAGCGTTAAGGGCATATCCGGAATTGATGTGCGATACTCCAGCAGGCAAACCTGCAGCCAGAGGGGTAAAAGGCATCTACTGCCCTACCGAGGAAACATTTACTTTTTTAGAAAACGTGTTAACTGAAGTGATGGAACTTTTTCCAAGTAAATATATACATATAGGGGGCGATGAAGCCGGTAAGCAACCTTGGAAAGAATCAGTATTTTGCCAGAATTTAATAAAAGAAAAGGGGTTGAAAGACGAAAAAGAACTGCAAAGTTACTTTATACAGCGAGTAGAAAAATTTATTAACTCAAAAGGGCGCAGCATTATTGGCTGGGACGAAATACTTGAAGGCGGTCTTGCACCAAATGCTACTGTAATGAGCTGGACGGGCGAAGAAGGCGGTATAGCAGCTGCAAGGCAAAAGCATAATGTGATAATGACTCCACAAACTACCGGCAATTATTTCGATCATTATCAAAGCAGTTCGCCCCAGGAACCCGTATCCTTTGGCAGATATGCTACTTTAGAGGAAACTTATAATTATAATCCCATATCAAAAGTTCTGACACCCGAAGAGCAACAATATGTGATAGGCACGCAAGGGAATTTATGGACAGAATATGTACCAACGGTTGCCAAACTGCAATACCAGATAATGCCACGGCTTTTTGCACTTTCAGAAGTAGCATGGAGCAAGCCTGAGAATAAAGATTACACCAATTTTTCAGAAGTAAGGCTGGCTAAACATTTCGCCAGGCTTGATGCCCTTCATTATAATTACCGGGTACCAACTGCTTTGGCTGCTATTGATACCATAGTGGTCGGCCCCCAATTTGTTTACACGCTCAAATCAGTTGTACCGGGAGCCAAAGTATACTATACTCTTAACGGCCGCGACCCGCTGGATACCGATCTGGAATATGATGGCCCGATCACTTTTAATGTGCCTGAAAATGAAACAAGAGAATTAAGAACAAGGGTGATTACCCCATCGGGAAGACGAAGCATTGCAACACGTTCGCTGATGTGGAACAGGGCATTAATACCAGCTGTAAATTATACTTCAAACACCCACGGACTAAAGTATAAGTTAATAAAAAGCCATTTTACAGTGCCCGAACAATTGGAAGATGTTGTGGCTAAAGATACGGTAATGGAAAAATTGAATGCTGAACAGTTTAAGAAGGATAACCCTAATTTTGGGATTGTTTACAATGGCTATGTTGATATTCCTGCAGATGGCTCGTATAATTTTACATTATCCAACTATAACACCGCGCGACTATTTATCGATGACAACCCATTAACCGAAAGTAACTATATATTGCCCCTGGCAAAAGGATTCCACAAATTAGAGGTCAGATATATTTACAATGCTCCTAATCCAGCCCCTAAAACTTATGGAGGAAGGTCAAATCCACTCCGGATTTTTGTAACAGCACCTGGTGCTCCAAAAAAGGAACTGGATGCCGCTAACCTATATTATTAGTTATTAATTGCAGTCGCTTATTTTTTAATATCTACAATATAATAGTTTGATAGTAAACCTGCATCTTATAATATGCTGAATTTATTCCCTTCCCACCTTATAAAGTGCACTTTATAGGGCAAAGCAAAGTGGGGAATAATGCACAAAGTGGGGAATAATAGGACCTGAAATTATCCTCTATTTATCCTGGTAATTATAATTCCTGAAAATATATTAACTGATATTTCATTTAAAGCCCTTTAATTCAATAAAAAAGCCATAAATAAGGCTAATACCTTTAATTACAGATTTAATGCACAATTATTGCAAAGGCTATAGCAAATAATTATTAATTATAAGTTACCTACGTTTATAGCCATTAAATTTTGAATCACCTTTTACTTAAGATCCTTATAATTAATTCAGTATTTCTTTTCTTTACAGGGGGAGCATTCGCAGCAGCAAATACTTTCGACTGGAAAGGCACAACATCAACCGACTGGACTAACACAGCTAACTGGAGAGAAAATAATAGCAATACACCGGCAACTTCATATCCTGGTGCGGCAGGCCGCACTACTGACATTGTTAATATCGGTGTAAGCGCAAGTGTCCCTATTATTACCAACTTTCCGGTTTTAGCAACCAACATCACTATAGCTTCGCTTACTTTTGGCAATAATAATGCTCCTTCTAATACTGTTGGCGGTCAATTAAAACTTACTGTAAATTCCAATTTAATAGTAAGCACCAGTATTTTACAGATGCACAGTTCTACAGGCGGCCCCATAAACTCCGGAGGAACGGGTAATAATGAAAGCGATTCTAATTTTGAAGATTTCACCTTTGATGTAACAACTTACCTGCTGGGCAGCGGTACTATTAATTGCGCCACTTTACAAGTTGGCGATAATACCGTGGGGGCAAATAAAAACACCATTAACGCTACCCTTTTTATTATATCAAGCACATCTGCAGCTTCTCAATTAACAATCACTGCAGGCAACGTAATTATTAATTCTGCAAGTGCTAATAACGGTACAATAGTGACTAAAAGTAGCAGGGCACTTATTTCTTTACAGGATGGCACTTTAACTGTTACCGGCACGCTTAGTCTTACCAATTTCAACCCCTTTTACTCCATACTGGATCAATACGAATCCCTTTCACTTTTTTCAATGGATTTGTATAATAATAGCTTTAGTCCGGTTTTAAATCTTGCCGGTGCTACACCGTTAAGTATCGGAACCTCCCCTTTTGCTGCCAATCCCATTGATTTTTATAATGTTAATGCAGCAGGCACAGGAACCTGCACAGTTAACTATACCGGTACTAACCAGCGTATATTCACGTACAATCCAAGTTTAACAATTGATGCATGGGTAGATGTAGACCCTACAGCGTATCAAAACCTTACTTTATCGGGGTCAGGTACTAAAACGGTGGATGCCGGAGCCCTTTCTGTTGCAGGTAATTTTACACTATCAGGTACCAACACAATAGCTGATCTAAGCACCAACAATCCAACCCTAACCGTTGGGGGTAATTATTCTTCTTCTGCAGGAACAACTTTTAAAAACGGTTCAAATCCACTTATAATAACCGGCACTACTACCAATGCTGGTACGTTTAATCACCCGGGTGCTGGCCTTGTCACCATGACGGGGGCAATAAACAACTCTGGCATCATCAACCAAACCGGCAACGGCAACATTAATTTTATAGGTGCTTTTACAAATTCTACCTCAGGTTCAATATTAGCACAAACGGGGGCCGGAACGCTAGCCTTTTCCGGCGGGTGTACCAATGCCGGTACTTTAAGCCAGGGATCAGGTACTATAGGTGCGGTTTCCATTACAGGTACTTTGACCAATTCGGGTACGCTTACTCAAACTACGGGAGCCTATACCCTTACCGGCGGATTAATCAATTCTGGCAATCTTAATTTAGGAACCGCCAATTTCAGTCTGACAGGTGATTTTACCAGCAGCGGAAATTTTAGTCAGAGCGCAACAGGCACAATCATCTTTAACGGCACTTCGGCAGAAACTTTAACAGGCATAGGTACAAAATTCAGTAATATGACTTTTTCAGGCAACAGTACAAAAACCATGTCCAGTGGAAGCTTTTCTTTGGCCAGCACCGGTGTGCTTAATATGATCGGTTCTACTACCAAACTTGCTACGGGTGGCTTTTTAACTTTAAACTCCGATGCCAACAGTTCTGCCAGTGTAGCCGCAGTTCCGGCAGGCTGTAGTATTGCAGGCAACGTAAATGTGCAACGCTATATGAGTGCTTCGCGCGGATACCGTTTAATGTCTTCGCCTGTCTACAATGGCGCTGACACTCATAGCAATAACGTTTATAGTATAAATTATTTATTGAATTCAGTTTGGCTTACCGGCACTGCGGGCATCCCCGGGCTTTTTAACAAAGCAGGCAATCCTTCACTGTATTTATTCCGCGAGGATAAACCGATTTCAAATGCATCATTTATAAGCGGCAATTACAGGGGTGTTAATAATCTTTCTCTATCACCTGCATACACCATTGACACTGACGGACCTGGATTTTATATACTTGCCGGCAATGGCTATTTAATGTATTACAGGGGAAGTAAAAAACAAGCTTCACTGGCCACAGCAACTACAGCAGGAGCTGTTGCCACAACTGATACTTTAACCGCTACAGGTACATTAAACCAGGGCGCCATTGTTTTCAAAGATTGGTATAATGCTGTCACCACAACCCTGGGCAGAACAAATTCCAATATTGCCGTTAGGGGCTACAATTTAGCTGGTAACCCATATGCCAGCACTATAGACTGGGAAACTTATGGTACTTCAGCTTCAAGCGGGATCTCTGTGGCACATATAATAAACACCGTATACGAGCTTAATCCGCTAACAAAAAATTACGATACCTATCAGGTTGGTGGTCAACATACAAACAATGGCACCCGTTACATAGCAAGTGGACAAGGTTTTTTTGTGCTTGCTGATACCACTGCATTGGCGCCTACGCTTACCTTTAATGAAGCAGCAAAGGTTACCAATCAAAACAGAGGCACCCAATTATTTATGGGAAACCCCACTAATTTGGCTACAAATAACCAATATCTCCGTCTTGAACTGGCAGCAGATTCGATCAACAAGGATAATATACAGATCACCTTTAACAGTAACTCAAAACCCACATTTGATTTAAGAGAAGATGCTCCATATAAAACAGGTCAGGGCTCGGTAAGCTTGTCAAGTCTCTCAAGTGACAATGTTTCTTTGGCCATTAATCAGCGCCCTTTAACCCCGGGTCAAATGATTCCATTAAGCTTAACGGCCGTTGCAAATGGCACCTATACTTTAACCATGAAGGAGCTGCAGGGTATTCCGCAGCTTTTTGATGTTTGGCTGATTGATGCCTACAAAAAGGATTCGGTTAATATGAGGCAAACCAATACTTACAGCTTTAACATTACACTAAGCGATACAAGCAGCTTTGGTAAAAAACGCTTTGCATTGGTAATGCGCGAAAACCTTGCTTTTGCTTATCAATTATTAAACTTTACTGCCGCCAGGGTTGATAAAAAACCACAGATAGAAGTGGTTTGGAAAACAGCCAACGAACAAAACTACACCCATTTTGCAGTTGAGCGCAGTTCAAATAACGGAAAAACCTTTGAAGTGCTTGGTAGCGTCGCGTCAGCCGGATTAGGCACTTACAGCTTCATTGATAAAGACCCGCTAAACGGTGAAAATTTTTATCGTTTAAAACAGGAAGACTATAACAATACCATTACCTACTCAAAAACAGTGCAGGTACAATACTCAGACTTAAGTAATAACCCTGGTAAAAGCAATGTAAGCGTATACCCAAATCCAGTAAATTCTCATATTAGCCTTTCAATTACGGCCGATGGTAATGCAGGAGCCAGCTACAATATACAGATCACTAATGGTTTTGGATTATTGATCAGGCAATCCACTTCAGTCCAACCTGTTTGGCAAGCCAATGTTGCTGATTTATTACCAGGTACATATATGGTACGGGTGATAAATAACAAGAACAAATCAATTGTGGGAGACACAAAATTTGTTAAGCTTTAATTAAACCCAACATTATCATAAATAGCTGAAATATGCATATATAATAGCTTTTACCTCAACCAAGAATCACATTATTACCCTTACGAAATCCCGTTTCGTTATCTTTTCTTAATTTTCATTGACGACATTTTATAATGTATTCCCATTAGTCATAAAACAGCCAATACATTAACTATTGAAATAAAAAAATCATTAGATTGCAGGTATAACTAGCTAACCCGCAAGCAATTGGATTTATATCAAACGTTATTAAACAATAACGAGTCTGCTTACCAGGATATATATAAGGCGCATTATGCGGCAATTAAACAATACGTCCTTAAAAATAGTGGCTCCGAAGATGATGTAAAAGACCTGTTCCAGGAAGGGATTATCGCACTGTGGGATAATATCCATTCTGAAAAATATAAGCATACCAATGATAGTATGCTGCATGGCTATTTTAGAACCATTTGTAAATATAAATGGATGGAAGCGTTAAGAAGCAAGAAAAAATCTATTGTGATTAATGGTGATGCAGGTTTTGATATACAAAATGATGATACTATGTTGAATAACATGATAAAAAGGGAAGAGATAAATGAATTTACCAGTATATTTTTAATGTTAAGTGATAAATGCAGGCAAATTTTATCCTTGTTTTATTATGACAAAAAAAGCATGAAGGAGATCGGTTTAGCCACCGGGTATGAGATAAGTTCCATGCGAAACGAAAAATATAAATGCATTGAAAAATTACGGACTCTTTGTTTGGTGAGACCTGTAAGGGGGTAAAAAATGAATATTAACTATAATACAGAACACATAGTAAGGTTTCTAAATGGCCAAATGAGTACTGCTGAAGTTGATGCTTTTTAAAAGGCTATTCAGGAGGATAATGCACTGGCAGAAGAGTTAGAAGCACAAAGAAAAATATCCAGGTTGGTGCAAATTGCTTCCATCAAACAAAAACTGGATAGTATACACAATGAATATGCTATTGCAGAAACACCATTTGGCAGAATCAGGCAATATCCTGGCAGTAAATAATTCGCCCCTTAACAAATAACTTCCTACCGCTAATGAATCATTCCTTAATTTACCAATAATAGGCTGAGCCCGGCTTAAATAAGCTGCAGACAACGTATAATCGCCCTGAACGAATTTCATTTCGGCCATCCAAACCAAAGCTTCAGCCTCCTGTTTTATAGCGTTTTTTTGATGATATGAGAACGCTGCAGCGGATGCTATTTGATAGGTTTTATCAAAATTGCCGTGCGTATAGTATTCGGCTTCAATTGCTGCGATACTTGCAGATTGGGATTTCCTGGTATCTGGAGAACAGGATATGCCGCAGATAGCAATAAAAATAAATAGCGCCATTAATGCAAACACATTGTTGGGTCTATTTACAATATTCATTTTAAGTTAGGGGGTTACTCACCCTAAATATAAACAAATTTTTTTCATTTATATATTTAAAGCACTTATAATCAGCAATTAAGACTATTAGTTAATCTTTTGACGACATCTATTATTTAGATGCTATTAGTTTAAAACAATCCCGAAAACCCCAAATTAAAATACCAATCAGTATTAAAATCCTTCACTCGTTCTTTCCATGATCAGTTAGTGGTCAATTAAAGCCTTCCTATGGAGAGGAGGGCTTTTTTAATATTTAAGATGAAAAACATTTATGCGGGACGCCTTACAGGGACAAACTGACTGCGGCAAAACCTCTGGGACATAAACAAAAAAATGGGAAGTAAAAAACCACCCATCTTTATTTTTGAACTGAAAATAATACCTGATTATTTTACTCTGCTTCTTCTTGCAGGAGTAAGAGGTACTATAATAACAGCTAACAAAAGAGCAACTTCTAATACAGTTATCATGACTTTTTTTAATTAATTAATATTAAACGATTTAACAGCTTTCAGAAGAATAAAATCGACCTTGCGCATGTACCTTTCATCTTTCAATTAAGGCTTATACTGTAAGAGCAATTGTGTTCCTCTAAACCATTATCGACTAAAAACATGCCACAAATGAAATTATTTTTTATCCAAAAAACGGGCAAAAAAGGAATTTATTGAAATCCAAAATTCACAACAAAAGAACGTGCAAATTTTATTTTTTTCGATTGTTTAATTTAAGACAGTAAAAAATATAGCCTGCCAAAAACAATAAATTCTTTTTACAAAAAAATCACAAATAAGTAGCAAAAATAAATGCCTTTAGAAATAATATAAGCACCAAAATCTAATAATTTGAAAAAATATACCAAAATACGCCTTATTGAGGAGCAAAAAAGAACACATTTGGCATGTTAT
>JAQBOK010000270.1 GCA_028288085.1 Mucilaginibacter sp.
TATATCCACTATGCAGCCCGGATACTCATTTAAATGAGCGATGTTCCAAAAATCGTTGATCCCATCTCCGTTTGGCGTAAAGGCATTAGGGATCATCACCTGATCAAGCACGGTTACGGTTACATCCGCACTGGCGGTGCATCCTCCCGTGGTAGTTACCGTTAACGTGTAGGTAGTAGTGACCGATGGCTTTGCAACTGGGTTTTTAATGGTGGGATTACTTAAGCCATCAGCCGGCAACCAGCTATAATTTGCTATATCGCCATTAACAGCAGGTTGCAGTTTTATTCCGTTACCCGCAAAAATTATCGGGTTACTATTAAAATTCACCAGTTTATCAGTTGAATTTACCACGTTAACGGCAAAGGTCACCTTTGCCGTACTGCCCGAAGCATCTGTAGCGGTTAGGGAAACATTTACCGGAACACCGATTGTTAAAGGCGTACCTGCAACAGGCAATTGGGTGAAAGTGACGGCATTTGCATGGCAGTTATCGCTTGCTGTTGCACTTAGGGTATAATCAGGCAGCATAGGACTACAATTCTGATAAGCGGCCACAGTAACGTTGTCATAGGCGGAAGTTATAACAGGCTGACTTGCTACAGTTACCGTTACAGGCAGGCTTGCCGATAATGTATTTGAACCATTACTACCGATCAGGGACAAGGTAGTTACTTTTAAATCTGGCGCTATCTTCCTGATCTTATTATCCGGCCCATCCGTCACATACAGGTTCCCCGAGGGATCAAGCGCAATACCTATGGGGGCATTTAAAACGGCGTTGGTTCCTACACCATCTATAGTGCCAATAGAACCGTTGCCAACAATCGTATTCACCACACCACCCGCTGTTACCCTTCTTATCAAATTATTGCCAGTATCCGCAATGTATAGGTTACCCGCGGCGTCTATCGTAATACCAATAGGGAAATAAAAGCTCGCTGCCGTGCCAATGCCATCATTATGCCCGGAGTTGTTGCCCGCAAAAGTGATCACCATACCTGTGGGACTAATTTTCCTTATCCTATTGTTACCATCAGCGATATACAAAAAACCGGCCTGGTCTATGGCAATGCCGTGCGGGTCGTAAAACCCGGCATTTATACCCGTTCCATCAATTGAACTGTAAAGGCCGTTACCCGCAAAGGTGGAAACCGATCCATCAGTTGTAATTTCCCGGATCAGGTTATTATCAGAATCAACGATATATAAATTACCTGCCGCGTCAACAGCCACACCGGCAGGGTTATTGAAAGTAGCAAATACTCCTGTGTCATTTTTTGAACCCTTAGCGCCGCTTCCGGCTATAGTGCTGACAAAGCCTGAAGATGTAATTTTCCGGATCTTATTATTACCCGCGTCGGCCACATAAATATTTCCTTTCGTATCCATGGTGATACCCCAGGGCCTATTGAAACTGGCTATTGAACCTGCTCCGTTTGCCGAACCAACCGCCCCTGTTCCCGCGAATACGGATACGATACCACCCGGCGTGATCTTTTTTATTTGATTATTGCCTGCATCTGCTACATAGATATTCCCCGAGGCATCACAAACTATGCCGTAAGGGTAATTTAATCTTACTGTTGGATCGTTCCCGGTTGTGTTGGCCGCGTACACAATTACGGTTTGCGACCCTACGTTTGAGCAATTAAAATTGGCAGGTGTAACACTAACCGAATTATAACTGCCGTTTATGGTAGCTACATCACTTAACTGTACCTTATAATTCCCTGTGGCATCCAGGTGCAAAATAATAGTTCCGGGTTTGGGGACAATAACCGGAGCCTGGGCATCCACTACAGCTATGTTTGCGATACATGCGATGAGCAGGGACAAATAGATGAGCCAAAATGCCTTCATTGCCGGTTTGAGGTGCGCTTAGTATTGGTTATTAGCGATTTGGAACAGGGATAACTGGATTTTTTTTATGCTATAACAATGTTAGCCAAAAAAAGCCAGATAGTAATATATGGTATGTACGGGAAGAGAGCTTAAATAGTGGCCTGCAACCTTAGTTAATTAATATAATATGTTATTGAAACCTTTCAGGTAAAACAGCCCTCCCTTGCTGGTTATTAAATATTTCGTTCGCTTGTGGGCGTGAGGCTCTTTTGCTTTTTTCTTGATAAAAAAGCAACAAAAAATCAAGTCAGCAAAAGGCTTCCTTTCACTCATGGCCTTTGCCCTGCAAACCAGTCAAAACCACGGGCTGCAATCTTTTGCCCTACTGCGTTCGTTCATTTCCTTCGCTTCTGCAAAATTTGCTATGCCCTTGCCGCCGCTCGTGGGCCTGCATTGTTTTAGCTGATTTCGGCCGAAGCTGGTTTGCTGACGGGGAAGAAGTAAGAAGCTGGTTTTCTTGACCTTAAAACAAAAAGAGCGTGGGGCTGACAGAAAAGCGGGCCGGGTGTATGGCGGGAATGCCGGTTTAGCTTTTGCACTGTGCGCAGCACAAAAAAAGCGTAAGAACCGGCAGGGCGGGCTGAAGCTTTTTTCTGTCTTGATGTTATTCACTTGTTATTTGTATTTCATAGGTGTTCATGAGACCGCTACGCTAAGTCTGGTTACTTTCCATTAAGGGAAAGTGCGATAGCAATCATGAACACAATAAAAAAACAAATAACTGGTGAATAACTGACAAAACCCTCACGCCGATAAGCGAAAACGATGCTATTGAACCAGGAGATAAATAGAAATAAATGGAGAGGTGGGTAGGCTCTGTTCACCATGCTTCAAATGCCTTGCATAATACACACGGCTTAACATGGGTAGCGATAATGTGGCTTATCCAAATAATTAAATTACTTTAAAGATCATTTCATAAACGAACGATGATCGTTCGTTTATGATAAATTGCAAAATCCGAATCAAACAATATACTGATTGTCAATTAAATACAGATATGGTGTAATTTTTTGTAGGTTTATTTTGATCTTTAACTAACACTAAGCCAAATGAAAAGAATATTATATTCACTCTCGTTAATGCTAACGTTCTGGCTGCCTGTATTTTCACAGGAAAAAAAGCTGGATAACATTATTAAAGAGGAAGGTATCCCGGGCATACAGTTAATATACGCTAAAGGCACTAAAATACGGGCATTCAACCTTGGTACCATATCACAGGGATCAACCCAAAAAGTAAGTGCTAACACTATTTTTGAAGCTGCTTCATTAAGTAAATCGGTATTTACTTATGCGGTGTTGCGTTTATATGACAGAGGTATTCTTTCCTTAGATACCCCGCTTCTACATTATATTGGCAGCTATGCAAGGTTTGATCCAAAAGATTCCAGGTACGCTAAAATTACCGCGAGAATGGTGCTTCGGCATACTACAGGTTTACCTAACTGGGGTGATAACGCGGGTGTGAGATTGATATTTTCGCCCGACAGCACCTTTTCTTACTCGGGCGAAGGCTTTTTGTTTTTACAAAGAGTAGTGGAGAAAAAATTGAATAAGTCATTAGGCGAGATAGCGAAGGAAGAAGTGTTTAAACCCTTAAAAATGGAGAGCAGCAGCTATGCATGGACCGATAAATACGATACTGTAGCAGCGTTCGGAAACAGCACCGAACAGGTAAACCGACATAAAAATGAAAATGCCGCTTACAGTTTGCTTACCAATGCACATGATTACTCCGTTTTTCTTGAAGCAGTGATAACCGGAAGAGGACTGAAACCTGAAACCCGCAAAATGATGTTTGAAAAATCGAGCGCCGGGAACCGTTTTGGAAAGCCGGTTATTGAAGCCAATCAGCACATTAACTGGGGACTTGGATTTGGTTTAACAGAGAACGAAAAAGGGAAAGCGATATGGCATTGGGGCGATAACGGGAATTTCAAATGCTTTTACCTGGCTTATCCTGCAACGAACGAGCGCCTTGTATATTTTACAAATAGCCAGGATGGCTTAAATATTTTGGGCGATGTGTTGGATCTTTTTTATGGCAAGCAAACATGGTGGCCCGCAATATGGCTGCAATATGGGTATGAATCGCCCAAGCTTATAAAAGAATTCCAGGCTAAATTAACCAAAGTCGGCTTTGAGCATGCTCCTGAGCTATTTGCGGAATTGAAAAAGAAAGACTCCAACTACAAATTGCCGGAAGACGACGTTAATAAATTGGGATATAAACTGTTAAGACAAGGAAAAAAGAAAGAGGCGCTGGAGATATTTAAACTAAACGTGAGCCTATACCCCGATATCTGGAACACCTATGACAGTTTGGGCGAAGCTTACTGGAACCTGGATGATAAGGTATTGGCCATTAAAAATTATACACGATCGTTGGAACTAAACCCCCAAAACACAAACGCAATTGAAAGTTTGAAAAAAATAGAACAGCCTGATAATAAATAGTTTGCAATATTCGCTTTTGAGCGCTATTTAGGTAATATATTGATTATCAGATGTTCATGTTTGTTCACGATGTTCACGAAAAAAACGTGAACATCGCGGAATTTTGCCGGTTAAAATCTATTGAAACCGTCCCGGTGAAAATACGTCGATATTCATTGCTGGCCTGGTTTCGTTCAATACATCGTTGATCAGTTTACCGGTTGCCGGTGCAAGGCTTAAACCGATCATGGCATGCCCCGTGGCGATAGCCAGGTTGTTGTATTTTGCAGAAAGGCCAATATAAGGCAAACCATCAGGTGATACCGGGCGGAAACCGAACCAGATATCTTTTTGCTGCGGAACTTCGAGCTTGAAACCCGGGAAATATTTGGGTACTGATTCCACAATGCCTTTCACCCGGTTCATATTTACCTGGTTGTTGATTTTGCCTACTTCCATGGTGCCGCCATATCGTATACTGCCATTCATGGGGGTGACAGCCACTCTGGCTTCGCATAATATGGAAGGAATGGTCATTCTCTTTGATTCGTCCTGCGGCACCATAAATGAATAGCCCTTGCCGGGCATCAAAGGCACCTTCAATCCGGCCAGCCTGGCAATTCCCGGCGACCATGCGCCACCTGCTACTACAAAGGCATCACCATTAAATTCATTATTGGCGCTGCTTACCGAGGTTACTTTTCCGTCGTTATGGTTTATTTTAATCACCTCAGTATTACGGTGTATATTTATCCCTTCAGCCACTTCCAGATATTTAATGAGCCCGGCCATTAGTTGATTGGGGTATAGATGCGCATCGCAATGATAGTGTACTGCTCCTAAAATATCCATCTCTACACCCGGTTGCAGTTTACCACATTCATCAGGGGTGAGGTATTGCGCATCAAGGCCAAGGTTGGCCGCCTTTTCGGCCATGTGCTGTTCTTCTTCCTTAAATTTAGGGGTTTTAAAAAGCATTAATATCCCTTTATCTTCCAGGCCAAAATCGATATTGGAATCCCGATCAAACTCCCAATATAACCTTTTGCTCAGCATGGAAATATCTCTCAAGGCCACTGCAGAATGGTCGACATGCTTTTTAGTAGCGCTCTTTAAAAATTTCAAACCCCAACCAAATAATTCGGAATTAAAGGCCGGCTTTACATAAAACGGGCTTTTGCTGTTAAACATCCAGCGGAAGCCCTGCTCTACCATACCCGGCGCCGCCAGAGGTACAAAATGGCTCGGAGTGATCATCCCGGCATTGCCGTATGAACAATTATCTGACAAGTCGCCCTGATCAAGTATATCTATCTCCCAGCCTGATTTATGCAGGTAGTATGCTGAAAACAAACCGATAATACCACCGCCTATTATAACTACTTTACTCATTTTACTATTTATATCACCTGGAAACCATACGCATACGGGTCCTCATCATCAATTTTAATCGTATTATATCCATACACCCGCGCCCAACCTTCTATGCTTGGAATTATAGCCGGTTGATCTCCAATTTTCACTTCATCTTCTACCCTGCCGATAAACTTACTGCCTATAATGCTTTCATGTATAAAAATGTCGCCCTTTTTTAATTTTCCTTTTGCGTGCCATTGCGCCATACGGGCTGATGTACCTGTGCCACAAGGCGACCGATCGATAGCTTTATCACCGTAAAAAACAGCATTACGCGCCGTTGCTTCGGGCGATAAGGTTGCTCCCGTCCAAAGAATATGCGTACAGGTATTTATGGTTGGGTTTTCGGGATGAACAAAAATGTATCTCTCATTGATCCTTTGCCTCATCACCCTGCTCCAGGATATTAACTGGTCGGCACTGTAATTCTCCAGACCTTTAAAGTTGGGCTGGGGATCAATAATTGCATAAAAGTTGCCCCCATAGCTTACATCAAAAGTCAGCAGTCCCAGGTCAGGGCATTCTATTTCCAAATTCTCTGCAGCAAGGTAGGAAGGCACATTGGTTAGCTTTACCGATTTAACTTTGCTTCCCTCCTGCGTGTATTCTATCATCACCAAACCGGCAGGTGCCTCCATACGCACTATTCCGGGTGTTTTTGGAATAATTAAACCTTCTTCAATAGCAATGGTAATGGTGCCGATAGTGCCATGCCCGCACATGGGCAGGCAACCGCTGGTTTCGATAAACAATACCGCTACGTCATTAGCCGGATTATGTGGCGGGTACAAAATACTGCCCGACATCATATCATGCCCTCTCGGCTCAAACATCAGGCCTTTACGTATCCAGTCGTATTCCTTTAAAAAATGCTGGCGTTTCTCGCTCATGTTGGCCCCTATCAAATTCGGACCACCACCGGCTACCAGTCTTACGGGGTTGCCGCAGGTGTGGGCATCTATACAAAAAAATGTTTTACTCGCCATTAATTTTTATTCCAATTATTATCAACCAAACGCCAGATATTTAGCGGGTTACCATCCTTTAATTCGTCTGGCAGCAGATCATTACTCCAATTTTGCCAGCTTACCGGCCTTACAAAGCGTTTAATAGCACCTGTACCTACAGAAGTAAACCGGCTATCTGAAGTTGCAGGGAAAGGGCCGCCATGCTGCATTGCATGCACTACTTCAACCCCTGTTGGTACGTTATTTAACATTACACGGCCTGCAATACCGGTTATGCTTTGTATTAGCGAGCTGTACTTCTTCAAATCCGCTTCATCGGCCACAATACTGGCGGTTAATTGTCCGTGCAAAGCATCTACAACCTGCTGCAATTGCACTTCGTAATCGGCCACCACTAATAATGAATACGGCCCAAATACTTCTTCTCTCAGTTTTGGATTAACGAGGAATGACGAAGCGCTTACCTCCGCGATCAACGGCTGTGCCTGGTTTGTTTTATCATTATTTAAGTTACCCCTGCCAATAGCAGATACACCTTCTTCCGTCAGCACTTCTTCTGATAGCTGCGAATAGTTTTTACAAATACCATGGGCAAGCATAGTTGATGAACCGATCTTACCGATGGCCTCATTCAATGCATTCTTAAATTTATTTAAGCCATCTGATTTCATGGCTATCAACACACCCGGATTGGTACAAAACTGTCCTGCTCCTAAAGTAATAGAAGCTGCATATTGTTCCGCGATTTGAGCATAGCGGTTTTCCAATGCGTCGGGCAATAATATTACCGGGTTAATGCTGCCCATTTCGGCAAATACAGGGATTGGTGCCTCGCGCTGCTGGGCCAGCTTAAGCAACGCCATGCCCCCCTTATAAGAGCCTGTAAAGGTTACAATTTTTGTTTTGGGATGCTTTACCAGGGCCTCCCCAATAGCAAAGCCATCATCATAAAGGATAGAAAATACGCCTTCGGGCAGATTGTGCTTTTGTGCTGCTTTTTTAATAGCCTCTGCCACCAAAGCACTTGTACCCGGATGCGCAGGATGCGCTTTTACCACCACCGGGCAGCCGGCTGCTAATGCCGAAGCGGTATCACCACCGGCTACAGAAAATGCCAGTGGGAAATTACTCGCCCCAAATACTACCACAGGCCCAACCGGGATCAGCATTTTGCGTATATCCGGACGGGCAGCAGGTTGCCTATCCGGTAAAGCATTGTCGATCACTGCGTCTACCCACGAGCCTTCCTCCACAAGATCGGCAAACAGGTTTAGCTGCCCTGTCGTCCGTCCACGCTCTCCTTGCAAGCGGGCCTGGGGTAAACCACTTTCGCTCATGGCGCGTTCAATTAGCTCATCGCCTATGGCCATAATTTCTTCAGCGATACTGCGCAGAAAGGCCGCCTTTGTCTTGCTATCTGTGTTACGATAAACAGCGAAGGCTTTTTCTGCAAGCGTTAATGCGGCGTCCGCATCGGCTAAACTTGCCGGGTAAAAATCACCCGGCAATTCTGATCCTGAAGATGGATCGATCGCTTTAAAGGCCTTTCCTTCAGATTTTATATATTGATATCCTATTAAATTTCCTGTTTCCATAGTTTCCTAAAACTCTTTTCTGTTGAAAGAGTTTGTTATTCAAATTTCTAAACAATTATTTCTGTATTACCAGCCTTTTAAAATAGCAAATATTATTTTCAGACGAGTAAATCAGTCGAATTTCTTTATCAGTTTCGGCTACTTTTGACATCCATAAACCTCTTCCAGATGGTCCTTTATCATTAAAGAATGCAAAATTATAAAAATCAATTTCATTCAAATTCCACTTCCATTTTCCAGTTTCCGTATATTGTTTATTTGAGACTGTAATAAATTTATGTTTATAAGTATGGTCATTGAAGATTGTAATTGAATCAAGTCCTCCTCCATTAAAGGAATATTTACCGCATAACGTTTTTGGTTCAACTGTTCTATAATCATGATTTACTATGAATAAAAATAAAGCAACTGATACAGAAAAAAATACCAATACTATAATTTTCATTTTTACGGTGATCATGGTGGAAATTGTGATAATGTTCAGTTAAAAACCTGTCAAATACATTTCCGCTTTAATTCCCCAGCTACCTTCCGGCAATACCGGGCGAACGGCAAGCGCATCATTAATAATTTTCAACACTCTTTCGCGCTCCGCCCCCTGAATAGTTAAACGGGGTGCACGCACATTTTCGGTGCCGATACCCGTAGCCAATTCTGCCAATTTAATATATTGCACCAATTTTGGATGGATATCCAACTCCAGTACAGGTAAAAACCAACGATAAATAGCCAAAGCCTCATCAATCCTTTTAGCTTTGATCAAACGATAAATAGCAACTGTTTCTTTAGGGAAGGCATCCACCAAACCAGCTACCCAACCATCGGCGCCCATTACCAGGCTTTCCATAGCCAGCGGATCAACTCCTGTCATAATCGCAAACCTATCACCAAAGCGGTTGATCATACGGGTAACGTTTGATACATCCCTGGTTGATTCCTTAACCGCCTGTATATTGTCATACTTCGCCAGTTGCTCAAACATATCCAAAGTAACCTCTATCTTGTAATCAACAGGGTTATTGTAGATCATAATAGGGAGAGGCGTACTTTTTGCAACCGAGGTTAAAAAAGCAAGGGTTTCGTTATCGTCAGATTTATAGCGCATGGGCGGCAACAACATTAAACCGCTTGCCCCATAATCTAAAGCCTTTTGGGCACAGGCTACCGCTGCTTTAGTAGTTTGCTCGGCAATGTTTAGCAGTACCGGCACTTTGCCATCAACAAACTCAACAGTATGTTTTAATAAAGCAAACTTCTCCTCATCGCTTAATACGCTGGCTTCGCCCAATGATCCGCCCAAAATAAAACCATCAACCCCTGCTTCCAATTGCGCGTTGATATTATGGTCAAATGCATCAAAGTCAAGTTCGTCATTATCGGTAAACTTGGTGGTAACTGCCGGGAAAACCCCTTTCCATGTGAATTTCATATTCTTATTTTATACTTTTATTTATAATAACCTGATAAGTTTAACTCCATGAGGCGGAATCTTAAAAGTTAATTTATTTGGCACCCCTATAATTGATTTTTGCGTCCAAACATCAAACGCTTTAGTGTAACCTTTTAACAGTTCGTCATTGGCATTCAATGATATCGTTTGATATTTATCGGAAGTATTGAAAATACCTATTGCCTTATCACCACCTTCCAGATCCTTTGCCCAAATCTGATAATCATCTTTTTTCACTACCTGCCTTGCCTCCTTGCCTAAAGCATCCTGGTCAATAGCCAGCACGCCGTCATTGGTTAGCAGGCTAAGTGTGAAGTTGTCTAAATGTCCCATATCACAGCCGATAAGTAATGGCGCCGATAGTAAGCTCCACAAACTTATATGGGTATATTGCTCATCCGGTGTTAACCTTGTATTGTGCTGACTATCGCCCCAACCTACCTTACCAACTACCAGCATATCAGGGTCATTAAAATGACCGGGACTTGCACCGCCTGCCGTTTTATCCTGGCTGAATCCTATAGATGAAAGACTTTTCCAGGTGTCTTCGATATCGCCTGTAGTACGCCAGCTATTACCGCCCACTTCGGTACCCCAGTTCCAAACATCACCCATACCGTACTGACAAAAGCTAAACATAATATCACGGTGAACCTTATCTAATGAGGCCCGCATTACCTGGTATGGCTTTTTATAATCTTCTAAAGTTGGATTTTGAGCGGTTACTTCCGAGTAGGAACACCAGTCGTATTTCAAATAATCTATACCCCAATCGCCGTAAGTTTTAGCGTCCTGGTCTTCGTGCTGCCAGCTTCCAAGGTAGCCGCCGCAGGTTTTAGGACCGGGCGACGAATAGATTCCCATCCTTAAACCAAGGCTGTGCACATAGTCGGTCAACCCTTTCATATCAGGAAACTTTTCGTTGGGTACTATCTCACCGTTGGCATTTCTGCTTGCGGCTTCCCAACCATCATCAATATTAATATAAGTCCAGCCATGCTCGCTTAGTTTGTCGGCCATTGCATTGGCTGATGTTCTTACCTTTTGATCATTCACAGTCAAACCCCAGGCGTTCCAGCTGTTCCATCCCAAAGCGGGAGTCAGGCCTATTACGTCGCCAATTTTAATAGTGAACTTTTTAGTGTCGCTGCCAAGTTTGTTGCTAACCGTAAAAATCACCGGATAATCGGCTTTATTACCCATCACTCCTGTAATGATACCCGTTGCGGCATCCAGTTTTAAACCTGCGGGCAAACCTGTAGCTTTATACACCAATGGCTTTTGACCGCTGGCCGGTATCTTATACAAAAACGGATTACCCGGACGTTCCCCAAAAACATCCGGACCATTAATCCGCGGTTTTGCCTGTACAACAGGCGTCAAAATATAGGGCGTACCCTCAGTTTTTTGGATCTGCTTACCTGATTTTGCATCGGTAAATGTGTAAGTGATTTTATACGATTTTTTTTCCAGGCGGGCTATAGTAAAAGTATAGGTAAAAGGACTATGCGCCGAGAAATGCGCATCGTTTGTTTTCTCATAAATCGTGGAATCAGTTTCGGGGTCGGTCACTTTAAAATTCAGTTTACCTGCATACTCATAACTGCTGCCGGCTTTTAGTTTGATGGATTTGCCCAGGCTTTTTTCACCATAACTAAAATCGCCATCGGTATTAATAGATACATTATCCATCACATCCATCATTTTAATGTCGAACTTATCGCCGTAAACACCGCCATTACCACCGGTATCAAACACGCGCACGGCTATAATATTCTCTTTGTCCCAATGCACTGCCAGATCATTGGTGCCTACAGAAAAAGAACATGGCCCGTAAAAACCATGTTGAATGTCGCTGCCGTTCTTATAATTTTTATAAACCA
The DNA here is from genome assembly GCA_028288085.1 of Mucilaginibacter sp. Taxonomy (GTDB): domain Bacteria; phylum Bacteroidota; class Bacteroidia; order Sphingobacteriales; family Sphingobacteriaceae; genus Mucilaginibacter. Next base: position 11,656 of record JAQBOK010000270.1, read on the forward strand.
GTTTGCCATTCAGATATACCTCGCCACCATCATCTATGTAGCCAAGGTCGAAACGAACACTATCTTTCAGAAATGCTTTTTCTTTTAAGGATGCGGGGATAACAACGTGAACACGGTACCATCCAAAACCATCTGTTTTGGGATACCCTTGCTCTTCCCACGGAAGGCTTACATTGGCCGGTTTCCAGCCGCTATCGTTATACTGTGGTGGCGCCCACGTAATTGAGTCGCCTATTTTAAGTTTCCAGCCTTGCGTTAACATAATTTCCTGAGCCGACGCCCTTAAAAAGGGCGCAGCCAGGAGGACGATCAGTATCCAAATTCTTATTCTCATCAGGTTTATTTAGTTAAAATCAATGTCATTTCAAATAAAGAGAAATGACATAACGGTTTGTGTTTCTCTTTTATTTCGTCAACAGATCCACATACTTAATTTGTTCCGGAAACCATACCGTCATTTCGCCTTTGCCGCGGTTGGCCCAGGCATAATAAGGTATAGCGGTTAAGGTTGCATTTTGCGTGCTTACATTTTGCTCCGCAACATCCACATTAATGCGCTTTACACTGGCTTTTAATACGGTAACGCCATTTAATAAACCGGCTTCAAACTCAGGTTTAAAAACTGCGTCTTTTGGCACAATGAGGTTACTGGCCTGTCCGTTGTTATCTTTCCATTCGGCGCAATACATTATTGGGCCGCGCTGCAAGGCAACCTTACCGTTATCATCAAGCACACTGGTATTGGCAACTACCCTGCGTACATCCATTGGCAGGGTTACTTCTACTTTATCATTCTTTTTCCATTTCCTGCTTACTACGGCGTAACCCTTTTGCATTTGGTAGTTAACCGGCATACCGTTCACTTTTATTTCTACCAGTTGTGCCGATGTTTTTTCATAGCTGTACAGGTTAGATGGGATGGCCTCATTTTGTGCCCAGCCGGGGATGCGGATATTTAAGTCCATATCCATGGTTTTTACCGGGTCGATAGTGAAAAGCAAACCACCATCCCATGGGTAATTATTTTGCTGGGTGATCCTGACTGCCCTGTTATTGACAGTTAAGTTACCTACACCACTGATAAACAGGTTCACATACACCGCATTGCCCCTTTCGGCATAAATATAACCTGGGATTGACGGAATTAACCTTACCACATTGGTTGGGCAGCACGAACAGGTAAACCAGCCCGAGCGTTCGGGCTCTGTAGCCACACCCGCAAAGCTGTTTTTTATTTGCATGGCATTGGTATAGAAAAACGATTTCCCGTCAAGCCCCACACCGGATATTAACCCATTATACAGGGTTTTCTCCATTACATCGATGTATTTGCTATCGCCATGAAGTAAAAACATACGCTGGTTCCAAAACACACTGCCGATAGCGGCGCAGGTTTCGTTATAAGCGGTGGCATTGGGCAGTTCGTAATTATCACCGAAACGCTCGCCATCGCCAACCGCGCCGATGCTCCCTTGTACATACATTTTTTTGCCTACCATGTTATTCCATATCTTATCTATAGCGGCCAGGTAAGCGGTGTCGCCAGTCAAAGCAGCCACATCGGCTATACCCGAATACAGGTACATGGCCCTTACAGCGTGCCCTTCGGCTTCATCCTGCTGTACCACGGGTTTATTATCCTGAAAATACATGCCGTTTAGCCATTCGTCCTTGCTTTTGGCATCATATTTTTTTATACCCCGCTGATCGATAAAGAACTCGGCGAGGTCGAGATATTCTTTTTTACCTGTAATGCGGTAAAGCCTTACCAAACCCATTTCTACAATTTCATGACCGGGGGCCACGTGCTTTTTATCGGGGCCAAAGGTCCTTACCAGCAAATCGGCATTTTTTAGGGCGATATTTAAGAAATTACGTTTGCCGGTAGCCATATAATGCGCAGCGGCAGCCTCATACATGTGGCCGCAGTTATACAATTCGTGACTCATTTTTCCCTCATTCACCCATCTTTCGGCACCTGCCCAGGCCTGCGGGTGCAATGGGTCAATGCTCCTGGCGGTATACAGATAGCCATCTGGTTCCTGCGCCTTACCAACAATAGTAATTAAGGAGTCCAGATAGGCGGATAGTTTTGGGTCGGGATGCTCGGCAAGGGAATAGGATGCCCCCTCTATTGTTTTATAAATATCGGTATCATCAAAGGGATATACAGTGCAAAATTTGCCTTTATGCTCGGCAGCCATTACAAAGTTTTTTACTCGGCCTGTACTCTCACACCTGGCAAAAGATGCCGGAATAGTTACCGTACGGTTGGTTTCTATACGTGATGTCCAGAACTTATCAGTCAGTTTTACACTGGTGAAAGGCACTGGCTGTATGGGGTAATCGCGTTGCTGTGCATAAGCGCTAAGGCCAAAACAAGCTAATAACAAAACCGCTATTTTCTTCATTGTATTAATTACCTTTAACCTAAACTATTTCAAAGATACAGGCAATATTTACCAAAAATCATGACATAATTATCCGATTTCACCCGTATTTTAACCTGATATGTCGCGGTGGAATGGTTGGAATGGTAAAATAGTGGAATAGCGTAACCGTTCTGAACACCATTAAAATAAACAAAATTGAAAAATCTCGTGAATCGTGTTCAGGCAAATAAATTTAACATCATGTTTATTTCAGATCACAATAAAAATCATACATTTATTACATAAAAAAACCTCGAATATGAAAAGGAAATTCTTTAATCCCATTGTACTATTATGCTGCTTTTTTGTTTTGCTTGCCGTTGCGGCCGATTTGAACGGCAAATGGACAGGAGTTATAAAAACACCTGATGGCAACGACTTGCCGGTTACTTATAATTTTAAAGTTGATGGTGATAAACTGACCGGAACGGCAGAATCGCCTGCTGGTGTAATTACCGTAGATAACGGTAAAGTAACCGGCGATACTTTTACATTTAAAGTTACGGTTGATGGCAATGATTATCCGCATAGCGGAAAGCTTTATGCTGATTCATGTGCCCTTGATATTGATTTTGGCGGCCAAAAGATTCACACTACACTTAAACGTTTTGTTGATAAATAAACCATTTAAATTTTAAACATGAAAAGAAAGATTTTTACCACTATTGCATTTGTTTGCTGCTTTGCGGTTGCTTTTGCTTTTTTTGCGGATATCAGTGGAAAATGGACGGGTGTATTAACAGCGCCTGATGGCAATGCATACCCGCTTAACTATACTATTAAAGCTGACGGCGACAAGTTGACCGGCACCGGACAATCACCGCAGGGGGTTATTGATTTGACTGATGGGAAAATAAAAGGCGACAGCCTTGAGTTTGCTATTGATGTTAATGGTGTAAAAATATTGAATACCGGAAAATATTATAGCGCAGGTGATTCCATTAGTTTAAACATTGATTACCAGGGCATGAAAATGCACACTACACTTAAACGTGCTGTTGATAAGTAGTTAACCTAAAACATGTCTAATAAACAAAAATCCTGCCTTATGGTGGGATTTTTTGTTCTATTAATTTTTCATTTACTGTAACGCTTTGGTTGATTTTAACATCATACATAAAAATCAAAACCATGAAAAGGAAATTGTTTACTACAACGGCGCTGGTATGCTTTTTTATGATCTGCTTCGCGGCAATAGCCGACCTTAACGGCAAATGGACAGGAACCATTAAGACTCCTGACGGCAATGACCTTGCAATTACCTATATATTTAAAGTGGATGGCGACAAATTAACCGGCACAGCACAGGCACAAGGTGAGCCCGCAACAATTAATGATGGCAAAACCAATGGCACTGATTTTACATTTAATGTAACTAATGGCGATGGTTCAATTATCCCGCATAGCGGCAAATATTATGCAGATTCGGTAAGCCTGAACCTGGAAGTTAATGGATCAAAGCTACATACAACACTCAAGCGTGCTGATAAATAAAGTCGCAAATTAAGTCCATTGGCTACTTTAACCAGGTAGTGAAACAGAATACGTTTCATAGTGACTTACCTTTTCTTCGAATTCTAATAAAACACCTTGATCCTGGGGATAGTATTTGGCTTTTTCATAATCATCTCCTGCAAAATTTTTAATAGCGCTAATACCAGCCCATTCCGTAACTGTCCAGAAATGGCAGCAATCCTCTTCTTTCCGTTGCCATACCTTAACTGATAGGTTGCCTTTTGTTTGCAAATACTCTTTAGTGCCTTCGTGCAGCAGAAATTGAAGATAGTGATCTGCCCTATCAAGGCTTGTTCTGCCATGCCATACTCGTGTTATCATTTTAAATTGTTTTGAGTTTTTTTGCCACCAAAATTAAAACACTTGCTAAATATGAATTATCTTTAGCTACAGCAAGAGCGGTTTAATAACCGGGAAAGACTGTAACATTAGCATATATCAAGGCGTCTAACAACTAAATATGCAGATCACCAATTAAATCTTAAACGTATGAAAAGAAAATTGTTTACCACAGCAGCGCTGGTATGCTGTTTTGCTATTTGCCTTGCAGCCGCAATAGCCGACCTTACCGGAAAATGGACAGGCAACTTAAAAATGGAGGGACAGGATGACTTTCCGCTTAGTTATACTTTTAAAGTTGATGGAAATAAGTTAACAGGCAGCGCCCATACACCCGATGGTGAAGTTGATATTACCGACGGCAAAATAAACGGTAATGATTTTACATTTAGTGTACCGATACATGATGGCAATGTGCTCCATGCAGGCAAATACTACACAGATTCGGTTGGTATGGATATTACTATTAACAGCACCAAATTCCACTCTACATTAATACGCAGTAAATAAGCAACAGGCGTTGTAAGGCAACCATTGCCTGCAGGCAGGCGTAGTATTTGTATATTCAAATATTGCGCCTACCTTTGCGCCATTGCTCATGAAGTACAAACTAACAGCCGTATTGCTCATCATTGCTATTGTTAGCTGTAGTTTTTCACGCTTTTTTATTTATGCGGGTTTTCAACTCAACAAAAACTACATTGCTACTAAGCTTTGTGAAAACCGTAACAAGCCTTGGCTGCATTGTAACGGTAAGTGTTACCTGATGAAAAAAATCAAGCAGGCTGAAGAAAAACAAAACGCCACCGAACGGGAATCGCAAAAAAACCTTGTACAGGAATCCTATTGCCAATCCATTTTAGAAGTAAGGTTTTACACACAGCTTTTACAGGTAATCGCTATTCCCAATAACCGCATTGAGTTGCCACAAGGCTACAATGCTATCTTCCGTCCTCCTCAGTTAGGTTAATACCTGCTTCTTAACAATCTTTTCGGAACTAACCAAAATGTCATTTCAATTTCGCCGCAGGCGATAGAAATCTTATGCCGTTTGCTAAGGCATGTGCATAGGATCTCTTTCTATCGAAATAACAATTGGATGTATTCTGAGAGAATGCTATATCTATAATTAATTCTATCAGCTAATAATTCAAATCCGTTGTAAGGGTTTGAACACTATAATCTATAACATGACCATCCTAAAAAGAGTGGCATTAATTACCATTGTTCTTGTTTTCGCCGGCCAATTGGCAAAGGCGCAATACCAGTACAAAGGCAAGGTAATTGATAATACCACACGTCAACCTATTGAATATGCATCTGTGCGTGCAAACGGAAGATCAACCAGCACCAGTAAAGCCGGAAATTTTCAGATCACATTATCATCAGACACAGCCACTTTAACCATCACTTATATTGGGTACGAGGTAAAACTTATACCCGTCAGGAGTCAGAACAGCCGGATGATCATAACATTAGATCACGGAATGATAGACCTTAAGGAAGTAGTGATATCGCCATCCTTAAACAGCAATTCTTTCCATACCATCAGCGCCTTAGACCTCAGTTTACGCCCGGTAAATTCATCGCAGGACCTGATGCGGCTTGTGCCTGGATTATTCATAGCCCAGCACATGGGTGGCGGCAAGGCCGAACAGATATTTATCCGCGGTTTTGATGCCGATCATGGTACCGACCTGAATGTTTCTGTAGATGGGATGCCCGTAAACATGGTATCGCACATACACGGACAAGGCTATGCCGACCTGCACTTTTTAATACCCGAAACCGTATCGACCTATGATTTTGGCAAAGGCCCTTACTATACCGATAAAGGCGATCTTACCACGGCAGGTTACTTAAGCTACACTACTAAAGATGCCTTAGACAAAAGCATGATAAGCCTTGAAGGCGGGCAATTTAATACTTTCCGCCTGGCGGGAGTGGTTGATCTGCTTAGCAGCAAAGCCAAACAAAATGGAGAGAACGCCTATATTGCCGGTGAGTATAACTATACCGACGGGCCTTTTAAAATGCCCGAACATTATAAACGATTTAACCTGTTCGGCAAATACTCCAGGCAATTGGGTGCTGATAATAAGTTGTCCCTCAGTGCATCTGCTTTCAGCACCAGTTGGGTACCTTCGGGCGAAATACCCGAAAGGGCGGTAGTGGGGGGCACAACGGCTATTGATGAAAATGGTAACCCCGTTAAAATTCCGGCCGCGGCCGTAACCATTAACCGTTTCGGAACTATTGATAGCGCACAAGGTGGTAAAACCAGCAGGGTAAACGCGATTGCTAAGCTAACTACCGATCTTAAAGATAACTGGACAATGGAAAACCAGTTGTATTACACGCATTATAAATTCCTGCTCCATGTAAACTCCACCTTTTTTGCAGCCGACAGCATTAATGGCGATGAAAGGCAACAGGAAGAAGAGCGGGATATGTTTGGCTACAATGGCAAGCTAAGCAAGCACAGTTACCTGGGCAATACGTCACTTACATCTACTTTAGGACTAAGCTCCCGCTTTGACCGTACTTACGGAACGGAGTATAGCAACGTAACGGAACAATACCAGTTTCTTGATTATATTTCGCATGGCGATATTCGGCAGAACAATACCGGGGTTTACCTTGATGAAACTTTGGAGACCGGAAAATGGCTGATCAATATAGGCTCCAGGTTAGATTACTTCAACTTTAATTATCACGATACCACCAAAACCAGCGTAGTGATTAGTCCAAAACTGAACATTCAATACACTGCAAACAACCAGGTGCAGTTTTATTTAAAGGCAGGAAAAGGCTTTCACTCCAATAATGCCATCGCGGTGATCGGCAATAATGGATTGGAAACCATCCCCGCTGCATATGGTGCCGACCTGGGGCTTAACTGGAAACCCATACCTCACCTGTATATTAATGCTGCTTTGTGGTATTTGTACCTGCAGCAGGAATTTGTTTACACTGACGACGGCGATATTGTGCCCGGAGGTAAAACCAAGCGGGAGGGTATTGATGTTTCTGCACGTTACCAGCTGGCTAAATGGCTTTTTGCAGATCTGAACATAAACCTGGCAAGACCGCGATTGGCCGACAGCGCCAAAAATACGGGTTACCTGGCGCTGGCACCAACATTTACCAGTACCGGTGGTCTTGATTTTAAATTTAACAATGGATTAAACGGTGGATTAAGCTACCGATACATGCATAGCCGACCCGGTAATAACACCAATACTTTAATAGCCGACGGTTATTATGTTACCGACCTTAAGATAAACTATACCCAAAAACGCTATGAAGTAGGTTTATCCATAGAGAACCTGTTTAATACCAAATGGAACGAGTTTGAAGCGGAGGAGGT
>JAQBOK010000332.1 GCA_028288085.1 Mucilaginibacter sp.
CTAAATGGATGGCAAAGGTGGATGGCTTTTTACCAGTTTCAAATACAGCATTTACCTGGAATGGTTCATCGCCAATATCAAGCGAACCCGATTTTACCCATAATCTGCCGCTGTCGTCGTTATAACCAGCAGTAAGGTCACCTTCCACCGTTTTGTTTTTGATAAAGCTGCCATTTCGCGTATTGAAAGCCATGTTTTTGGCGGTCACATCCATATGAAATTCAGCGTTCCAGCCCGAATCCGGGTTTGTCATACTACCGTTCAAATTATTGGCAATAAAATCGAAGCGCTTTTTTTTCTCCTGGTCCTCTACCTTGAAATTTACATTCACCAGCGTAAATTTGCCTAATTGCGATTGATAATTATTCTTAGAAGTTGTTTCCTTGTTTCTTTTGGTGCTTTTTTTAAATACCGACCGGTTGCTGTACCCGGAACTATCCGTATACAGGTCAACCGCTGCATTGCTGATCCAAATATGTTTGATGTTCAAATTACCCCCTAATAAAGCCCAGGCATTTACCGATATAGAAAAATCTTTGGCATCCAGCAGGGTGCGGTGGTGTTCCGCATAGCGCTTATCGCGAATGAGTACATTGCGAAGTCCCAGTGAAATATCGGGGAAGCTCCGGAACACTTCGGGCTTTATATCGCCAATAATAACCGTACCATCCAGGTTTTTATTTAGTTCGATATTAACCAGATTTAGCAATTTGGTTTTGTTATGAGCAATATACCACATACTGCCAAAAAACAGGAGTATCACTATTAAAATAATGCCGGCTATTAGCCTAAGAGGAATTTTTAAAAAACGTTGCATAAAACTCTAGTAAAAAGCGCAATTACGTGCATTTTGTTTTTACTAACGAGCTCATAATAATTCCTTTGATCTTTTATACCGCCATAACCCGAGCCTCGAAAGCAAATACGCCAAACTCCGGCATATGCCCAATTGATAACAAAACAACTCCTCAGAAAGGTAGTTTCAACGTTTTTAAATGCTAATGCTTTGTAAATGCTTGTTCACGTTTTTTTCGTGAACACCGTGAACAAACGTGAACATCTGATTGTCAGATACTTGATATTTATTGATTATTTGGTGGGTTTATTTACCGGTGTTGTGGGCTTTGGATAACGAATGCTGCAATTTAGAGAATAAACAATTGACGGTAAAAGCCTCATAAGTATATCACTTACAAGGGGTGTTTTGATAATCTAAAGAGTCCGTAGGGGTGTAGAGAATTATCAAGTCAATTAGATTCAATTTAATCCAATTTGACTTTAACTACTTGAATATCAGAACTATAAATTGATTTATTCGTTAAGGTTACTCAACTTTGCACTGGTTCAGTCAACAACAAACTGACAGTGAAATTGACAGGAACTTTAACAAAAATCAATATGGCAACAACAAATTTTTACCTAGACAAAGCCGACAAACAAGGCAAATCATTTATCATTATGACCTATTTAGCAGGAGGACAGAAGTTCCGGCATTCTGTTAAAATTAAAGTACTGCCCAATAAATGGATAAGCAGGAAACAAAGGTTAAAAGAAAACAGCACCGAAGATCAATATATCAACAGCCACATCGATAAGCTGGAGACAATTATCAAAGATGCGCAGACCCATTCCCTACTATTCAATCAGGAGATAGATTTTAGCTTCGTAAAGCAACGTTTCTATGAAGCCCTGGGCGGTAAGAAAGATGTAAAAAGGAACTTCATAGAAAGCTTCGAAGAATATATCCAACTATCAAGAACAACCAAGGGAGTTAAAACAACAGACCGTTATATTACCTGCTTTAACCACTTGAAAGAATTCAGGAAAGTGAAACGCTATGAACTAACTTTTGAGCGGATCAATCAACACTTTTATGAAAGCTTCACAGATTTCCTGTTTAACCATAAGAGGCAATTAAATAACACAGCCGGGAATTATATCAAGACCTTAAAAGTATTTATGAATTTTGCCTACGACCGGGGCTATTGCCAGCCACACAAAGACGTAAAGAAGTTTGAGGTGTTCAAAGAAGACGGAGAATTGATTTATTTATCCGAAGCCGAACTATTTGCCATTATCTATTTAGAATTGAAATCTGAAAAGCTAAATGTAGTTAGGGACAATTTTTGCTTTGCTTGTTTTACCGGGTTAAGGTATTCTGATATCAGCAAATTACAAGTTGAAAACATAAAGGATGATTACATAGAGATCAAAACCGAAAAGACGAGGGACTTTTTGCGCATACCGTTGAACCAACATGCAAAAGCGATCCTATTAAAAAACGGCGGGAGGCTGCCTAAGCTATTTTCTAATCAAAAGACTAATGAGTACCTCAAAGAGATCGGAGAGCTTGCAGGGATAACAGAAAGCATTCTAATCACAAAATATAGAGGGGTAGAAAAGGTAGAATTCTTAGAGCCGAAATATAAGTTTATCAGTTCGCACACCGCACGAAGGACATTTGTAACCCTATCCCTTGAAAAAGGCATGAGGCCGGAAACAGTAATGTCAATTACAGGGCATAAAGACTACAAGACTTTTAAGAAGTACATCAAGTTAACTGATAAAGTTAAATTAGCCGAAATAAATACTATTTGGGCACCCAAACTTCATGTTGCCTAAAAGGTTTAGCCCCTGTTCCGGCAGGGGCTATGCCAATCTTTTTATTTATTTTTGATAAACTCTACAAAACTCTATTAGTTTCCTAAACCCAATTATGAAAAGGATATTTCTATTAGCTCTAATATTCATCGGCTTTTTAGGTTGCAGATCAAAAAACCAAAATACTATTGTATGGACAGAAGCGTATGAGGCGAAAGTCTATAAAACAATGGACAATTTTGCGAAGTTGAGAATGCGTGATAATCAAAAAAGAAATCTATTCGTATCGTACTTAGTTAAGCGACTAAAAGCGGTCTTACCCAATGGTATTAATTCTGTTTCTGTCGATAGCTTACGCAAATTAGCCATAAAGATAGGCGCGGATTATAGTTACGCCCATCCGAACGGCCTAGGCCCAGTAACACCTAAAGCAACAGCATGGACGCCAGACTTAGAAAGGACATTCCGAATCGCATTAGTAAGATTATTACAGATCGAGCATCTTGACAAAGACAATAAAATTTGTGACTGCGTAATAACCAACCTAAAAAAAACCTGTCCAGACTCTGTAATACTACCAATGCCTAATAACGTTCTAGTTAAAATAGCAACTGATTGCGGCAATAGTGGACGATAATAAACGAGGAAATAATAGGATGTCCTTATTAATTGCATCTTACATAATAAAAAATAAATAAAATTTGGTAAAGATTAATTAATAGTTAATATTTGTGCCATTGTATTTTACAGTTTTAGAAATTGTAAAACCCCATTGCAGGGCATCAAGCCCAGGCTTTTATCGCTGGTAAAACAGCGTCGTAATTAAACTGACTAGCGATAGCTAATCAGCAACTTTATAGAGTTCAACCTAGTTGAACATCTTTGGCTTCCTTTAAAGAGGCCGGTATTTTTTGACTATTAAAATTAAATTAAGATGTGGGTTGCCCTCAATGTTGAATTATTTAGAACAATGTTTAGAGAAGAATTATCAAAAATTCTAGTTGAGAAAGCGGTAGCTGACAAAAAAATTGTCAAAAACCAAGCTAATGCTCCCGCCCGGGCAAGCATCATTGCTTGCCCGAACAATGTTTTGAGTGTCCACACTCAAATAATCTGGCATGAAAATAAAGGAGAGAAAAATTACTTTAAAAAGCCATCCAGATATCCTAATATTGTTTTCGTCTGCATCATTAGGCTGACATGCCCCTGTGAAGGAACAACGGCCAAATGCGATTTTGGCATCGGTTCCATATCGGCAGCTACGCCACCTCCCAGTAATTGATACGTTTTCATCAACTCAATTTTATCCAGGCCATCATTGTCGCCCGAAATGAGCAATACCGGCGATGTGATTTTCGCAATATTGGCATCACCCATGTCGAATGGCGTCTTGACAAAAACGATCATCTGTTCTAAGAACTTTGTCCATTTTGTTTTGTCAGGCGCTACGGCATCATAAGCTGTTTTCAAAGGAGTATTCATTAAAAACTCAGGCTTCATATTTTTAAAACCATTAGTTACTGCGGGTAGCCAGCCACTCCGCCTGTACAAGCATATCGCTTGGACACATAGTCATTTAAGCGTTCCGCTTAAATTAAATAACATATTGATATTTTAAAAGATAAATGGCCATATTTATTTCATGCCATGTATTACGAAACAAATAAATTGCTTTTGCGGACATGTTTTTTTAGACACATGACGAAAGCTCGGGTTAAACAGCTACGGCAGCGTAAGTGCTTCGTAAAGGTTATTTTGAAATTCAGAGTTGTCGTAAGTCAGCATGTAAATTTTGCCTCCTGTCGCAAAAGCCATATTCAATGTGTCGCCATTAGGGTCGATGGTGCGGGGCTCGAAGGTCCACGTATCAGCCACCGGGTCGTAGCTAAAAACATTTCTATTATCATTCCCCAAATTCTGTACAATATAGCCCTTTAGCGTATAAATCTTTTGATTATAGGTTACCACACCTGCCTGCACACGGGGTTCAAGCATGTTTTGCATCGGTGTCCACGTATTTGTTGAGGGATTGTATTTGTAATCGAAAAACCAGCCGCCGCACACCACATACGCTATATTATTAATAACCACAGATTGAGCATTTTGCATTGGATAACTCAATTCGAGGCCGGTGCGCATGTCAGCTATGCGTGCCCATGTGTTGTTACCCGGCGTATAGGCGTACCAATCGTCAATGGATTCACTTTGGTTGCCTACAAAATGCTGCCCGCTGCCAACATATATTTTACCACCTATGCTGAACATCGCCGGGCCATACCGCAACGTTCCGATAAAATTTGCTTTCTGCGTCCAGGTGCCTGCGCCAGGGTCGCAGGCATAAAACGTGTTGCTTCCGTCTGCACTGTATAAGTAAATTTTACTGCCGTCGGTGCCTGTACTGAAACTACCATTGGTAAATGTTAGCTGGCCGCCAACCATGGCCCATGAATAATCGGCCTGGTTAAAATGCCATAGAAAAACTTTCTGACCCGATGTTCCCTTTTGCGCAGCCACGATATATACATCCGAACCAACATTAAGCGGTGTAGCGTTGTATGCCGAGAACGGAATGCCCTGGGTAACCATGACCCAGTTATCTTTAATGGAAACATCAAGCGGGTAGGGTATTGTGTATTCCAGCAATTTCAGGGTAACAGTAGTTTTGCGGTGGGGATAGGCTTTGTAAGGGAGAACGACTGCAATATGCTGCTTGTCAACCCCGGAATGTGGCGTAGGCACACCGTCGAGGTCAACCTCGAAAGGCCCTCGAACGTCAAAATATTTACCGGTGATAATAATGTTGTTCCCAATAAATTCCGCCGGAGTAATACTGGTTATTACCGGTTTTAAAACCTCGAAAGCGGAGGTTGAGGTCGCGGTTTGCAGTTGCGACTTGACAGTAATAGTTGTATGTACGCTCTTAATATCATCCGGCACTATCACGCTCAGCATCGTTTTTGATGCGGCGATGATCCTGGATTCCGCTCCGCCAAAAGTCACATCCATCCCGGCAGAATTAAAATGATCGCCCTTGATCGTTATTGTGTCGCCCAAGGCCTCTGTTGGCGTAAAAGAAGATATCACCGGGGCATTAAGGGTAACATAATTAGTCATCTCGATACTTTGAGTATCGAACTTGATAAATACCGAAACGGTAGGGGTGGTATTAAAGTAAGGCACAACACATTTCAGCGCCTGCCCGTTGTTCGAGATCACCTGCGCCTGTACCTGGTCAAAAAAAACGGTGGCTCCCGACGGCAGATTTTTGCCGGCAATGGTTATTGTATCGCCCCAATCAACCTTTATAGTGCCCTGCACCGGGTTTATTTGCGGGTCTTTACTTCCAATACTATCTTTTTTACAAGCTGCAATAAACGCGACTATCGCAAGTAGGGATAATAATTTTTTATACATCTGGTCCAGGTGTAATTAAAGCCTTTGGTCCTTAAAGATAAAAAAGTTCTGGCAAAAAAACCAACCTGCAATTTAGTGCATGATTACCATTATCCAACCGCGTCTTTCACCGTGCTATGGCAAAGGCTTAACCATAATGTTTTTGAAAAAAACCAGGCTGTTGGGGTCGTGGCCCTGTAGGGCAAACGTACCACTTGAAAGCATCCGTTCGGCATCTCCACTGGTACGGTGCAGATCGGCAGGCTCGGTATAATCTTTTATCACCTTATCATTGAGTTTGACAATGATCCTTTTTCCCTGTACAGTGATATCCATCGTGAACCATTCATTATCCTTCACATAAACTTCTTTAATGTCATCAATACCATAAACGCTTCCGGTCCTGCGCCAATCGATGTGGGAATTATTTACCTGTATCTCATAGCCTTTTGCGGGCCAGCCGCCTTCCTGGTAAGCGGTATGGATATAAATGCCCGAATTGGCGCCCTGATGCGTCATAACATCTGCTTTAAACTCGAAATTCTTGAAATTATGACCCTGCACATCACCATCATAAAAAAGGTGAGCTGTTTTGCCGTGAACCACGATCATACTATCCTTTACTGAAAAGGTTTCGGCATTATCGCCAACTTTCCAGCCGGTGAGCGATTTACCATCAAAGAGTGATATCCAGCTGCCTTGCTGGCCTTGGCTTTTTGCTGAACAGAACAACAAGCAGGTAATAAACGAGAGACAGATCAGATTTTTCATATGAGTTGCATGAGGTTTTTCAAAGCTAACAATTCTATATAATTTACGCCCGTTTTAGCGTCGACGCTAAAACTTAAAAACGATCAAGTGTCGACACTTGATCGGGCGGGGTGTGCCATCATTCATGTGTCATGTTCATGGCATTGTAGGAACCCCAAAACAGTGGGAGTAACCGTCGTCGTCGGTAAGAAAGAATTCCGTCTGCCCATAGTCTCTCTTTTCGATATCTGACACTTCGTATCCAAGCTGCTTCAAACGCTCCCTTGTCCCATGCAGGTCAACCGGCGCCCAGTAAAGGCTTATGCTATGATAGTCTTCTGGCTTGATCGGTGTCCCCGCTCTCTGGTTGAGCCAAAAGTATACGTGTTCGTTGTGAACCATGCAGCCGACCAGCCTGCCCCCATGTCTCATTTCCTGGTCCCTGGTAAGGCCGAGCCCTTCAATCCAAAAGCGCAGGCTTTTCTCAAGATCAGCACTGGGAATTACGGGTATACACGATTTAATGTCCATAAGAAATAATGTTTATCTATACAAAGTTAACGTCCCTGCATTATCTCTCAAAGAGTTAAGTTAACCCACAAAAATCGAAATTTCATCAGGCGTTCCTATGGGACGCACTTGCATTGTGTTCTTTTTTTCTACCAACCAAGCGTCCCCATGGGACGAGGAGTATAAAACAGTGTCCTGTAGGGACGCTTGGTTGGTAGAAATCAGTCAAATAACCGTTTTACGTTCCGTAGGAACGTTTGGTGACATCTAAATTATTCACAGATGCAATAATGTATATTAAATTTTATGGGTTAACTTAAAGAGGACCCTGCGATGTAGAATTTACTCATCGTCCCATCCTGCAGAATTTGAGGTATATATTTTTAACCCTTATATTTCGTGCGGTTTTCCGTTAGCAGACCTTGTGGTGACTGAACTGCTATAGATATAATGGTTGCCATCATTACTGATGTGCCAATATGTTTAACTCTAATTTATCTTTTCAGTGCCTTATAGTCCTTCCAGAGCCACTCCAGCGCTTCGGGAAGCGTTTGACTTTTCACACCGGAGTCCACGTGGCGGGCATTCCGGGCAAAAATAAATTGGTAATCATATCCCTTAGCGGCTAGCACTTTGGCCATATTTTCGTTAGCAAGCACCCAGTCGTGCATGTTATCGCGCATGATGTTTGGATTGAAAAGGTCCTGGTCGCCCACTTCCATCCAGATGCGCAGCGGCTTTTTGCGGCTTTCGGGGATGAGATGTTCGTGAAATTCCCAGGCCCCGTGCGGTATTTTCGCGTTATAGGGCCATTGCTGGTTTACATAGGTGCCCGAATAGGTGAGCACACGATGATACCATTCGGGGTGATACCAGGCCATAATTAAAGCGCATGATCCGCCCGAACTGGCGCCCATGGTGGCGCGTCCCGAAGGGTCTTTGGTTAACTTCACCTGGCACTTGCTTTCCACCAGCGGCAATATCTCCTTTTCAACAAATTCGGCATACAGGCCCGACACGGTATCGTATTCAAGGCCGCGCTCACTTCCCTGAGCATCACCACTCCCGTTACC
>JAQBOK010000247.1 GCA_028288085.1 Mucilaginibacter sp.
TTTTGGATTTTTTGATTGTATAAACAACCAGGAGGTTGCAAATCTTTTATTTGCTAAAGTTGCCGAGTGGCTAACAGATAAAAAAGTATCAAAAATAGTGGGGCCTGTTAATCCATCGACCAATGAAACCTGTGGTTTACTGATAAAAGGTTTTGACAGCCCACCAATGGTAATGATGACCTATAATCAGGCTTATTACGTTGACTTGCTTGAAAAAGCTGGATACACCAAACAAGTCGATCTTTTGGCCTGGCGTTGGGGAAAAGATGATTATAGTGACAGATCCCTCCAACTACTGGACAAACTAACTGAAAGATTAAAGCGCAGCGAGGTCACTGTAAGAAAGATCAATCTTAAAAAGTTTAAAGAAGAGGCTGCCGCTTTACGTGAAGTATATAATACTGCCTGGGATAAAAACATGGGCTTCTTTCCGATGACCAACGAAGAATTTGACTATACAGCAAAGGACCTTAAAATGATACTCGACCCGGATTTTTGCCTTGTTGCAGAGCAGCATGGAAAAATAGTGGGATTTGGTGTAGCTATCCCGGATATTAACCAGATACTAAAAACTATTAAAAGAGGTCGTTTACTTCCTACCGGCCTGTTTAAGCTTTTATTGGGCAAGGGCAAAATTAAAGGCATCCGCATTATGCTATTGGGTGTGGTAGATGGGTATAGGAAAATGGGTATCGAGGCAGTTTTATATGGCACTATTATTAAAGAGTATCGCAGAAAAGGTTTGGAATATGCTGAAGCCTCCTGGACACTTGAACATAATGATATGGTAAACCGGGCCATTGAAGCTATTGGCGGAAATCAATATAAAACATACAGGATATACGAAAAAGTCCTGTAGTATTTTGTGGCCTCTCACAGTATTTAAGTTGACTGATTTTACAATAGTTTAGTTTTCATAAACTGACAAATTTCATCTTTCGGTCAACTTTTTAAAATTGATAACGTCTTTGCTAAAAAATACAGTCCTTTGACGACCCTATAACCGATACATGGTTATAACCATACAAAGAATTTAATACAAAAAAATAAAATATGAAAAGCAACATTCAACCTGCTGAAGGCAAATTGGGCATTTTGATACCTGGTTTAGGAGCAGTAGCTACCACATTAATTGCCGGTGTTGAAGCCGTGAAAAAAGGTTTATCGCAACCTATTGGTTCACTTACCCAAATGGGGCATATCCGTTTAGGTAAAAGAACCGATAACCATAATCCTAAAATTAAAGATTTTGTGCCTCTGGCAGATTTTAATGATATTGTTTTTGGTGGTTGGGACGTATATGAAGATAACGTATACGAAGCTGCCGTGAAAGCCAAGGTATTGGAGCCGGGCTTGCTGAATGCAATTAAATCCGAATTGGAAAATGTGGTGCCGATGAAAGCTGCTTTTGATCATAATTATGCAAAAAACCTTGTGGCTACCAACGTTAAAACAGGCACAAGGTATGAACTTGCACAGGCAGTAATGGCCGACATCAACAACTTCAAAGAAAAAAATAATTGCAGCAGGATAGTTTTGGTATGGTGCGGTTCAACAGAAATATATTACGAAGCATCAGAGATACATCAAACACTTGCAAAATTTGAACAGGCTTTGTTAGATGATGACAAGCGCATTTCACCAAGCATGATCTATGCTTACTCTGCTTTAAAATTGGGTATCCCATTTGCAAACGGTGCCCCTAACTTAACTGTTGATATACCAGCAATGGTTGAACTTGCAAAATTGACTGAAACCCCTATAGCCGGTAAGGATTTCAAAACAGGCCAAACTTTAATGAAAACTATATTGGCACCGGGTTTAGCTGCTCGTGCGCTGGGAGTTAGAGGCTGGTTCTCCACAAATATATTAGGAAACCGTGATGGATTAGTGCTTGATGACCCGGATAATTTTAAAACCAAAGAAGTTTCGAAACTGGGCGTTTTAGAAGACATTTTAAGGCCGGAAGATAACCCTGAGCTATACGGTGACCTATACCACAAAATACGCATCGATTATTATCCGCCGCATGGCGATAACAAAGAAAGCTGGGATAATATTGACATTTTTGGCTGGCTAGGATACAAAATGCAGATCAAGATCAATTTCCTTTGCCGCGACTCTATTTTGGCAGCACCTATAGCATTGGACCTTGCTTTATTTAGCGACCTGGCAAAAAGAGCCGGAATGAGCGGTGTGCAGGAATGGTTATCTTTCTATCTTAAATCACCACAAACCGCCCCCGGTCTCCATCCGGAAAATGACATATTTAAACAATTAATGAAATTGCAAAACACGCTCCGTCACATGATGGGCGAAGACCTGATCACTCACCTGGGCTTAGATTATTACCAGGACCTGGTGGAATCATTGTAATGTTATTCCATAAGCTAATTTCCACAAGCCTGGGCATTGGTTATATTGGCAAAGGGGCCGGCACAGTTGCAGCCGTTGCCTGTTGTATTTGCTGGTACTGTGCCTGGGCTGCTGGTTACCAGCTTATCCCCTCTTTAATTATTACTATTGCTATAACTTTACTTGGCATTTGGTCTTCAAATGTAGTATGCAAGATATGGGGCAAAGATCCCGCCCGTGTTGTTATTGATGAAGTTGCCGGAATGTGTATCAGCCTCCTTTTTGTACCGGTAACCATTAAGTATGTATTAACTGCTTTAATCCTATTTCGTTTTTTTGATATTGCAAAACCTCTTTTTATCCGAAAATTAGAAAAATTGCCAGGTGGCTGGGGTGTTATGTTTGATGATGTGTTAGCAGGCATTTATGCCAATGTAATATTGCAAACCATTTTATGGTTCAAGCTATTTTAATATCCGCAAGAAGCAATAAATTCATTAATCAATTGATTAATTTTGACTTTTTGACCACAATAGTCTGTATGAAATTTTTCTATTTTTGCAGTGTACTACATACTTGCTAAACTTCTGTTATAAACGTTAGTCTGAAAAGGCAAAAAGATTGAAAGCAGAACAAGCATTGCACAAGATAATTGTTGGTATTGCAATAATAACACACTATTAATAGTTAGTGAATAGTGCCATACCAATTTAATGAAATTATAATATGATATATAATTTCTAAAGTAATTGTATCCATAATTAGCAGATACATTTTACAACTATTTTAAGCAAAATGAGTTCGTATTTGCATAATGCATTAGGCACATGAATTGTAAAAATATCTATTTGAAAATATTTGTACTAACGTTATTTCTTCTTTCGTCTTCTATAGTATTTGGCCAGGTAACAAAAGTTACCGGAACTGTAACTGATGCAAAAACAAAACAAACGCTTCCCTTTGTAAACATATCGTTTGTAAGCAGCACTATTGGAGTATCCTCTGATAATGATGGTAATTATGAAATACAATCAACCCAACCCTATAGCCAGATCAAAGTAACTTATGTGGGTTATAAACCGATATTTTTACCGGTTATCCCCAATAAGGAGCAGGTAATTAATATCCGGCTTTTCCCCGCGTCACAACAGCTAAGCGAGGTAGTGATCACATCAGCTAAAAAAACAAAGTATCGTAATAAGGATAATCCGGCAGTGGAGCTGATACGCCAGGTAATTGCTCATAAGGATCAAAATCGCCCTGAAAGTTACAACTACGTGCAATACAAAGAGTACGATAAAATGCAGTTTTCATTAAGCAATGTTTCACCAACCTTATCAGATAGGAAGTTTTTTAGAAAATATAAATTTCTTCTCGATAACAGGGACAGTACATTGGTACCCGGCAAATCATTACTTCCTATATATCTTGATGAAAAATTAAGCCTGAGCTATTACCGTAAAACTCCCGAAAAGAAAAAGACGGTAGTACTTGGAGAAAAAAGTGTAAACTTTGGAAGCTATATTGATAACGAAGGGCTGGGTCAATATTTCAAACACCTTTACTATGATGTTGACATCTACACAAACAATATATTTCTTGTTTCTGTGCAGTTTTTGAGCCCTATTTCTAACAATTCACCTTCATTCTACAAATTTTTCATCACTGATACTGTAATAGTCAATAATACTAAAGTAGTTGAATTGAGTTTTACCCCACGTAATACAACTGATCAGCTTTTTGAAGGAAAAATCTACGTTACGTTGGATGGCCATTATGCTGTGCAAAAAGCAATTCTTAATATCAATAAGAATATAAACCTGAATTTTGTAAATACACTGCATGTAGACCTTGAATTTGAACAAAACCCAGATAATCGCTACCATTTGAGCAAAACCACCATTCTGGCAGATTTTGGGCTCACTAAAAATAAAAGGGGGGGCGCCGTAGGTATCAGAACCGTTACCTTTAAGAATTACCAGGTAAATAAAGCCATACCTGATACAACCTTTGACGGACCGGCGGTAGTAGAAGCTGATGACGCTAAAGAGAGAACAAACGCTTATTGGTCGCAAAACCGGTTGGATACATTAAGCACGGCCGAATCAAAGGTTTACCATAACATCGATACCTTAAAAACAATACCATCGTATCGGCGTACCATGGATTTCATCACACTTGTACTGGCAGGTTACAAATCGTTCGGGCCATTTGAAGTGGGACCAGCAAATGCATTTTACAGCTTTAACCCTGTTGAAGGGCTTAGGTTAAGGTTCGGGGGGCGAACAACACCTGAATTAAGTAAACGCTATTATTTTGAAACCTATGCGGCTTACGGATTTAAAGATGAAAAGTGGAAAGGCTTTTTGAGCGCTACCTATTCTCTTAATGATAAATCCATTTATAAGTTTCCACAGGATTACATAAGGGCGAGCTTTCAACGGGACACCAAAATTCCGGGGGCGGCCTTACAATTTGTACAGGAAGACAACTTTTTGCTATCGTTTAAGCGCGGTGTTAACGATAAATATTTGTACAACGATTTTTATCGCCTGGATTATGTGCATGAGTACGAGAGCCATTTTTCATACAGTATAGGTTTTAAAAACTGGAAGCAATCTCCTGCCGGATCTCTGTATTTTAACAATGAGATTGATGGCTTGCCTCATTCTATTACTGAGCTTACTACTACAGAAGCTACCGTAAGCTTGCGTTATGCACCGCATGAACAGTTTTACCAGGGTAAAATATATCGTGTGCCAATATTTAGCAAATATGTTGTTTTAGCGCTTGATTATACTGCCGGCCTAAAAAATGTGCTTGGGGCCGAATACAATTATCAAAGCTTGCATTTCCGGTTAGACAAGCATTTTTACTTTTCGCAACTGGGATATGCTGACGCGATAGTAGAAGCAGGCCATATATTTGGACAAGTTCCTTATCCTCTAATGATTATACCTCGCGCCAACCAAACTTATGCATACCAGGTGGATTCTTATAACCTGCTGAACTTTTTGGAATTCGCGAATGATCACTATGAAAGCCTCAATCTTGACCAACACTTTAACGGGTTCTTCTTTAACAAAATACCATTGTTTAAAAAATTAAAATGGCGCGAAGTGATATCAGCAAAAGCGCTATGGGGTGGTGTTACTGCCCAAAATAATCCTACGTTACATCCATCATTATATCAATTCCCTATTGACGGAAATGGCAAGCCAATTACCTACATCATGGGCAAAACGCCCTATATAGAAGGTAGTGTTGGTATCGAAAATATCTTTAAATTTTTCCGGGTAGATTTGGTAAAGCGATTTAATTACTTAGACCATCCCGATATTGCTAAATATGGCATCAGGGCGAGGGCAGATTTTAACTTTTAATTATATTTGAATCATAATAACTTATTGCAGCTATGGCACAACCAACATCATTACGTACCAATCTCCAATCGGGTATATATAAAATTATAGATCCTTTTGTTAAAGTATTAATAAAGTTGGGGCTTACTCCTAACGTAGTTACTTCCATTGGCTTTGTACTTAATTTAGGCGTAGCTATAATATTTATTATTGGCGCCGAAGAAGGTAACCGTGGCGACCTCACCTATGTAGGATGGGCCGGAGCTTTGATCCTTTTTGCCGGACTGTTTGATATGCTTGATGGGCAAGTAGCCAGGCTGGGAAATATGAAATCTACTTTTGGCGCATTGTACGATTCGGTGCTTGATCGCTATAGCGAACTGATCATGTTTTTGGGCATATGCTATTACCTTGTAGCACACCACTATTTTCTAAGTTCCATTTTTGCATTTATTGCTTTAATAGGTTCCATGATGGTGAGCTATGTAAGGGCGCGTGCCGAAGGTTTGGGTGTAGATATTAAAGGTGGTTTGATGCAGCGTCCTGAACGGGTAATTACGCTTGGCTTATTTGCAATGCTATGCGGGGTTACCTCATTATATATTGGTGGCGATTATAAACTATATGTTCCCGGCATCAAATTCCATGTATTTGAAACCATGTCTATTTTCACTTTCCCCATAGTTCTGCTTGCTGTATTAACCAATGCAACTGCCATCCGGCGTTTAATGGATGCCAAAAAAGCATTGGAAAAAAGAAATAAACAATAACCCAATACGCCGATATACCCCTTTTTTAATGCGATCACTTTTTTCAATATTCTTTTACACTTTGCTTATTGCGTTTTTTTATAGCACGGCTGAAGCCAGGACAGTTAAAACGGCTTATTTAAGCACATTGACCGATCCTGGAGTTGTGTACCCTACCCCGCCCAAAAATGGCGGCAGACTATTCTATTTGCAGCGAACCGCAAACACAAATACCATTGTATATGATTTGAATTTTGCAGATGATGGCAAATTAGATCCGGATGAACCTATTAAAGGATACTGGATAAGGTATGCAGAAAAAGGGCAAAAGCAGGAATTAAATTATATTCAACGTAAATTTGCATATGGCCTAACAGCTAAAGTGTTGAACAATGGTAATTATGATATCAGATTTGTGTCATACAAAAAATTTCCGCTTACCTTAATGAAGTCAGAAGATGGAAAATATCATATATTCGCATTAATTGCACAAAAGCAGGTTATACTTAACCGGATATTTGTTAAAATTGACGGCGGTTCTTTCTGGTTTCCAAATGTGTCATACGTGGAGGTAAAAGGTACCGATCCGGTAACAGGCAAAGAAATAGTTAATCGTTTTAAGCCCTGATGTTATGAAGAAAAACTATGTTTCAAATTCACAGGAGTCTGTGAGAATGTTTAAAAGCAACCTTTTAGAAAGTCTTTCAAAAGTACATTTTCTTGTACCTGTATTTATTTTTATGCCAGTTATATTATTCTGCATTTATAGAGCCCTGGTCCAGGTAAACATACCCATTTTTACTTTTTTTGAGTTGTTCATCCTGGGCGTATTTATTTGGACATTTGTTGAGTATATTATGCACCGTTTTGTATTCCATTATGCTCCTCCCAATAAACCATGGGCGCAAAGAATGCATTTTATTTTTCACGGCGTTCATCATGATTACCCCAGCGATGCAAAACGTTTGGTATTGCCACCTTCTGTAAGTATTCCATTAGCAGCAATATTTTACTTTTTATTTAACACCATACTACCGGCCAATTACATTTTCGGCTTTTTTCCTGGTTTTATATTGGGCTATTTGTTTTATGATATATCGCATTATGCAATACATCATTTTAACTTTAAAGGCAGTATCTGGAAAAAGATCAAACAACACCATATGCTGCACCATTACCAGGACCCTGATAAAGGCTATGGCGTAAGTTCGCCGCTTTGGGACAAGATATTCCGTTCAGACTTTATCAAAAAATAAAATGACCAATGGTAGTAACCATGGCAACACAGTTAATTTACGCTCTGTAATAGTTGTTTCGCTTATCTCATTAGCTTATTTATTGCTCTCATGGAAACTTGTTGGCTTTAAATCGGACGAGGTTGTATTGCTATTGATATTCAACATCCTTTATTACCTTTCGGCCACTACCCGCAAGTTCATTCTTGGCTTTTCTATCTTCATAGTATACTGGATCATCTTTGATTATATGAAAGCTTTTCCTAATTATAATTACAATCCTGTACACATTGAAGATCTTTATAACTTCGAGAAACATCTTTTTGGCATCCACTTTCAAAACAAGTTGCTAACGCCAAATGAATATTGGCGTTTAAATGGGTTTACCTTTTTAGATATTATGGCGGGCATATTTTATTTATGCTGGATACCCGTACCGCTGGTTTTTGCAGCCTTCCTGTTTTTCAAAAACAGAAAACAATTTCTGCTATTTTCCCTCACATTTGTTTTGGTCAACCTTTTAGGTTTTATAGTGTATTATGCGTATCCTGCTGCTCCACCCTGGTATGTTCAGTTTAATGGCTTCACTTTTCACACCGGAACTCCGGGTAATACCGCGGGGTTAGCAAAATTCGATGCCTATTTTCACGCTGGTATCTTTAAATCAATTTATGCTAAAGGCTCCAATGTTTTTGCCGCTATGCCTTCCCTGCACTCCTCCTATCCTGTGATCGTTTTATATTACGGATTAAAGAACAGGCTTGGACGGTTGAACATATTTTTTGGTATTGTAATGATTGGGATATGGTTTTCGGCAGTTTATTTAAGTCATCACTATGTTTTGGATGTACTTGCCGGAATATTAACTGCTATTACCGGGATAACATTATTTAACCTACTGCTCAAATCTGCCCGGTTCGAAAAGGTTATCAATAACTATCTGAACCTGATAAAGTAAGAGATTGGGGAATTTATTGTACTAATTACTGTACTTTATGTAGTTCCCCATTATTTCAATTCGGCATTGATTATTTTATTTTCCTGTCCATTTCAGTTTAAACAAGGTATTCTTTAAGCTAATCTCCATATTAGACTTATGGGCATAAGGTTTGATAATACCTATTGGGGTATATCACATATATTTTAATATACCTGCTTATATGAAGAAACCTTTATTACTAATTCTACTTTTAATATCCGGATTTAAGCTTTTTGCTATTGGCATGCGTGACGATAGCTTGAACCAACAGGTTAAAATTGCGACGAGTAATATCGATAGTCTGAAACAGGAAATAGAATCCACCTTGTATGATTCATTAAAAGCCCCCATATACACCCAAATAGCGCAGCAATATTTAAAATACGATACTATAAATAACAAAAAAACCAGGATGGCCTATCAGAATGCCGCCATTAAAAACACGATGTCGGCAATTCATTTTTATTCAAGATATAATGATACTGTTGGTTTACGTATCAGTTTTGATAACCTGGCAAAAGTATATCATGCACAGCATAAGTATCCACAGGCTAAATGGTTCATATTGCAATCTAATACTTTATCGAGGGCAAAAAACGACAACCTCAATATTATCACGTCTCTTATAGAACTGGCGTCAATTAAATCTGACATCAAAGATTACTCGTTGGCCATGAGGGATTTGAACGAGGCACTGTCGCTTTCGTCACAAAACCACTACATCCAGCAGGAGTCACAGGTGCAACTAAATTATGCTATGTTATACAACAGCATGAAAAATCCGGTTAAAGCTGCCATCGCCTTAAAAAGGCACCAGGCGATTGATGATAGCTTAAAGCGCGATGAAGAAGCAAAAATAATGGCGAAAATTAATAGCGCCGATTCAGTGCAACAGGTCAAAAAAAAACTATATACCGCCGTCAGCAGAAAGCTTTACAAGAGCAACTCTACCAAAAGGATCGCTTCGTTGTAATACTCATTGTTGTTATCCTGCTCATTACCACTATTTTATTTTTACTTTACAGGCGTAAACGACCCGGTTTTTGGCGATCGAGAATTAAGCGCAGTCATTGAATAATTAAACCACCCGTCTATTCGTTTGTCTTATCAATATGAAGCGATTGTTTTTTGGAGGGTTAACTACCTTAATTATATTTTTATCCTGTATTTCTGTTGAACCACCTCAACAAAGTAAGCAGCAATTTAAAGATGAATTTCTTACCCGCATTAATCTTGCCCGGCAAAAAGGCTGTAATTGCGGTCATACTTATATGCCCCCTGCACCACCTCTTATTTGGAACGATTTGTTGGAGAAAGCCGCCAGAGGGCATGCACTGGATATGTCCGAAAGGAATTATTTCAGTCATACCAGCAAAAACGGACGATCAATGTCAGATCGGGCAATTGAAGCTGGTTATGTTTTTAAAGGATTCAAAAATTTTACGGTAGGCGAAAATATAGCCCAGGGGCAAATGAGCATAGCCGAAGTAATGGATGGGTGGTTAAAAAGCGAGGGGCATTGCAAAAACCTGATGAACCCTGAGTTTAAGGAAATCGGGGTGGCGGAAATTGATCATTACTGGGTACAGGATTTTGGCGGCAGGGAAGCTTTTTCTGCAGAGGAACAAAAACTAATCAAAAGCGGAAAATATAAATTGATAGAAAGACGGGGATCGAGTCACTAAGATGATTTTATGCCATTCTTTTACTTATAATGTCAATTCACCAGCCCATTATCTCCATCACCCTGATAAATTCCTTTTGCAATGGCGCTTCAATAACAATAATCTCACCGCTTACAGGATGCTTAAACATTGCAGATGATGCATGCAGTAACATCGTCGTCATGTCCCATTTCTCTTTAAAAAGCCTGTTTTGCTTATTGCACCCGTGTGTCCTGTCGCCAATAATGGGATGAAAAATATGGCTGAAATGTTTCCTTAACTGGTGCATACGCCCGGTTGTTGGAGTGGCTTCAACCAACGAATATCTGGATGTAGGATGACTGCCTAAAGCGACATCAAGTTCTGCCAGTTTTAAAGTACGATAGCTTGTAAAGGCATCCTGTAAGTTGCCGTTCTCTTTCCTAAGAGGGTAATCAATATCTTCATTGTCAAGCGTATGCCCGCGCACAATGGCCAAATACTTTTTACCTACCTGGTTGTCAGCAAACTGTTTTTGCATGGCGCTTTCTATTTGTTTATTAAGCGCAAACAACAATACCCCACCTGTTTTTCTGTCAATACGATGTACCGGATTTACCCACAGTCCTATTTGGTCGCGCAGTAGTTGCAACGCAAATTCTTCAACATCGGCGGCAATTGACGAACGGTGCACCAGCAATCCATGTGGCTTGTTAATAGCGATCAGGTGCTCATCCCTGAATAAAATATCCAGCATTAATTATCCTGTTTATCCTCTTTAAGTTTTCTCTCCATCGGGCCCCGTTTATAAATAATTAACCCGTTTAAAAAGTTACGCAATAGCTGGTCGCCGCAAGGCTTAAAATTTGGGTGCTCTTTATCGCGAAAAATGGCGCCGAGCTCAGTTTTGGTGGTCGCGAAATTTACCAGGCCGCAAATATGAACAATATCATCATCCCTTAATTTCAGCGCCACACGCAGTTTTTTCATTATATCATTGTTACTCATTTAGCTTTCCTTTTAAGATATTACCTTGCAATTTCAATTTTTACTTTTTTATTTTTGATCTTCTCAGACTTTATTAAGTCAACCGTTTTCACTATTCTTTTGCGATCAACCGCTGCATAGGAAGAATGATCCAATACTTCTATCAAACCCAATTCATCTTTATTTAGTTTGCCTTTTTGAAGCAGCAAGCCCACAATATCTATCTTATTAACTTTATCCTTTTTGCCTGCCGAAATATACAAAGTGGCCCATTGTGTTGGCAAAGGAAGTATGATTTTTTCCGGCAGTTTTTCAATTTCGGGCATCTGATCCAAAAAATCAGGATGTTCATCTTTATTAAGCAAAAGGTAAGCGGTTCCTTTAGCGTGCATCCGGGCAGTGCGTCCGTTTCGGTGTACAAAAGCTTCCCGTGTGTGTGGTAATTGGTAATGGATAATGTATTCAATCTCCGGTATATCCAATCCTCGTGAAGCCAGATCAGTAGTGATAAGTAATTGATTGCTCCCGTTCCTAAATTTTATCAGCGCTATTTCCCGGTCTATCTGTTCCATACCGCCATGAAAAACATCATGGATAAGACCCTTTTCCCAAAGTAATTCACTTATCCGCTCCACCGCATCCCTGTGATTACAGAAAACAAGGGTAGCTTTGTTGCCAATCTTACAGATAAGGGCAAATAGGGCATCCAGCCTGTCGGCCGCCTCTGTTACTACCGTTTTTAATTTTAACCCGGCTGCACTTGTATCCTTATCCAGAAAATCAAGCTGAATAGGATTAACTACACCTGTAAAAGTCGGAATATCCTCCATTTTTGTAGCTGAAGTTAATATTCGCTTTTTTAAGCCAGGCAACTGCCTGATGATGTATTCCATATCTTCCTGAAAACCAAATTCAAGCGCTTTGTCAAACTCATCCAGCACCAGTGTATGTATCCGCTCAGTTGTAAAACTTTCTCTGCGCAAATGCCAGGCAATTCTGCCCGGTGTGCCAATTAAGACCGGAGGTGGTTGTGAAAGGTTATTTTTTTCGACCTTGGTACTATGGCCGCCATAACAGCAATTCACTTTAAAACCACTGCTCATCGTTTTAAAAACCTGTTCTATTTGCAAAGCAAGCTCACGTGATGGAACCAAAATAAGCGCCTGCACGCCTTTTGTATCTTCATTGAGCAATTTTATTAAAGGCAGCAGAAAACCAAGCGTTTTACCTGAACCCGTTGGCGCAAGCAGGATAACATCCCTATCGGCGGGAGCGTTAAGAGATGCATGCTGTATTTCATTCAGTTGCTCAATTTTAAGGTTTTCCAGTGCTTTTTTTATCATTACTTAATTTAATTATTGCCGGCAAAGGTAGTTGTTTTAAATCAGGAGTTTTTTAAAGGTCGAACAAGGGATTAATAAAGCAAAAAAACACTGCATATCAAAGGTTTACCACTTAAGACTTTATCACTACCTTTGCACCCATTAAATTTTTGAGATTGTGTGGGCAGAAAAATTAAAACTCAATAAACAATTAGTACGTTCGGTAACCGAAGCCGGATACTTTACTCCTAAAGAGGTACAGTTAAAAACACTAACCAGGATAATTGGCGGACAGGATGTTATAGTTGTTTCATCAGAAGGCAGTGGTAAAACCACGGCATATATTCTTGGTGTATTGATGCGCTTAAAGTATGGCTTTGAGGAAGCACCGCGGGCGCTGATCCTGGTACCCGATAAGGAAAAAGTATTGGAGGTGGTAGCCAAATTTGAGCTTTTAAATAAAAATGCGTCCATACGTGTTGTTGGCTTATATCCCGAACCCTCCATGCAGGCCCAGCTTGATGCACTTGCAGATGGTACCGATATAGTAGTGGCAACGCCAGACCGTGCCCGCGCCATCTATCTAAAACTTGGCTTAAACCTCAATAAGATCATGATGTTTGTTGTGGATGATGCCGCAGAAATTGTGAAACAGGGCGCTCAATTGCCTGTAGTAGAATTGGCAAACAGCATCATCAAATGTCAACACCTGGTATTTACCGGCGTTATGCATGGTAAGCTGCAACAAATGATAGATCCCTTTATGCACATGGCCGCATTAGTGGAGGTTGAAGAATTAGGTGAACCAAAAGCGGAGATACATGAACAGGTGCTGTATCACTTGCCAAATTTCAGAACAAAGCTTAACCTGCTCAGTTTACTGCTTGAGGAAGCTGAATTATATACAAAAGCAGCTGTGTTTGTAAATACAAGGCTCACAGCCGAAAAAGTTTACAACAGCTTACGCATTGATATCAAGGGCGAAGTAGCCATTTTAAACCCAATGATGTTTGAATCAAAAGGTTTTGGATCCATCGATGAATTTAAGGATCAAACCGAGGTAAGGGTTTTGATCATCGCAACAGAATTACAGGGTCCGCTTAATCTGGATGAGATACCCTACCTGTTTCATTTTGAATTACCTGAAGAAAAGGAAACTTTTATTGGCAGGATGATCAAACCTGCAGGAGATAATGTACCAGATACCCTATCCATAACTTTTGCTACTGACATGGAATTGGACATGGTTAAGAAAATTGAGCAGGCAATTGGTCAGAAAATTGAGGAAAATGAATTACCTGATAGCCTGCTGATTGCCAAAGAACAAAAGGATATAAAGGCAAACAAGCAAACTGTTACATCAAAAACTAACGCTGTAACAAGCGGGGGTGCTTTCCATGAGAAAAAGCCCAGCAATAATAAAGATTATAACTACAGCGCCGGCACTAAAGCAAAAATGAGTAATAAGAAAAAACATTAAACTAATGACGGAAGAACCATTTGATATTGAAATTGGGGTCATTACTTATTCGGTGTTCCCTGAAGGCGAAGATATTTATGCTATTTTTAAGGATGGTATAGAGTACGTAAAAATACAAAAAGATACAGAGCAACACTGGCTTAAATTAGACCCCGCTACCGAAATGCCTCTTTTTGACAATGATGAAGAGGTAAACACAATAGGCCGGCAGATTGAGGCTTACCGGGAAGAATAAGCAAACAAGGGTTTATTGTAAATAGCTTGTTATCATTCGAATAAATTGATTGAAATGTTTAGCTTTAGTTTTCATAAACCTAATATTTCATTCTCGATTTAAACTTATGACTGCAAACCCCGCCGACGATTTTCAGAAAACCCCTACCCGCCTTTATTCATTGGATGCCCTTCGTGGCTTTGATATGTTTTGGATCATGGGCGCCGAAGAGATATTCCATAGTTTGGCAGATACAACAAAGTGGGGCCCTTTTGTGGCTATATCCAACCAATTGACACATCCCGCCTGGAACGGCTTTCATTTGTATGATCTTATTTTTCCGCTTTTTTTGTTTATGGCGGGGGTATCCACTCCTTTTTCTGTAGGCCGCGAGCTGGAAAAAGGAAAATCACGCAATCAACTACTTATAAGGGTAATTAAAAGAGGCCTTATCCTGGTTTTACTGGGAGTTATTTACAACAATGGCCTGCAACTCAGACCCTTTCATGAAATTCGATTTGCTTCAGTATTAGGTCGTATAGGTATCGCTTATATGTTCGCCAACATCATTTATTTATATTCAAAAGAAACTGCCCAGATAATTTGGTTTTGGGGGCTCATTATCGGTTATTGGTTGCTGTTGAAATTCACTTCTGCCCCCGGTTTTCATGCAGGCGACCTAACCATGCAAGGGAACTTTGCTTCCTACATGGACCGTAGCATATTACCCGGAAAACTTTATTTGGGCATTCATGATCCCGAAGGCTTATTCTCCACCATTCCTGCCATCAGTACCGGTTTATTGGGGATACTAACAGGAATTACCCTTAAGAAGACATCTCTAAGCCCGGAGGGTAAAACACTTAGATTGGCTATTGTCGGCATAATATTCCTTGTACTCGCACAACTATGGAACCTGGATTTTCCGATCAATAAAAACCTTTGGACAAGCTCATTTGTGCTGCAGGTTGGAGGGATAAGCTTATTGCTAATGTCCCTTTTCTATTATGTGATAGATGTGCTTGGCTATAAGAAATGGGCATTTTTCTTTAAGGTAATTGGCATGAACTCCATACTCATCTATGTTTCCGGAAGAGTTATCAATTGGGAATTCGCCACCAACGGTTTATTCAAATGGCTGTTTCAATTAGTTGGAGACCCATTTAATATTGTAATCGCTGCTATTTGTTATGTAATGGTGAAATGGATGTTTTTATATTTCCTTTACCAGAAAAAGGTTTTTTTGCGCGTATAATCCCACATCGAAACTTGTTAACAACTGACTAAATACCAATTAAATAATTGTGATATGGAGAGAAGAACATTCGTCCGGCTTTCGGCTTATACTGCTATGGCGCTTACACTGCCCTTTGCGGATAGCTGTACAAGCACCTCAACCGATAAAACAATTGCGCAGCCGTTTTTTTTCTCTCATTTAGTGGATATCAAGGCTATAAATGAAGCTGGGCGTGCTTACCGCAAGTTGATACCGGTTGAGGATGATAAAACCATACTCATTAAATTACTTTTAGGCGATAATAATAGGTCGACGGAAAAAAAAACGATCCAGGCACTATTGAATAATCGTGTTAAACAAGATTTTAAAGCGGGCAAAATAGTGATAGCTAAAGGCTGGGTACTCTCAATAACAGAGGGACGCCAATGCGCACTGTATTCAATTATAAATGCTTAAATATTCGCACATATGCACATTGATGCAAGAATTTTAGCCGACCATACACTAATAGAGGGTGACATTTGTATCATAGGCGCCGGAGCAGCGGGAATTAGCATGGCGCTTGAATGGATAAATACGCCTTATAAGGTGATCTTACTGGAAGGCGGCGGCTTTGAGTATGAAGCTAAAATGCAGGATCTTTATAAAGGGAAAACAACAGGGCAGCGATATTATCCCCTGGAATCGGCACGACTGCATTATTTTGGCGGCACCACAGGTCATTGGGCAGGGTTTTGCTCACCACTAGACCCTATAGATTTTAAAAAACGGGATTGGGTACCGCATAGTGGATGGCCTATTCAACGCGAAGAACTTGATCCGTTTTATGCCAGGGCACAACAAAATTTAGACCTCGGGCCTTATGAATACGGCGCTAAATACTGGCAGGAAAAAGACCAGGCTTTGGTCTCCCTTCCTTTTGACCAGGAGGTGATTTTTAACAAGATGTGGCAATTTAGCCCGCCTACGCGCTTTGGTACAAAGTATAAGGATACCATTATAAAGGCACCGAACATTCATTTATATACTTATGCCAATGTTACCAATATTATAGCCAATGAAGAGGTTTCAGCTATAAAGGAAGTTACGGTTAAGAATTTTGCTGGTAAAGAGCATACGGTAAAAGCAAAGTTGTTTGTGGTTGCCTGCTGCGCCATACAAAATGCCCGTTTGTTACTGTCATCCAATAAACAGGCGTCACATGGATTGGGTAATGACCATGACCTGGTTGGCCGTTATTTTATGGAACATTTGGAGATCAAATCTGCAGAAATGTGGTTTCCCCAACCAGACCCCTTAAAGTTGTATTCATTAGATTTTGGAAAAACCAGGGCGCGTGCGGAACTGGGTATCAGTGAAAAAAAACAGGAAGAATTTAAAATATTGAACGGAACAGCCTCATTTACCCCCCTGGAAATTGCAAAATACCAGCCTGCATTTATCGATCTTTGGACGGCCGACCCAAATGAAAGGGCAAAGAATATGGCAGGGTTTGACAAACGGGAAAAAGAAGGCGCAAAAAAAAATGGATACAATGCCTACCAGTTATTTACAAGGATAGAACAGGCCCCAAATCCCGCAAGCCGGATCACACTTGACACAGATACAGATGCTTTAGGAATGAGACGCGCTATGCTGCACTGGGAACTTACGCCGCTGGAAAAAAGAAGTATCCGTACTATCTATGAACTTATTGGGCAACAATTGGGTATGGCTGAAAAAGGCAGGGTACGATTAATGGAATACTTGCAGGATGAACTTGACAATAGCTGGCCTGAATTTACTGGCGGCGGATGGCATCATATGGGGACAACCCGCATGAGTAACGACCCCAAACAAGGTGTTGTAGATGCTAACTGTAAAGTGCATGGAGTAAGTAATTTATTTATCGCAGGCTCATCATGCTACGTAACGGCTGGCGCTCCTAACCCAACATTGACACTGGTAGCCCTGACGTTACGTTTATCAGATTATATAAAGAGCAGAATTGGGGCCACAATTTAAGTGCAGATATTTTCGTAAAAAAGCCAGTACTCACTAATGAATACTGGTTTTGCAGGTTTGATTTTTAAATAAAATAATGATGCCTGCTTATTTTATTTCTAATTTAACTGGTAATTGACATTATTCTCAGCAATCTGCGTCAATAAGGCATCGGCCTCTCTGTCTTCGGCCAGCGTGCGCCTTAAAACATCTGCCGCATTATTATATCCCATAGTTTTAGCCAATGTAACCAAGCCTCCGTATGTGGCAATTTTATAATGCTCAGCTTTTTGGCCTGTAAAGATGAGGCCTGTATCCCTTTGTGCGGTGCCTTTATTTGTTTCGTGAATAATATCCTCACCCTCATTAACAATGCCAGTTATTACAGGGCTCTTGCTCTTAGTGGCGTTCACTTTTTCATTAACCATGTCAAATACTTGCTCCAACCTATCAACATGCGTCTGCGTTTGCTTGCGATAGTTACCAAAGGCATCTTTCAACTCCGGCGTTGTTGCTGCTTCCTGCAATTTAGGCAATGTTTCACCCAGTTTCTTTTCTGCCCAATAGATGTCCTTTAATTGATCAACAAAAAACTCCTTGAGTTTTGGATTTGTTGCTTTCATTGTTTGTGCTTCCATAATCAGATAATTAAAGTTTATATTAAATTAAAATTACTGCGTATTAAGAGCATATAAAAAAATCGAACAACTTATATGCTATGTACACCGGGTAATCCGGCTTAAATAAAAACAATTTCTGTTAACTGGCTAATTAGCCTTGAACTTACAAAGAACAATAGGAGAATTGTAACTTTAAGTTAATATCGGTAAGTTGTCTTGTTACCAATTTTTCAAATAGTTTAAATTCTACTGAACACTTTTGATATTAATTTAGACGCTTTAATTAAATGAATATTGTCTATCATCTTTATAAATAGTTTACATGACACCAATAATTTAATGGGAAACAAGTTTTCCTTGCGCTAACTATTTAATTTATAGTTAAATATAAATATTGTGATTTTACAATAAGAATTGTCATTTTTTTAAGAAATGGAAGCGGCCGTAATAGAATCGTCCCATGTCAAATCAACCATTGCTTTAATAACCCTGGTTTCCGGTTGAAGTAAAGAAGGAAACTCATTTTTAAGATGATTAAAAGCTATTCTGTGAGTAATATAATTTAACGGATCAATAAGCCTGCCTTTCATAAAATTGATCACTTGCTCAAAATCAATTCGCGTAGCATTCCTGCTGCTCATTAATGTTCCTTCACGTTTATGAAATTCAGGGTGACTAAAACCGATCTCACCTTTTTGCAGTCCAATTAAAACATATCGTCCACCATGCGCCATATAACTAAAACCATTATTGATAGCTTTTTGACTACCTGTAGCATCAATTACTACTGTTGGCATATCCCCATTGGTAATGTCCCTCAGCTGTTTCATTGCGTGGGCTGAAAGTGCATTTATGGTATGATCAACATGCAGTTTTTTACTGCAGAACGCTAATCTTTCATCGTTAATATCCATCGCAATTACTTTAGCACCGGCTATACGGGCAAACTCCATTGTGCCTAACCCAATTGGGCCGGCACCAATCACCAGAACAAATTCCCCTTCGTTTACCCCTGCACGCTTGACCCCATGCGCCCCGATAGCAAGAGGCTCAACCAAAGCCAGTTCATCAGAGTTTAAACCATTACTATGAACTAATGAATAAGATGGAACTGATAAGTATTCAACCATTCCGCCGTCAATATGCACTCCGCATACCTTTATATTAACACAACAGTTGGGTTTACCTTGCCTGCATGCTATGCATAAACCACAGTTGAAATAGGGGATTATAGTTACAATTTCTCCCATTTCAAAACCAGGGGCACTATCAAATTCAATTAATTCGGCGGCTAATTCATGACCTAAAATTCGTGGGTATTCAAAATAAGGCTGCGTACCTTCAAAAGCATGCAGGTCTGTTCCGCAAATACCAATCCGTTTGATCCTTAGAATGGCATTATTCGGAGTTAAAATAGGTTGTGGGGCTGTTTGGTATTCCAAATTCCCGGATTGGGTACAAACCAATGTTTTCATTAGCTTTATGTAAGGTCCACGCCTGAAAGTTTTAAAGCGAAAGCATGTTCACAAGGCTTTTGCGATGGTAAAAATACCGTTAGGCCCTTATTATCCCTTGTAAATTGAACTTTACCATAACCTAATAACTCTACATTTTCAATTTTACCTGTTTGCTGAGGATTATTGGTGGCAAGTGGCTTTATCAATACCTGGTTAGCTTGGGGCCAACCCATGAAAAAGGCATAAAGTGTTTTCTCCTTTGCAGTAAAACGAACATCTTCTGCCGTCAATTCCTGCCGCTTATTTTCATTAAAGGCTGATTTAACTTTGGTTGAGGCTGTTGCTGGCCCTTCACCAAATATCTTCCACGGACGGGTGGCATAAATACCTTCACTGTTAACAGCCATCCATTTGGTTATACCATCTAAGATGCTAAGTTCGTCGCTATCCAGCATACCACTTGCCGGTAAGGGGAAATTGAGCATCAGGTTACCATTCCGGCTAACAATATCGACCAGCATATCCACTACCGTTTTGGGTGTTTTATAATGTCCAACCGTATCCCGGTTATAATGCCAGTCACCAATGCAGGTATCCGTTTGCCAGGGCCTTGGCCAGATGGAATCAACCACTCCCCGTTCTACATCAAAAACACATGTTCCCACCTGCGAGTCTTCTGCCCGCTTACTGGTATAAACAGATTGTGTAATACCCCCATTTTTTGCTGCGCTCTGATTATACAAATTGGCCAGTATACTTAAGCCATATTCTTCAAAAGGCACATGACCATCGCAATATAACAGGTCGGGCTCATAATTATTCACCAAATCTTTTATCCTTTGAAACCATTGCTTTTTCCATGCGGCAGATATACCATCTTCATTCCAGGGCAGATCTGTAAAAACCTTTTCCGAATCGCCATACAGATCATTATATTGCGTGTTTACACCGTCGTAATGCATCCCGGCATAGGGGCCGTCTTTATCTGCTCCTTTACTGGTAGAAAACCATTTGGGGCTTATCCATAAATGATCGCTGATACCAAATTTAAGCCCATGTTTTTGTGCCGCTTTTTTGAATAAATCTACTACATCTTTTTTAGGCCCCATGTTAACTGCGTTCCATCTATGATTTTTTGAATTCCAGAGATCAAAATTATCATGGTGTGCACCCATGGTCATAAAATATTTAGCACCTGCTTTTTTATATAATCCCAACAAGTAGTCAGGATCGAATTTCTCCGCCTTCCAATTGGCGATAGTATCCTTATATCCGATTTTTGATGGATGCCCATAATGTTCAACAAAATGTTTGTTCTGCCGGCTTCCCTGCATATACATATTACGGGCATACCAATCACCGGCCTCAATAGCCGACTGAGGCCCCCAATGTGCCCAAATACCGAATTTGG
Organism: Mucilaginibacter sp.; assembly: GCA_028288085.1. Lineage (GTDB taxonomy): Bacteria > Bacteroidota > Bacteroidia > Sphingobacteriales > Sphingobacteriaceae > Mucilaginibacter. The sequence continues at coordinate 21,035 of JAQBOK010000247.1, forward strand.
CATCACGGAACCATTCAGGAATGATGTAATTTCTTAGTGATTCGCGGGTTCCTTTAAATGGGCCGTTCTGTATTTCTGGCTGTAAGGAACCTAATGCAAAAGAAGGCATAAATTTAAGTGCAGGAACAGCAAGTGAAATGGCTTGTATAGCCCTTCTGCGTGACATTGACATGACTCTATTGGTTTTATTGAGATCAATAAAAGTAAATCTAACTAAGTTTTTTGATAATAGGTTGCTCTACTTCGATGCAATATATATGATAGTCAATTAGTTATTTTTAAAGCAACAATACAAAACCAACGATCAAGTAATATTTAAACTCGCGATTCCTCTGACTAGCAGGCCGATGGCCGACCCCTATAAATTACTTATAATGAGTAATTATAAGCATCAAATTATTACACCGTTACATGTTTGTAACACCTTCAAATCTCGCATTTAACAATAAGATAAGTTCGGCATGTCTCACTATTTAAAAATTATGATCGTTTTTTTATTAAAAAATCTAAGCACAGAAGGCAGCTTATCTATTTAGAAGATAAAACAAATAATATAAGTTCTTTTATTATATTAAGCATTGGAACGTCAACAAATTGTTAGGCTTCATGCAATTAAATATGGATAATACCCATTTTGACTTTTTATTTTTTGTGGCTATCAAATCTTTCAATAAAGGCGATCCAAGCAAATGCCGGCAGAAAACCACCTACTGACCTCGATTTTTACGGCCCTTTTATATCTAATTTTTACCGGCTATCCTCAACTTTCGCTATAAAATCCATAATTATTCATTCTTTTTGAAAATTATTGTTGTGCAGTGGAAATTAATCTATTATTTATATTTTATTAATAACCCTCTCTTGATTTGTATCAAATTATAAATCAGTTACAGCACCTATTGACATCCATAGACAATAAGCGCTGCAATGAATTAAACCAAACCAATTAACGAGATGATCAATCACGAAGCTAACCCGCCGTAGGCTTGCCGCTGCAATGCATTATTTACTATCCTAACCAAGGTAAAATAAAACCAATTAAACTTAAAAATCAACAGAGAAACGATATGAAAAAAATAAAATACTTACTTATACTTTTCTTCCTTTTCCCGCTTAGTTTGTTAGCCCAGCAAACCATCATTAGCGGAAAAGTAATGGATTTAGCCGACGGTGCAACACTTCCGGGGGTAAGTGTGCAAATTAAAGGCACAACTACCGGTACTGTTACTGATATCGCAGGAAAGTTCCAGCTTACAATACCCAATTCCAATGCTATTTTACAGGTATCGTACATAGGTTACGAAACCCAGGAAATTGCCGTTAAAACCATAAAGGGTGGTACAATCGCCTTAAAACCTACAAGTAAAGGCCTCGACGAGGTAGTAGTTGTGGGTTATGGTGTGCAAAAAAGGGCAACTGTAACCGGATCAATTGCAACGCTGCAAAATAAAGAGATCATTACAACCAAGAACGAAAGTGTTGTAAACATGCTAACCGGTAAAATACCGGGTATCCGTATTGTTCAAAAAACAGCGGAACCGGGATCTTTCAATAATGATTTGAATATCCGGGGATTTCAAACCCCGCCGGCCATTATAGTAGATGGCATAATTGAGGGAAACGACCAGGGAATTATAGCCAAGATGGATCCAAATGAAATTGAAAGTCTCTCTGTGCTGAAAGATGGCGCGGCAGCTATTTACGGTATAAGGGCCGCTGGCGGCGCCATTTTGATAACGACCAAAAAAGGATCAAAAAACGGACAAGTTAGCATCAATTATTCAGTTAACGAGGCAGTGCAAACATTTTTGGGTATGCCCCAGGGCGTAAGCGCCGTAGATTATATGATGTTGACTAATGAGAAAACGAAACGCGATTTCGCAAATAATTTTGTTAACAACGCAACGCCGGCATATTCGTATGCCGATATGTTACCATGGCTTAACGGCACTAACAAATCTGCCGATTGGTCAAGTCTTGTTTTCAAAAAAACGGCCAATCAAATCATCCATAATTTAAATATTGATGGCGGAAATGAAAAGATCAGCTATTTTTTCAACTTGGGTTACCAGAAACAGGACGGCGTTTTTAAAACCGGGGATTTAAACTACAACAAGTATAATTTCCGCTCAAACGTAACTGTTAACGTAGCCAAAGGGTTAAAAGCGCAGATATTAACATCGGGCTATATGGATCAGAAAAACCAGCCATATACTCAAGAGTATACTATTTATAAGTACACCTGGAACCAAATACCTACAAACCCGATTTATGCTAATAACAATCCTTTATACCCTGCTGTGATGCCTGATAACATGAATCCTGCTGTTATAACCGATGACAGCAAGGGAGGCACACAGGTAGCCAAGAATAAAAGCTTTACAAGCCAGTTAAACTTAACGTATAACGTACCCGGCATATCCGGACTAACTGCCAGGGCTTTATTTAATGTTGATTACGGGGTTTATGACTTTAATCAAATAAAAAGCGCTTATAATTTATACACTTACGATGCTGTTAATGATATTTATTTACCACAACCAGTAAATACACC
>JAQBOK010000034.1 GCA_028288085.1 Mucilaginibacter sp.
ATAAAGCTAAAGGAAAGCGCCCAACCATTAAGAAGCTAAAACCACCGAAGAAAACCGGCGATGATCTGTACGAACAATTAATGCAAAGCCTTAACACAAAGAAGGGAGCGTAAAATGAGTTTAACAGCATATGTTAAAAAGCGTTTTTTTGATAAAACTACAGAGCCAAAGGGCGGCAAAAGCACAGGTAAAAAATTATCATTCGTAGTGCAGCGGCACCACGCCTCACATTTGCATTACGATTTCAGGCTCGAATTGGATGGCACTTTAAAAAGCTGGGCTGTGCCGAAAGGCCCATCCATGAATCCTGGCGATAAACGCCTTGCAATGATGGTAGAGGATCACCCTATCGATTATCAAAATTTTGAGGGTATTATCCCTAATGGAAATTACGGGGCTGGTGTAGTGATGATATGGGACCACGGCACTTATGAGTCATTAGCTGAGTCGCGCGCAGATGACGTAAAAACATTACGTGCCGGTTTAAGATCGGGCGACCTGAAATTTAAACTGAATGGCGAAAAATTAAAGGGCGAATTTGTATTGGTAAAGCTACATGGTGCGGAAGATAATTCCTGGTTACTGATAAAACATAAAGACGATTTTGCTGTAGAAAAAAAGTATAATAGCGAGGATCTTGTTCCATCGGAGATTAAGATGATGCTAAACAATAAGGAAGGCGAGGCGAAATCATTACCAAATATAAAGAAAGGCAAGGCTGCTGAAAAAACGCCCGGAAATAAGCGGGGATGATGAGAAGCCGGCTGCGGGTAAAGCCTTTGCTCCTATGATGGCTAAATTGGAGGCCAAATTTTTTGACGATGCAGGGATAAAAGAATTGTATCAGCAGCTGCATTCTTTGGAAACTGATAAAAAACCGTTCGACGAAAAGTTCACCAGCGAACTAAAGTTACCTGGGTTAAACCTAAATTGGTTTGCGAAGTTTGGTATTCTGAATGGACAGCCGACAGGCATTTACGCCACCCGGTTTTTAAAGGTTTAAGAATAGATAAAGAAACTCAAAAAGTGGTTATGGAAACATCAGATAAACAATTGGCCGATGAGGAAACGATAGAAGTTGGCCGTAAGCAACTGAAGCTAACGCACCTGGATAAAGTTTTTTGGAAAGATGAAGGCATTACAAAAGGAGAGCTGATTCACTATTACCGTGATATGGCTCAATGGATAGTTCCTTATTTGAAAGATAAGCCTATTTCTATGCGACGGCAGCCCAATGGAATTGGGGATGCAGGTTTTTTTCAGAAGGATGTGGATGTGAGCCATCTTCCATCGTGGCTAAAAACCAAGCCCCTCTATTCTGAAAGTAATGATAAAAATATCAATTACATTATAGGCGATGACGAAGCTACTTTATTGTATATGGTGAACTTGGGATGCATAGAAATAAATCCCTGGCTTAGCTCCTGGAAAAAGCCTGATAATCCTGACTTTGTAGTGATAGACCTTGATCCGCATGATGTGCCGTTTACGCAAGCGGTTGAAGCCGCACTTAAAACAAAGGAAATTTTTGACAGGATGAAATTGGATGTTTTTATTAAAACCTCGGGATCAAAGGGCTTGCACATTTACTGCTATCTAGATGCAAAGTATGATTATGATTTTGTGAAAATGTTTGCTGAGTATACCGCTAACCTGATTCATAATGAATTACCGGATACCACCAGTGTTGAAAGAAGTCCCGCGAAGCGGAAAAACAAGATCTATATTGATTTTTTGCAGAACCGGCGGGGACAAACCATTGCCTGCCCCTACTCGGTAAGACCAAAGCCGGGCGCGACAGTTTCGGCGCCTTTGCACTGGAATGAAGTGAACGATAATTTGAAATTGTCGGACTTTACTATCCATAATATGAGAGAGCGGGTAAAAAAGACCGAAGACCCCTGGAAACTGCTAACGAAAAGTAAAAATGATTTGAAAAAGGCGCTTGAGTTATTAAAGCCAGCCTAATATTCGCAAACTTAAGCCCAAAAAAAGCCACCTAAAAGTGGCTTTTTTGTTGGACGGTTACCATAATTATATGGCTGTTGGACGCCGAATCAAGCCTAAGATTATTGCGATTATAGCAATTACTAAAAGTACGTGTATCAATCCGCCTACAGAGTAAAAAAATACTCCCAGTGCCCAGCCTATAATAAGGATAACGGCAACTATATACAATAATGAATTCATGGTCGATGATTTTAAGTTTATTTATTAATGTTTTTCATTATATATAAGTTATATATGGGCTAAAATGTTTTAAATAATTTATTCATTTAACAACAACGCCGCCCTGGTAAACCAGGGCGGCGTTGTTGACTACAGCTATTGCAGATGCTTATAATTTAAGCCATTTCTTTCTTACTTCCATCTGTTGGGGGGTTACCCGGGCGAGGCTGTCTATCTTATATTTAACCTGGGTTTTTTTAAGTAAGGTTACAGGTAAGCTAAGTGTCAACCCATCTCTTACTAAGGATACAGTGATCTTATCTCCCGGCTTTTTGCCAGTAAGTATGCTAGCCATATCCATCACCTTATTGCCATCAATAGCGGTTATCTCATCATTAACATTTATGCCATCTATCCATGCGGTGGTACTGCGCAATACATTCGATACTGTTATTTTGCCGCCGGCAGTAGTTGTAATAACGCCAAGATTAGGTTCATTAGTTCCGGCCAGTTCATCGGTTAAGTGGTAACCTGCATAGCCGAGGTATTTATCATAATCAATATCAGCCAGGCCATAGATATATTTTTTATAGAAATCATCCAGGTTTTTTCCGCTGAACTTTTCAAGCCCTTGTTTAAATTCTGTATCAGTATAGCCGCGTTTTTTGGTTTTGTAATAGGTGTTATACATATATCTCATCACATCATCCAGCGAGTATTTTCCATTTGTATCGCTGATGATCTCCAGATCGAACATCATTGCCATTATAGAGCCTTTGTTGTAGTAGGAGATGTTTGTATTGATGGAATTTTCATTGGGGCGATAATATTTTATCCATGCGTCATAGCTGGCATCAGCTAGTGATTGTATTTTGTTGCCGGGCTGATTAGCCACATAGTTAATATCGGCAGCCAAAACACCGAGGTAATTATCAAGAGGATAAAGATTGGTGCGACGGATAATTATGTCCTGATAATAAGCCGTAAAACCTTCAGCTATCCAAAGGTCTGTGGTATAATTCTCATTGTCGTAATCAAAAGGGCCCAAAGCGATAGGACGTAAACGCTTTACGTTCCATAAGTGAAAATGCTCATGAGCAACCAAACTTAAAAAGCCCTGGTATCCTTTTTCAGTTCCGTAATTATCCCGCGATACCCCCAAAACTGTTGAGCTTAAATGCTCGAGCCCACCGCCACCTTTTGAAGAATTATGCACAATAAAAACGTAATGCTTGTTTGGGTTTTCGCCGTAAATAGCAGTTTCCTGCTCAACAATTACAGGCATATCCTTTTTCAGGCGCTCTTTATCATAGTTGCCGCCACCACACATCGCCACTGCGTATTTAACACCTGCGGCGTCAAATCCAAAAACATCCTGGTTGCCTACTTCTATTGGCGAGTCGAATAAAATATCGTAATTGGGTGAGTGCAGTGTAAATGGATCGCCATTAACCATTTCCAAACTGGTAGAAACCTTTGTCCAGTCTTTGTAAGGTACAATATGAATGGTTGATGGGTGCATCAGCATTCCATCCGGATACATAAATACACCAGAAGAGGATAAAAAACCATGCGAAACATCTACATAGCTGGTACGCACAGATAACTCAAAAGCATATACCCTGTATTTGATCTTTACTGAGGATATGTTTTCTGTATGCATCCGCCATATATTTTTGCGGGTCTTTTTTGCATCAAGAGGTTTCCCATTTCCTTCAGCTCCAAATGATTCCACGTTTTTTGCAAATTCCCTTACCAGGTAAGAACCGGGTGTCCAAACGGGCAACTTCAGATCTAAAATATTTTGCTTTAAACCGGTAATGTCCATCTCAATATCCGCATAATGCGCCTGAGCTTCCGAAAAAGTTACAGTATAAGATATCTGTGTGTGGCCTGCTGCTTTACTGGTGGTCTGGTTCATGAAGAGCAATATTAAAGAAAAAAGGGCTGTTAAATGGGAGAGTTTCATGCCTGCAATTTATAAAAAAAATGAAATCTCATTCTGTGCCAGTCATGCCATTCGTGTAAAATGGTTGATATATAAGCTATTAAGGAATACTCATTTGCTTTATAATCTGCCCTTGTATTGGGGATAAACATCTAAGTATTTAATTCGTGTTTCTTAGAAACTTCCCAAAAGGTATCCCACCATAAAAGCAGGGCCTGCTCCCATTTTTCGATACTTTTTCTATTTAATGATTTGATATTTATGCCCCAGGGCTTTAGTTTCCCCCAATAGTGAATTACAGAGATATTGGTATCCAATGATCTTCTTTTGTAGCCGAACTTAAAATCGTATGATCTGCAATATTCATCTATGTAGCAAAAGGGAGTATTGAACTTATGATCTAAATGAAGTTTTTGATCTGATGGCCAATCCTTATAAAAAGTCTGCAAAAACCCCTGATCGCTACCATC
>JAQBOK010000041.1 GCA_028288085.1 Mucilaginibacter sp.
GACTACCAGCTTACCTGGGCAATGGCGAACATCGTTTTGCGATGGAATCCAATACGCCGCACGCCAAATATGCTCTGGTTCACGCAGATGGAGATTCGATCAGTATAGAGCAGGTGTACTGCGACTACGATTGGCACAAAGCTTCAGAAGCAGCCCGTAAAAATGGCAATGAAAAATGGGCGCAGTTTTTACTGTATGGACGTATGCCGAAGGATTTGCGGATTGACTAAATCTCGTCTATCGTTTCCATTAAAGTGTGGAACAAGGCAAAACGCTCTTCGAATTGCTTATTATGATCCTGGTGCAGCTGTTCCATATGCTTATAATAGAACTCGCTGTATCGTTCTACAGCATCGGTATAATACTGTATGCAATAGGTAATGCCTTCATTGGGGGAATCGAGCACGGTTAGTACTTTGTAGCTATCAAATGTACCAAGCGCCATAATGCTGTCAATATGATTCTTTTTTATCCAGGGCAGCCATTGATCTACAATAGCATCGTCAACAATAAAGGTTTCGTTGTAAACTAACATAGGGCAAAAATACGAATTGTTTATTAGGTTGATTGAAATTTAAGGAGTGACAAATCAATAAATCGGTAGCATATAATTAAGAAGCATCTGGTTTATCACCTCTAAGCACCCTGAAATGTTTCCGCGCATCATTGATCCACAAGCTTCCGGGGTAATCGGTTATGATTTTTTGATAGTATATTTTAGCCTGGTCTTTATTGTTGAGGTGGCTTTCATAAATATCGCCCAGCATATACACCGCGTCATCAGCCCAAAGGTTAAAAGGGTGGTCGGTAACTATTTTCTTTAACGGAACTATAGCATCTGCATAATTTTTTTGCTGTATCAATATCCTTGCTTTGGCCATTAAAATATCGTCGCTGAGGCTGTTGCCGGGGTATTTTACATCAATGCTGTCTAATATGAGCACCGCTTTTTCAGGCTGTTCTTCAAATATTTGAAGATCCGCGCGTGCATACATTTTTAAGGCCTTGCCTGCTGTATCGGCAGCTAAATTATCAGAAATAAGCAGCGATAAATTAAGGGCATCATTGGCAATCAGTTGCGAAGTGGCGGCTTTCAATACATCCAATTGCCCTTTGGCCCAATTAAAATCGCCGGTATAGTAAGCTAATTTAGCATTCCTGAACTTGGCGTCCTGGCCGATGGAGGTATTTGGATAACCTGTTTCCACCTGGCTGTACAATAGCGTAGCCTCCCAGGGTTGACCATTTAGCAGGTACACATCGCCCAGGTCAAGTTTGCAACTATTTAGAAGGTTGGCTTTTATATTAGGTATGTTAATAGCTTCTTCGAGCAGTTTTTGCGCATCATTAAGCTTGTGCAACTTAAACGACTGTAGTTTAGCTAAACGTTGCATGGCAAAAACGGTACTTGGGGTTTTGCCAAATTCATTTAGCAATTCCTTGTAATCTTTTTCAAGACTTAAAAGGTCAGCCTGTGTGTATTTGCCTGATGTTACCAGTAAATTTTTTGTGTTGATCAGCTCAATTTTTGCAGGTATGTATAGTTGCTGATCTTTTCCTTTGCTGATGATGTATTCGTACCCCCTGATGGCTGTTTCATAAGCTTCATTGGAAATAAGGGTTTGGCAAAGATCGAAGATACTGTTACCATCGTCATTTTGCCGCCGGCTTAATGCCAGGGCTTGGTTCAGCGCCTGGTCAAAGTCCTTTTGCTGCAAAAACTGCCAGGTAAGCATGTCGATATAAATAGTTTGCTGGGGGTCTTTTTGTATGCGCTTAAACAAGGCGGTTTTGAGCATGTTGTAGTCCACTTCGCCCTCATATATTGTGGATAGGGTGTTTTCGGCCTGGCTAATGAAGGAAGGATTATCAGGCAAAAAATTCAGATACTCTTCAGTAAGTGCAGCTTTATCCCTTTTATACCGGTAAAGACTGATGAGCTCGAAGGTGTACAATTTATCATTATGAAGTAATTTGCGCCCCTGCTGAAATATTTTTATGGCGTAATCGGCATTTTCGGCCTGGTAAAATTTCGAAGCAAGGTTAGCGATTTCGCCGGCATCAGCAGGCATGTTTTTGATCATATCATCATATACAATCTCCGCCTTACCAGTATCGCCTTTTTGTGTGTATATGCGCCCTAAATTAATGGTATACTGATAATCGCCGGGATGCTTGCGGAGCATTTTTTTTGTGATATTCTCAGCTTCATCAAATTTCTTAAGGCTCAGTAATCCATTTACATAATAAGAATAATAAGCCTCGTTATCCTGTTTGTAAAGTTTTTGATAAATTTCCAGTGCTTTTTGCAGTTCGCCATTGGTAGTAAACTGCCTTGCCAATTGCAGATCGTTAACTTGGGCCAAAAGCAGGGAATTACACAGAAACAGAAAAAAAATTATCGCGGCGGCTCGCTTCATCTTCTCAAAAATAATCAATTAAAATCAATTGTATTATTCTATACATTGATTACTCCTATAACGGATTAAACGGGTAAAATTGTAGTGACATTTTGTATCCATTAAGTAATTTAACTAAGTTTAACCTGATATAAAGGTTTGTACCAATTATATAAAATGTTAAACCGGTTAAAAAATTTATTTTTTATTGTTGTTGTAGCTCTATGCTCCTGTAACGGGAATAAGGTAAGACAAATACCTGTAAACGATTTTTTTAAGATATCCGAAAAAAGCTTTTTCCGGATATCTCCCGATGGCAAATACGTTTCTTATTTAAAGCCATATAAAGGGAGGCAAAATTTATTTATTCAAACGCTTGCCGATGGTAAAGAGCGCATGGCTACCGCGTTTACCGATTATTCTGTACGCGATTATGCCTGGACTTATAATGACCAGATAGCCCTTAGCCAGGATATTATTTCCATTGATGAGTATAAAATGTTTGCATTGGATGCATCGACATTAAAAATACGCGATATCCTGTCATTAGATAAAGGGAGAATTTTTTTGCTTAATAACTATAACAAGCAAGAGCCTGATGTTGTAACCATCAGAATGAATAAACGCGACCCCGCTAACTTTGATATATACAAGCTAAACATAAAAACCGGGGAGCTAAAGCCCTACCTGGTGAACCCGGGCAATATAACGGAGTGGTTTCCGGATGATGATGGCAAAATACGACTGGTAAAAGCTTCTGACGGGGTTGATGAAACCATTTTGTACAGGGCAGATGATAAGGGATCATTTAAACCTATCATTACAAATAATTTCAAAAACAGGGTTCAGCCTATCGCTTTTACAGGTGTTAAGAATTACTTCTATGCATTATCGAATGTTGGCCGTGACAAAACTGCCCTTGTTGTGATAGATGCGGAAAACGGCAAGGAGCAAAAAGTGGTATTTAGCTGTGATAAGGCTGATATTGATATAGTAGATTATTCAAAAAACAAGCACCGGATTGAGCTTGCCACCTGTGATGAGGCAAAGCCCAAAAAACATTTTTTGAACACCGATATAGCGCATATTTATGACAATTTATCGCGCCAGTTACATGGTACCGAAATCAATATTATTAACAGGGACAGTGCGGAAAATAAATTTATTGTATTTACCTACACGGATCGTAACCCAGGTACTTTTTATCTTTACGAACGGTCTAATGATAAACTGACCAAACTGGGGGATAAAAACTCCAGCATTAAGCCGGAAGAATTGTGTGCCATGCAACCCATTGCGTTTAAAGCACGGGATGGTTTAGTGATAAATGGCTATTTGACATTGCCGCAGGGATCAAATGCAAATAACCTGCCGGTTGTAGTGATGCCACATGACGGGCCCTGGCGAAGGGATAGCTGGGGATACAGTGATGAAGCACAATTTTTGGCTAATCGCGGTTATGCGGTTTTCCAGGTAAATTACAGGGGGTCTACCGGCTATGGCAAAGCATTTTACAGCGCAGGATTTAAACAAATAGGGGGTAAGATACAGGATGATATAACCGATGGTGTAAACTGGCTAATCAGCAAAAATATAGCAAACCCCAAAAAGATAGCTATTTTTGGTGGTGGGTTTGGCGGTTTTTCGGCTTTATATGGTGTTTCCTTTCACCCGGGACTATACAACTGCGCCGTAGTGCAATACGGGCTCATCAACTTTTTTACTTACATAAAAGATGTGCCCCCCTACCTGAAACCGCAACTGCAAATGATGTATGAAAAGATTGGCAACCCAGAGGGTGATGCCGAACAGTTGAGGGCTATTTCGCCTGTATTTCATACGGATAAAATAAAAGCTCCCCTGCTGATCTTTCAGGGTGCTAAGGATGAGAGCGCAAATATTAGTGAATTGAACCAATTTGTGCGCGAATTGAAAAAACTAAATGTACCGGTTACTTATTATTTAAAGCAAAACGAGCGCAAGGTTTTCAGGAATGAACATAACAGGATGGAGATGTATACTGAAATGGAAAAATTCCTGAATAAAAATATGCGGGTTAACCCCTAAATCCTTTGCCATGAGAACTCATCAAAGTGTTTACAGGAAGAATTTTTCCCTGATCATTGCTTTCCTGATACTGATATCTGTCACATTTATCGTTGCGCTTTTTATTGCCTACAACCTTACTGCAAAATATGTTGAAAACGAGTTTGCATCAAAAAAGATAGATGTGTTGGAGCAAACTATTAAGCCTTACAATGATTTTTTTCAGAACAGGATACCCGAAATAACTTTTTACCAGGGTTACCTGGATTCGGCTTCCGCAGCAAAATATTCAAACTCGGTTTTTAACGACTTTCCGTTTGTAAAGCGTATTATATTTTATGATGTGCAGATAGGCAGCCAGAATAAGAATAATGCGGTAAATAAAGAATTGGGTATAAGCATCAGATCAATATATGAATACCGGTCAAACAACGGGGCTGTTGTAACCTTAAACAGACGGCAGCCTGAAGATTATAATGATTTTAAAGTGATGGCCGGTAAACTGGATAATTTTGTGGCTGTTGCTGATACTTCACGGGAACCTACACAGGATGAAAAGTTTAAAACGTTTTATCATATCCAGCCGGAAAAGATAAGCTATTTGAATATACCCAGGCGTGAAGAAGTGAAAAGATATCGGGAACTCCAAAAGGGCGAGAAGCGGCCTGCCTTTTATAAACAAAATATGCTGACCTTTATACTTGACCAGTACGCGCTCAAAGTAAAAAATTCACATCCTGAATTGTACCGGGATATTTCTATAAGGCCTGTAGTATATGACCCTTTAGACAACGAAAGCACCAGCATTACTACAGAAGTAGCTTTCCCGGGGGCTTTTTCTGATTATAAATTGTATTTCAGTTCGCCCAAGGACTATCTTACGGCAGAGATAAACCGAAGGTTTATGCCCATTGGGGCAATGGTGTTGCTGATCTATTGTTTTTTGGTGCTGATAGGATGGCTGATATACCGGAACCTTGATATCAATCTTAAGTTGTTTAAACTACAGTATGATTTTATAAATAACTTTACGCATGAATTTAAAACGCCCATAAGTGTAATAAAAATTGCGGGCTCAAATTTGAGGGGAGACAGTGAGTTAAGCGAACGGCAAAGAAAACATTACGGAAAAATACTGGATGAGGAAGCTGATAAGCTTAATGACCTGATGAATAAGCTTTTATCATTTACACAGCTTGAAAATAAATCTATAAAGCTAAAAAAAGAAGAGATAAATTTGGATGATTTTGTTAGAAGCTATATTGAGACCTTCGGGATAAAATACCCGGATTTTAAAATGAATTATAAAGCTCACGGTATAACTAACTTTTATACCGATCCGGTGTTATTAGGTAGTATCTTTCAAAACCTGATAGAAAACGCTTACAAGTACTCTAACCCAAAGCGGCGTGAACTTTTTATTCATATCAGGATAGAAAAGCGGAATATTGTATTTTCATTCACAGATAAGGGAATAGGCATAGCAAAAGAGGAGATAACTCATATATTTAAAAAGTTTTACAGGATAGAAAACCAGTATAATCAAAATGGAAGTGTTGGGCTTGGTTTGGCATTCTGCAAAGAACTGGCTAATTTTATGAACGGAGATATAACGGTTAACTCTAAAATTAATGAAGGGTCGGAATTTATAGTTACACTACCCTACGAAACTGCCGAATAAGTAATCATAAATAAATTATGGACAAAGAAATAAAAATTGCGCTGGTTGAAGATGATGAAAACCTGCGTTTCCTGGTAGCCGAGCGTTTGCAGTCAGAAGGATATAAAGTATTGGAAGCTGACAACGGCGACGACGCCGAGAAAATGATACTGGCAGAACAGCCACATATTGTACTTCTGGACTGGATGCTGCCCGGTAAACAGGGCGCCGATGTATGCAGCGCTATTAAAGAAAAAGGCTTTGATAAACTGGTGATCATGATGACAGCCAAAGCGCAGGATGTGGATAAAATAGAGGCGTATAATTTAGGCGTTTCTGATTATATCACCAAACCGTTTAACATGGACGTATTGGTGGCGTTGATAGATAATAAGATCAAATTTTATCTGAACAGCGAAAAATCAGAGTCGTACAAGTTTGCCAATATGGAACATCATCCTAATACTCACCTGCTAATAAGGGATGGTAAAAAAGTGGAGCTGACCATATTGGAGAACCGTATATTGCTGTATTTTTTGAAAAACAAAAATAAGGTGATCAACCGTGAAGAACTGATGATGGAGGTTTGGGGCTATAACGCCGATGTGAACACCCGCACACTGGATATGCACATTGTAAGACTGAGGAAAAAGATAGAGAATAACCCGGATTCGCCACTGTACCTGCAAACTGTGAGGGGCATAGGATATAAGTTTGTATATGAAGCGTAAATGATCTACACCCACCCTTGATTAAGCCTGGCTCATTAAGGGAAAGACTTTTATATTAAAGGTATTCTGCAATTGAAAATTAATTTTTAATTGTTCAGATAACTGATATCAATATTTAAATATTCTCCTCTTGAAGGGGAGGGAAGGGGTGTATTATTAGCCGTGCATAAAAGGACACACCCCTCGCCCTTCTCAAGAGGGGAGCCCGCGCGCAGTCCTAATTAAAAGCAAGCCTATCTCATTAACAAGCCTATCTCGTTAAGTAGAAAGGTTTAGAAGTTTAACCCGGAGTGTTTGTTTTCAATGGCCTCCTTGAAGAGCTTCCCTATTTTAAAACTTTGATTTCTTTGAATAGACTGTTGAAAGAATAAACTCCCCGAAAAATGATTTTTGATCGATAGCGTTATAATTGTGTTGCTCAAAGCATTTTTCGATATCGGGCAGTTTTTTGGCTTCTATCCTGCAGACTAATCTAAAAAATAGCAGCATTGATTTAAGCAATACATTTTGCCACCACTTGCCTGTTAATTTGAAATCAGTATTTAGCCATATTCCTTGTGGTTTAAGGCGGTGATGAATATAAACAAAGACTTTTTGCAGGGTTTGTTCAGTAAAATTATCAAACAAAAAAGGAGTGATTACTACATCATAATTCGTTTCATCAGTTAAGTTTTCAATTGCATCATTGATATAGCTTATATTGTTATTGCCGGCATTTCTTTTGCGCGAAAGCGCCATCATTTTAGCAGATATCTCCACATAACTGATATTTAAGCCAGATGGGTGTCTTTTTGTTATTTCGTCCAGTATCCATCCGCTACCACCGCCCACTATCAAAATAGCGCCCCCGGCAGGGATCCACTCCAATAAATATACCTGCGACCGTATGATAGCCCTGCCATATACCATCCGTGAAAGACGATCATAGAACCAAGCAGAGTTATCATAGTTGGCAGCCATATTACTATAAGTGATAATTTAAAATATTGTTAACGTATTAAAGAAAATTTCTACTCCAGGCAGGTTCATATACATTTAGAGGTTTCTCCTCACCCTAAGCCCTTTTCATTAAATGACATAGTTTTATGTTGTAAAGGTTGTTTTGGAAAATGAATTTTCAATCGCCAAATAAACTATTGTTGTTATATTTAATGCAGCCATACTAAAGTCATCAAATATGAGATCATTATTTAGCCGGATTATAGGGTTAGTGTTTTTACTGTCATACGCGAGTGCATTATTTGCACAGGAAACTAAGCCCGAAGATAAGTATAAACGTCAGGAAGTAATGATACCGATGCGTGACGGGGTTAAGCTTCACACAGTGGTTTATACTCCTAAGGAGCAGTCGGAAAAATTGCCGTTCCTGATGTCAAGAACACCTTACGGTGTCAATAAGTATCCGAGTCCCGAAAAATCCGGTTACATAAAAGATATGGCCGAAGATGGTTACATTTTTGTTTTCCAGGATATAAGGGGGCGATATCTGTCGGAAGGAAAGTATGAAATGCAGCGGTTTAGCCGGGATAAAAATAATCCCAAAGCCATAGATGAAAGCAGCGATACATATGATACTATAGACTGGCTGCTGAAAAACATCCCTGATAATAATGGGAAAGCAGGGATGTATGGTATTTCATATGACGGCTGGACAACCATTATTGCTGCAGCCGACCCGCATCCGGCTTTGAAGGCAGTTTCGGAACAGGCCACGCCATCGGATATGTTTATGAACGATGACTTGCACCATAATGGCGCTTTCCGCTTAAGCTATGCCTTTGAGTATGCATTTATGGAAGAGATCTCGAAAACCGATTCGCTTTTCCAGTTTGGGAATTATGATACCTATGATTGGTATCTGAAACTTGGCCCACTATCAAACATTAACAAAAAATATATGCATGGCGTGTTGCCGAGTTGGAACAGCTACGTTGAACACCCGAATTATGATGAGTTCTGGGAAAAACAATCCCTGCCTTACCGGCTGGATTCTCCGCGATTGGCTATTCAGCATGTAAGCGGATGGTGGGACCAGGAGGATATGGTGGGCCCGCAGTCGGCCTACAAGGTTTTAGAGAAACGGGATAAAAACAACCGGAATTTTATAGTATTGGGCCCCTGGAGGCATGGGGGCTGGGCAGGTGGCGATGGTAAAAGCCTGGGGAATATTAAATTTGATGACCAGGCTACAGCTTCCTATTTCAGAAAAGAGATACAAGCCAAGTGGTTTGCCTGGTACTTAAAAGGCAAAGGCGATGGCAAATTTGCTGAAGCGATTGCTTTTCAGACAGGCTCAAATCAATGGAAGAATTACACTGCATGGCCGCCGAAAGAGGCTGTAATAAAGAATATTTATTTTCATTCAAATGGTAAGTTGTCATTTACCAAGCCATCGGCAACAGAAAGCAAACCGTTTGATAGTTATGTATCTGACCCTGCTAAGCCTGTTCCTTACCGGGCCAGGCCAATTGAAGAAACTTATGGACCGGGATCAAGATGGTATTTCTGGCTTACCGAGGACCAACGATTTGTGCAGAACCGCCCGGATGTGTTAAGCTGGGAAACAGATACCCTTACAGAGGATATAACCGTAACCGGAAACCTCGCGGCTAAGTTGTATGCGGCAACATCGGGCAGTGATGCAGATTGGGTGGTAAAGCTGATAGACGTTTATCCGGCAGAATATAAAAAGGAACTTAAAATGTCGGGCTACCAATTGATGATTGCCGGTGATGTGCTTCGCGGCAGATTCAGGAATAGCTTCTCGAAACCGGAGCCTATGACACCTGGTAAAGTGGAGCTGTATACCATTGATCTGCACGGTATAGACCATGTATTTAAAAAGGGACACAAGATTATGGTACAGGTGCAAAGTTCCTGGTTCCCCATCATTGACCGCAACCCGCAAAAATATGTGCCTAATATATTTGAAGCAAAAGAAAGTGATTATCAGAAAGCAACCGAAATGATCTATCACTCTGCGGGCGCAGCTTCTTGCATTAGTTTGCCGGTGGTGAAGTAGGCAGTTGACACGTTTGATGGTGTTTTGGAAGTAACAAATCAATTAACTTATTGATTATCAGGTGTTAATGTTTGTTCACGGTGTTCACGAAAAAACGTGAACACTGTTATTCTAATTAGAGGTAAACGCTCAGTCTGCTAAAGATAAGCACAAAAACATATTGCAGTATCAAAACGCCGTCCATATAAAAGAAATAGTAATATTCGTTCTTTTCCCATTTGGATTTGAATATGAGCCAGCCCGTTAATATTGCAGTGGTGGTTAATGCCCAGAAATCGGTGTTGAAGCCATTATTCCTGAACAAAAATAGTAATACGGCATACCCGGCTAGTAGCAACTGGCAAAAAAGATAGGCGTTTTTTTCGCCCCAGGCTACGGGGATGGTCTTTAAGCCAGATTGCTTATCCTCAAACAGATCGCGGATATCAAAAGGGATAGCTAAGGCCCCGATAAATAAAAAGCGTTTGGCTAAAAGGATGGTGGTATCACGCATAGAAATTGTTACCAGGTGCACTGCCTGCGATTCCAGTACCGGCAGTAACGCGCTGCTCATTGTCCATACCAGTACGATCATAAATAACTTCAATCCCGGTATGTTTCGCAACCCGAATTTTTGGTCGCCAATGGTAAATAATGGCAGACCGTAGCCAAAAGATAGGATAGCCAAAAAGATGAGTAATAATTTTGAAGCAGTGGATATTAAAAAAAAGAGAGGGACAAGCGATAGGAGGGAAACGATAGTGAGCGTAACCATTAGCGTGTAATGCGCAAAAAACCAACGGATACGCCTGTAGGGTGATTTTTCTGGTTGCCTGGGCTTACTGATCAATATGCTGAAATTATAAATTCCCAGTGTTGAGGTAAACAGCAGGCCTATAACCGGGTAAATTGGTTTTGAGCCAATTAAATAAAAGGTAAGCAGTCCCTGCGCAACCGCGCACAACGACATGAAGACATTACTGAAGAGTAAAAAATCAAAGGCGGGCTGTAATAGTTTTCTCATCAGTAAAATGAAAAGCCTTTAAACTCCTTTTTGTAAAGATGGGTTGGGTGAGGCTTTTAATTCAAATATCGTAATCTCCGGCAATATTCCAAGCCTACCCGGGTAACCTAAAAATCCGTAACCTACATTTACATATAATTGCTGTGCGCCCTGGTGGTAAAGCCCGGCCCATTCCTTATAGATATATTGTATCGGACTCCATTGAAAATGCTCAGTTTGCACACCAAATTGCATTCCGTGTGTATGGCCAGCAAACATTACATCGATCTGCGGGAAATCCAATACCTGAGCCCGCCAATGGGAGGGATCGTGAGAGAGCAGGAGTTTTACAGGCAGATCGTCAGTATTTTTTAGTGCAAGATCAAGTCGCCCGCGTTTTGGGAAACGGCTTAATGATCCCCAGTTCTCAACGCCAAGGATACCGATCTCTTCGCCGCCAATTTTTAAGCGGCGGTTGGTATTCATTAGCAGGTCCCAGCCCATATTTTTATGGGTTGCTACCAGGTCGTCGAAATTTTTCTTTTTAGCTGCTTCATTTGGCCAGGCAGCGTAGTCGCCATAATCATGATTGCCGAGGGATGAATAAACACCAAGCGGCGCTTTTACTTTACTAAAGATGTCCTGGTATTCATACATTTCCTTAGTATGGCTGTTCACCAGGTCACCGGTAAAAAATATAAAATCGGCCTTTTCCTTCATCAGCATTTCCACTCCGCCAGCCACTGCTTTTTTATTGTAAAAACTACCTGAATGAATATCAGATATCTGGCCGAGTTTGATACCGTCAAATGCTTTGGGCAGATTGGGCAGGTATAAGGTGCGGTGCTTAACCCGGTAATCATAAACCCCAGAGATAGTACCATAAACTAACCCCCCTAAGGGTATAGAACCAGCCAGCAAGCCCGCTTTCATTAAAAATTCTGAACGGGGTATGGCATCAGGGCCCGGTTGTGACTTAGCCTGAGATTTCCTGGTTTTTTGTTTCACCCATAAAAACAATCTGCGGAGGTCGTCAACCAGAATAAAGGGCAAAAACAAGGCTTTGGTAAATAATGACAGAAAGAACAGCAGTAAAAACGCCGCACGGAAACCAAGTCCCATCTTAAAAAAGATGCTAAAAAAAACGCCAATTAATGTAATAATTGATAACGTATAATAGAAGATGGCAAATGATCTCTTTTGAGGGAATTTACGCTTTTTAAGTCCTGCACGAATACCTCCGAGCAAATAGCGGTCGATAATTAAAACTGCAACGCCTGTAATAAAAAAATTAAGTATAAGTCTGGTCATTTTATTTCAGCAGCAAATCAATAACGGTCATCATCTAAATCCAGGTCGTCTTCGTCTGGTTCCAGGTTGAATAAGCTGTTGAACATATCAGAAAACGCGAAACCATTATCCAGGAAACCTTTATTCAGTTGTGAAAATTCTGCCAGGCCATGCAATACAAATTCCATCAACAATAGGTGCTGGTTGGCGCTCAGATTGGGGTGAATTTTTTTAACTAGTTGCTTTAATCCGGAAACGGAGTTAAGGGCTTTTTTATATTCTTCAAAAGGTAGGTCGTCATTTAGCAAGATGGTGTTGCTATCACTAAACCAGTTGATAATTTCAGCATAAGGATTAGGCGATTTTGATTTCTTAACCTTTTCCGGGTCAGGGAAAAACTGCAATAACAAGGTTTTAACAGCCTTGCCTATTAGCATATTAGCTACCTTAGCGGGGCCTTCCAGTTCGCCTTCATATACCAGTTCGATTTTACCAGTAATGGCGGGTATAACGCCCAAAAAATCAGAGATCCGAACAAACGTAGTTGGTTCCCGGTTGATGATCATACGCCTTTCCGCATTGCTCACCAGGTTTTCATACGCAGATATGGTCAGCCTTGCAGATACCCCTGATTTTTTATCAATATATTCAGAGTTTCGGGCTTCAAAAGCAATTTGCTCCACCAAATCTTTTACCAGGCCATCAGCCTCTATAGTTACCAGTTGCTCGGGCGCCAATGACGCTTCTTGTTGAGTTATTTTGCGTGATATTTCTACCGAACGGGGATAATGGGTTAATATCTGGCTTTCAATGCGGTCTTTCAATGGCGTAACGATAGAACCACGGTTGGTATAATCTTCCGGGTTGGCCGTGAAAAGAAATTGTATATCAAGCGGCAGGCGCAGTTTAAAACCACGTATTTGAATATCTTTTTCCTGTAAAATGTTAAAAAGCGATACCTGTATGCGTGCTTGCAGATCGGGTAGTTCATTGATAACAAAAATTCCCCTGTGCGCGCGTGGTATTAATCCAAAGTGGATCACCCGTTCATCAGAGTAATTCAACTTCATGGTAGCGGCTTTGATGGGGTCAACATCACCGATCAGATCGGCAACTGTTACATCCGGGGTGGCCAGCTTTTCGGTGTAGCGTTCAGAGCGATGTATCCAGGCTATCGGCGTATCATCGCCTTTAGAGGCAATTACATTATGTGCAAACCAGGATATGGGTTTCAGCGGATCGTCATACAATTCAGAACCTTCAATATAAGGCACATATTCATCCAGCAAATTAACCATCAGGCGGGCTATGCGTGTTTTTGCCTGTCCGCGTAAGCCTAATAACAATATATTATGCCTTGATAAAATCGCCGTTTGCAAATCGGGAATAACGGTGTCCTCAAACCCTACAATTCCTTCAAACCCACCTTCCTGTTTTTGAAGCTGTAAGATAAGGTTCTGCCGCAATTCATCTTTAACCGACCGGCTTCTGTAATCTGTTTGTTTAAGCTGGCCGAGTGTTTTTATATCTGTTTTAGTCATTAGTCAATTGTCATTAGTGATTTTTCATTGGGGTAGATAAGAATTTGTATATCTGCATATTATCTAACCGTTCTTCTCCTATTCCTGATATAGTCCTCGAAAATGTATTCGCCCAAACCATTCAGCGAACTGTAAAAAGCTTTACCTCCGTTGGTTTCGGTAAATTTACGGACAAATTGTTGCAGGTAAGGGTCTTTGGCTATCATGAATGTGGTGATAGGTATTTTAAGGCGTTTGCACTGAGCTGCCATATTCAAAGTTTTGTTCACCACTTTGCGGTCGAGCCCGATGCTATTCTTGTAATATTTGGTGCCTTCCTTTAAACAGGTAGGTTTACCATCAGTTATCATAAATATCTGCTTATTGTGCGTTTTGCGTCGTCTTAAAAGATCAGCCGCCAATTCTAAACCGGCATAAGTGTTGGTATGGTATGGGCCAACCTGTAAATACGGCAGATCCTGCAACGTTATTGGCCATGCGTCGTTACCAAATACCACAATATCAAGTGTGTCTTTTGGATATTTGGTACGTATTAATTCAGCCAATGCCATAGCTACCTTTTTAGCCGGGGTTATGCGATCTTCACCGTATAAGATCATGGAGTGCGATATATCGATCATCAGCACGGTAGAGGTAAGGGTCTTGTAATCCATTTCCTCCACTTCCAGGTCGCGCTCGGTCATCATAAAATCACCAATGCCGTGGTTTACCTGCGCATTGTGAATAGATTGGGTCATATCTATCTGATCCAGACTGTCGCCAAACTCATATTCGCGCCTTTCGGCATTCTTTTCATCGCCTTGTCCCGATTGAGGTGAACGGTGATTGCCCTTACCGGATTTTTTTAGTTTGCCGAAAATTTCTTCCAGCGCCGATTGCCGTATGCTTTGTTCTGTTTTTGCTGTTATGCGGAATTCGCCATTTTGGTTATCCTCATTCAGGTAACCTTTTTGCTTTAATTCGTCAATAAAGTCACCCATGCCATATTCATCATTGGTGATATTGTATTGCTTATCCAATTCATTCATCCAGGCAAGGGCTTCGCCTGCATCGCCCGCGGTGTAATTGAGCAATTCAAGAAATAACTTCAATAATTCATCAAACCCACCTTTGGGGATCTCTTTGGGTATAAATTTTGAAAATCCGTGGCCACGCATACTTTGATCCTTTCAACAGTAAAGTAACGGATAAATTCTTTTAAAAGTTTGAATCTGACCAGCCAAAGCTGAAATGTTAGGCAGGAATGACAATTACAGTTTCAGTTGCCTGTTTGCAGCAGGCAGTTATTAATAGATAAACTATAAGGCCCTGTTATGACCTGCCAACTCCATAGCGCAAACTGTGAACTGGTTAATGCAGCCCAAGCAGTTTAAGTGTAGCCGCATCATACGGTGGATTTGCCCCGCGCTGACTGGCTACAAAAGCACCCACCGCGCATGATTTGTCCACTACATTCTGCATTGGTTGTTTGGCTAATAAGCCGGCGACAAATGTAGCCAGAAAAGCATCGCCGGCACCTACTGAATCTACCCCTGTTACAGGGCAGCCCGGAGAATCATAAAAATTGTGGTCGTGCCAAACAATTGCCCCATGTTCACCACGGGTTACGCAAATGGTTTTGCTGTGATATTTTTGCCTAAACTCAATAATTTGGTCCTTTATGTCTCTGCTACTTCCACCAATTAATAATTTCGCTTCATCTTCATTCATTTTCACCACGTCGGCCCTGGCCGAGAGGTTTTCTATAGTTGATAAAGTATAATGAGGTGCACGCAGATTTACATCAAATACTTTTAGTGCTTTTGTTTCATCAAGTAAGTTTAATAAGGTATCGCGGGTTGTTTCGCCGCGACAGGCTAAACTACCGAATATAATGGCCGATGCCTTTGCAGCCGCATAGGTTAGCAGGTTATCAGTTTGTATATTGTCCCAGGAAACCGGCTCAGGAATAATGTAGGTTGCCTGCTTATTTTCATCCAGTTCAACTGTAACCTCGCAAGTAGGCAATTGCTCATCGCGCTGTATCAATTCTGAAAACAATTTATTCCTTTTCAGAAATTCAATCAGCTCATCTCCTGAAGGGTCTTCGCCAACACGACTGGCAAATGTCACATTCACACCTTGTTGGGCCAGGTGCATAGCTACATTCATAGGCGCGCCACCAGCTTTTTTACCATCGTCAAAGGTGTCCCAAAGTACTTCACCAAAACATATTATATTTTTCATAAGTAGTAGAAAGGCTAAAGGCACAAAGCTAAAAGCTTTTTATTCATTATTTTGTTTATTTTAGGCTATAAACCATCATAAGCGTCTGGATAATTACTTATGATAGTTTATCTGATTTTAAAAACAATTATAATGGCTAAAACAATAGTGCTTTCATGCTTTCTGGTTCTTTATTCTTGTTTTTCTTTTGGGCAGGATAAGGAAGCCATTTTAAAAGTATTGGAAATCCAGCAGCAGGCCTGGAGCCGGGGTGATATTGATGGTTTTATGCAGGGGTACTGGAAATCAGACTCGCTGGTATTTGTAGGCAAGGCTGCGCCCCTTTATGGCTGGCAGGGTACTATTGACCGCTATAAAAAGGCATATCCCGATAAGGCAGCCATGGGTCAGCTGACATTTGATATTATTCAGGTAAGATTACTTGATGCCGGCAACGCTTTTGTTTTAGGAGGCTGGCGGCTGAAACGCGAAAAAGATGCACCCGGTGGTTATTTTACTTTATGGTTTCGTAAAATAAATGGTGAGTGGAAGATAGTTTGTGATCATACAAGTTAATGAAGGCGTTATTGATAATTGACATGCAGGTAGTGATCTTTTATTTTTTCTCTCATGGTCGATGTTGCAGTCGGCATAAACTAATAGTTTCAAATCCATCATTATGCAATTATTGAATTGTGAACTCAGAACTTAAGACTTCAAACTTATAATTACAAGGGTTTCCCAGCCGCCAATTCCTTTTCGGCCCACTTAATCGCTAATTTTTCCCGAAATTGGGCATAGTTGGCTTTAAAGGTCATTTTAAGCACACTATCCAGTCCTCCTTTTATGGCCAGGTTATATATGCTTGCAGCCTTTCGTGTAATTGAAGCATCCCATGCTCTCAGGCTTAAAGAGTAGCCTCCTTCCAGGTATTTCATCCAGTGCCAGAAGCCGGTTGGCATAAACAGGGTATCGCCATGTTCTAAAAATACTTCAATTCCTTCTACCCCTTTAAGTGCAGGAAATTTTTTAAAGTCGGGGTTCAATACATCATAATCCTCCAGTGCGTAAGTAGCATTAGGGATGCAATATAAACGGCGTTTCCATTTATTCTCGAAAAGGATAACATGCTTCTTTCCGCCAAAATGTGTGTGGAATATATGGGGCAGATCAATATCGTAATGTAAAAAAGTAACCGAGTTTGATCCTCCAAAAAACATTGAAGGCATGCTTTCTAAAAATCCACCCATTAGATCTTTCGGGAAAGCAATATCATCCAGTAACTGTGGGGCTTGCTTAAAAATATTGAAAAAAAAGATCCTTAGTTCCGTAGGTTTCGACATGATGAGATCAATATATTCATCAAAAGGCATTTGTGCTGCTGCCGAATTAATTGGTTTTGAAGGATCTGCTTTTGAATTATCGTACAACGGCACCACTTTATTGCCAACTACTTCCTTTAAATATTCAGGGGTCCACTTTTCTCGTGCAGGCCAGTTTTTAGTCAACCCTTTAATTACCAGGGGACGACGCGGCTTTAAATAATTTTCAGTAAAATCTGCAGTGCTTATCGTATCTACAGTATCAATCGGACTAAGAATAAAGCTCATATTTTAATGGATTGGCCCATAATTTTAAACGGGCCTTTTCGGCCGCAAATATAACTATTTAGTACTACAGGTTTATATTATTACCAAATGGTTAAGTTATAAGAATTCATTTTGGCTGAAACGATTTTTAGAGATTTATCGTATTAGCCTTGATGACAGTTTAAGCTATACCACTTCATGAACCTAAACAAAAAGATACTTTTATTTTTTATTTCTGTTTGTATTTACTCGATTAGCCATGCCCAGGTTGAAGTAGCCCGGTTAATAACCAAGATTCCTGCATCAACAAATATTGGTACATCGGGCACACAAAATTTTTCTGCCAATGGTTTCGGCGCTTTTATAAATTTTGGATTTCCGGTATCGGTAACTGATGCCATAACAGCCGAAGGGGGCTTTTATTATTTTGGCAATAATGACACACATATAGCCGAATCGCCCTTGTTAGCAGGCTACCGTCATTTGCTTGCGGGCGAAGACTATGGCTGGTATGTTGAGCCTGTGTTGGGTTATACCATAGGCGGTACTGATATTCAAAAAACAGATGCAAATGGTGATGCTCTTTACAAAGCGAATGGTAACCAGGATGACCAAAATGTGAATGGTCCCACGGCAGGCATGGGTCTTGGATATATTTTCCCGGTGTCAGGACGGATCCGGTTTAACATTGGCCTTCGCTATGTACACGCATTTGTGCTTAATGATCCTTCTACCAATATTTTTTCCTTTCGTATATCACACAGCTTTTCCTTTGGAAGAAGAAATAATTAGTTTGAAGTAAGCAGTTTACAGTTATCATATGATAATATATGTTACTGCAAACTGCCTGCCATAAACATCCAGTGATTAGTTAGGCATTAATACAGTATTTACCACATGTATTACTCCATTGCTTTGGTTTACATCAGATATGGTGATCCATGATTCTCCGCCCTTTTCATCAACGAGGTATAATTTTTTACCTTTTTCCATTACTGTTAAAGTGCCGCCCTGTACGGTTTTTAATTCGGCTTTGCCATTACCTTCTTTAACTTTAGCCATCAGATCTTCAACGCTTAAACGGCCGGCAACCACGTGATAAGTTAATATTTTCGTTAGGGTTTCCTTGTTTTCTGGTTTCACCAGGTTGTCAACTGTTCCGGCCGGTAATTTGTTAAAGGCTTCGTTAGTCGGAGCAAATACAGTGAACGGACCTGCTGATTCTAAAGTTTCCACTAAACCTGCTGCTTTTACCGCGGCAACCAATGTAGTATGGTCCTTTGAGTTTACTGCATTTTCAACAATGTTTTTAGTAGGATACATTGCCGCTCCACCTACCATTTTGGTTTGAGCATTTGAAGTTTTGGGCGTAAATGCAATAGCTACTAATGCAAAGGCCGCGATAATTGATTTTTTCATTTTAATAAGTTGAGTTATTTTGAAAGAAGATACGGGGCCTTGACCAGGACAGATTTTATTGGGCTAAATATTTTTACTTATCAATTCATTATCCGTAATATATAATGAAAATATAGTATAATAATATTAAAAGAATAAGCCCGAAGCGATGTGATCGGCATATAATTTACCATTTTGAGTAAGGTAAATTGTTTGGGCGTTGCGGTTTATCCACCCCTTGTCAAAAAAGTTATTTGCTTCTATTAACAGCTGCTCTGCAGAGCCTGTTGCTATTGTATTCAGTTGATCAAGATCAAGCCCCCATTGTGTTCGCAGGGAAGTCATGATATATTCATTCAAGCGATTGGCTTCTGTTAATATTTCTATCTCTGCAGGTATTTCTTTTTTATCGATAGCCTGTATATATTTTGCATTATTGGCAATATTCCATTGGCGTAATTCCCCGTTATAGGAATGCGCCGAGGGGCCAATGCCCAGGTACTTTACGCCTTTCCAATAATTAGTGTTATGCCTTGAGTAGTGCCCTGGCAAACAGAAATTTGATATTTCATAATGTTCAAAACCATGCAGTTGCATAGCATCCATTAATTGCACAAACTGCCCCGCGCTCTGCTCGTCACTCATGGGCAATTGTTTTTTCTTTTTGATAAAGGATGCCAGCGCAGTACGAGGCTCCACCGTCATTGCATAAGCAGACATATGCGGAACCTTTAATTCAAATATCTTATCCAGGTTATACTTTAATTTTTGATCTGTCAATAGGGGATAGCCATAGATAAGATCAGCGGTGATATTCTCAAACCCCGCATCCTGTGCCCTTTTTATTGATGCTTCAGCCTCTGTTGCCCGGTGTACACGGTTCATCCAGGTAAGATCATCATCAAAAAAAGATTGTATACCAATGCTGAAGCGGTTAATAGCAGTTTGTTTTAGTGTTTTGATTTTTTCAATACCCAGGTCATCCGGATTAGCTTCCAGAGTAATCTCCGCACCTGATGATACAGTATAAATGTT
Organism: Mucilaginibacter sp.; assembly: GCA_028288085.1. Lineage (GTDB taxonomy): Bacteria > Bacteroidota > Bacteroidia > Sphingobacteriales > Sphingobacteriaceae > Mucilaginibacter. The sequence continues at coordinate 19,899 of JAQBOK010000041.1, forward strand.
TGTTATTTTCTCAATCAGCAAATTGATCTCTTCGCCCGTAAGTAAGGATGGTGTGCCACCGCCAAAATAAATGGTTTCAATAGTCTCATTTTTCAGAAAGTTCTTTTGCAATGATATTTCCTGCAACAGGGCTTTTATAAGTTCGGATTTATAGGTGAGCGAAGTACTGAAGTGAAAATCACAATAATGGCAGGCTTGTTTGCAAAAAGGAATATGGAGATAGATACCGGCCATCTGGGATTTGAATATGTCGACAAAAGTAACTATCGAAAAATCAAAAGAGATAATTAATCAAAATCAATGATTATTTGAGAGAAGAACTTTCAATGGTTGTGCCAAAATAGATAGTATTAACTATATACCATCTGCAAAAGAAATGTCCTCTAAAATTAGAATTTCATTATCTCGACCAAGCGGTCCACTCGGCCGGGTCGATTTGGATTCTTAACACTTAAAATACTTTTGGCACTGGGATTTATTTTTCAGTGCCGTCATAATTATAATCTTCAAGTGTCCATTCTATCATTTCTTCTTTTATCCAGGCTATTAGATCATGATTGCATTCTTCTACTATTTCGATACTTTCATAAATAAAATCATGTTGCCAAAAAACTACCGGACATACACCTTTCAATAATTTGGATAAATTAAGACAATAATGATTACCTCTGCCATCAGGAGAAAAAGGTAAAAATTCCTTTGGCATTGCATTATAGACTTCCTTCTTATGCTCATATTGATAAACTTCATCAAGAGAACTTCCTCTTAGTTCTTTATCCAAACCGTATATTTCTATTCCCGGCAATGCAATTCTATTATGTCTTTTCATAATATACTTAAAATCTAATGGAAATTCAAATCCTATGTCCCTTTCAAAGATTTCTAATCTTTTATCATTTATAGGTGGTCCTAAAGAAATTATACTGGTATCGAATTTATGCAGCTCTGTTGTTATTAAGTCACATTTTCTAAATATATCCTTCATTTCTTATTTAGGTTGCCATAGGCAGTACATTGTCCCATTTTGGGTGGAATTATTAGGATCATTTGCAAAGAAATATTTTCAGTGTATCTGGCAAAAATAGATATTTATTACGATAGAGAAACTAGAAGAGCTCTGTTCTTTGTTCTTGATTTGCGAACAAAGAACAGAATCCTTATATTTGAAGTATGAGAGTTCACAATGGCATGCGGCCACATGATATAGTTATTTTACTAAAGATAATTGCATTGAAGGATGAGTCCTGGCAGTATAGGGATTTGTCAGCCTCACTGAACATAAGTATATCTGAAATATCTGCTTCGCTAATTAGAAGCTCGGAAGCCGAATTAATTGACAGTAACCGAAAAAAAGTTTCAAGAAACAATTTGATGGACTTTATCCAATTCGGTATTAAATACGTTTTCCCGATAAAACCGGGCCCAATAATTACCGGTATCGCAACTGCACACTCACATCCTTTTTATGCGGCACGCTTTTCCAGTAGTGAACCCTATGTGTGGCCATCACACGAAGGAAATCTAAGGGGCAGCGCTATTGAACCCCTACATAAAGGAGTAGTTAAAGCAGCCTTGGAAGACGAATTATTATATAAACTGCTCGCGAGTGTAGACGTAGTTCGCGTTGGGCGCGTACGTGAAATTGCAGTAGCTGTTAGTGTGCTAAAAGAAAATATATTATGAGCCATTTAGAAAACCTAACCAGAATTAAAGTGGTTTATGATGCCTTGGAAGAACTAGGTGACCAGGTAATATTTGTAGGTGGGGCAACAGTTTCCTTATACGGGGACAAGGTTAGTGCTGAGATCCGCCCGACTAACGATGTAGACATACTGATTGAACTAATTGATTATAATGGATATGCCGGAATAGAAGAAAAGCTACGTAACAAAGGTTTCGTTAACGATTGGGAATCTGGCGTAATTTGCCGATATAAGGTACAAGGTATTATAGTTGATGTCATGCCAACATCAGAAAAAATACTTGGTTTTGCCAATCGTTGGTATAAGGACGGATATGCCAAAGCACATCAATATAAAATCGATAATGAATATACTGTTAAAATATTTAGCCCTGAATACTTTCTGGCTGCCAAACTGGAAGCTTTTAATGACAGGGGCAAGGGTGATGGCCGTATGAGTACCGATTTCGAAGATATTGTATATATCTTAAACAATCGTACATCGATATGGAAAGAACTAGACGCATCTGAAAAAAATCTAAAACTGTATATGCAAAGAGAATTCATAAAGCTACTTGACCAAAAATATATAGGAGAATGGATAAGCGCACATCTTGAATATGTGGAAAAAGAACGCGAATATTTTATTATCGGCTCTATGCAGGAATTCGTCGATATGATTTAGATGATCAACCAAACAAACGATCATGATCTGAATTTAGTGAATGAACCTACTACGTCTCCGTTTCGTTGTTACTTATTTGTTACTTTTTGATTGTAACGTATTGTAAATCATTAGAATATTCAATTCCGGCCATTGGGCAAAAATAGCTATTTATTGAGCTTAAGTACTATAAAACATCATCAGCGAACCCATGATATCTAAAGTGTGTTGCAATTATAATAAGGATTAGAGAAATTGATTTGCAGGGTGCACTCCCACCTTGATTTATTGGGCGCTATGTGGATTGCTTTATTGTCAATTGATTTACTGATAATTAATTTATTTTTGTAAATTGGTGCTTTGTTTGACTTGAAAGATATGCAATTTAATTATAGATAAATATTATTGTTAATGTAAAAAATCGACAGCCATTTCAAGCGCGGATGCACTGTGTTAAAATTGGTTATAAAAAGA
>JAQBOK010000042.1 GCA_028288085.1 Mucilaginibacter sp.
TGGTATATATGTTTAGGCCCCTTGGCAGTTTTGCCATTGATTTGATAGCTTTCTGATCGTCACTGGTTGATGTACACATATATTTATTATTCAAATTCGATGTGACCGATAGCATAGGGATGGCGCCAATATCATCCTTTTCACCATTAGTAGTATCTTGCTTAATATTAGCAACATCGCCCAATACAGGGGTTATTTGGTTGGGTGTTATAGGGATCTCCTTAATATCGTTCAGGCTCGACATTTGATATTCGGGCACTTCAACCTGCACGTTATAACTTAAACCAACCTTTTCATCCAGCCAAACATTCTTTTCGGTATACCTTGATGATGAGGTTGATGCGATAAGTGACCTTGATACATCTGTTAAGGTTAGGCCCAGTTGAGCCGCACGGGTACGATCAATATCAATATCAATTGAAGGATACCTGAATGACTGGCCTATCTGCACATCGCGCAAATAGTCTATTTTCTTTAGCTTATTAAGTATCTTGAATGCGTAAATTACATTTTGCTTCTTATTTTTACTCGCAACGGCAACTTCAATAGGCGTTGGCGAACCCTGGCTCAGTATCTTATCTGTCAGTTCAATAGGCTCAAATGAAAGCTGTACCGATGGCAATACCTTTTTCATACCATGCCTGAAACGTTCTTTCAGATCGTCCAGGTCAACTTTATAACCCTCGCGCAGGTTAACCTGTAACACCGCCTCCTGGGGGCCAGCCATAAACAGGTAGATAGGGCTGGTTGAAAAAGCACCGGGGTGCTGGCCCACCATAGCCGAAGTTACTTCAATATTTTCTTTACCTACCAGGCTGTCTAATACTTTTATGGCCCGTAATGTTACTGCTTCTGTACGCTCAAGCCTTGTGCCATCGGGTGCCCGCAAACGTACTTGGAATGTTCCCGAATTCACTTTAGGCAATACGTCATGCCCGATAGTACTGAACAATAAAAATGCTAATCCAACGGCTGTAGCCACATATAGTATAACTATTAGCTTTCTATTCGGTATCATCCTATCCATCAGGTGCAGGTAACGCAAGCGGAATTTATCAAATCTGGTTAGTCCCCGGCCATTGCCCTCTGTAGCTTTTTTTACAGCCAGCTCCTTTTGCTCCCAGGCATCCCCTTCATCTTCCAATGCAAAACCATCATCGTGACTTTTGTCCTCGTGCTCATTTTTCATTACCCAGTTGGCCATAACCGGTACAAAAGTTTGAGACAGCAAATAAGAAGTGATCATAGAAAATCCAATAGCCATTGAAAGCGGAAGAAACAGTGCTCCCGGAATACCCGTCATGGTAATAGCCGGGGCAAATACCGCCAGGATACAAAACAAGATCAACAGTTTTGGAAAAGCGATTTCCTTACAGGCATCCCAGATAGCCAGTGCCTTGGGCTTGCCCATATCAAAATGCTGATGTATATTTTCTATCGTCACCGTTGATTCATCAACCAAAATACCTATAGCAAGCGATAGCCCGCTTAAGGTCATGATATTGATGGTTTGATGAAATAGTGATAAGAAAAATATAGCCGATATGATACAGGTAGGGATTGTTAATATTACAATCAAAGCACCACGCTTATCACCCAGGAAAAACAACACCATTAAGCCCGTAAGTACAGCGCCAATAGCACCTTCTTCGGCTAAACTTTTTACCGCGTTAATTACATATACCGATTGATCAAATACATAAGACAGCTTTACATCAGGGGGTAATAAAGCCTGGAAACGCGGGATGGCTTTTTTCAAATTTTGCACCACTTCCCAAGTAGATGCATCAGCAGATTTGGTTATGGGTAAATAAACCGATCGTTTCCCATTTACTAATGCGTAGCTGCTCGTAATGTCGGCTCCATCTTCAACAGAAGCTACATCATGTATAAAAACAGTTTGTACCCCATTTTTATATAAAGGTATATCCCCAAAATCCGGGATCTTTTTTATGGTAGTATTCGATGGCGTTAAGTAGTTATAATCTCCTATACGGACGTTGCCGGCAGGTGTATTCTGGTTATTATCACGCAGTGCCGCCACTATCTGGTCGGGCGTTAAGTTATGTGACCGTAATAGTTGGGGATCAACCTTTATTACCACAGTACGGGTGTTACCACCAAAAGGTGCCGGCGCCACCAAACCCGGTATGGTTGTAAATGACGACCGTACATATAAGTTAGCCAAATCAAGCAACTCATTATTACTGCGGGTGGGGCTGGTAAGCACTAACTGCCCTACCGGAAGTGTTGAAGCATCAAACCTCAAAATGAACGGCGGCTGCGAACCAGGTGGAAAAATAGCCTGGGCCCTGTTGGTGTATGCGGTTACCTCCGCCGCGGCCTGGGCCATGTTTGTGCCTTCGTAAAAGGTTAGCTTAATAAGCGTTAAACCTGTAATATTGCGGGTTTCGATACTTTTAACGCCAGATACATATAGCAATAAGTTAACATACTGCTTCCCAAAATAAGATTCCATTTGGTCTGGTGTGAAACCGCCATAAGGGTGCGATATGTATATTACCGGCAGGTTAAGATTGGGGAAAATATCTATCTTAATGGTGCGTACCGCGCTGATACCAAAGAAAAACAAACCCGCTACTATTACAAGTATAGTAATTGGCCTTTGCAGCGCTCCTTTAATCAATCCCATGTAATTGTGTTATATTTTATTAAAAATTATTTATAAATATTCCAAAGTCGCCGGTGGCGGCGGCTTTATACAAAAGTGCCTGCCAAACGTTATTAGAAGCAATATCCTTATCTACCTCCGCGCGGTTTAAGGTGTAAAGCGCCTGGGTAAAATCAACAATATTGGCAAGTCCGTTTTTATACAGCGCAAACTTTTGATTGTAAGCATCCGTGGCCGCTTGTACCTCAACCGGCACTTCCCGGTAATTTTTCAGTGCATTTGCTATCCTGGTTTCGGCCAATACCTGCTGATCATGCAATTGCTGCCCAACCAGGTTATATTCGTCCCGGTACTGTTCAGATGTAAATCTTTGCGATTTCACCTGGTAATGCACCCTGAAAGGATTGGTGATATTCCATATAAATGCCACACCAAGCAAGTAATTATACCGGGTTGGGTCAACCCCACTCCCATAATTGCTGGTATAATCATTCTGGTTGGTGAGAAACCCTGAGCTAAATCCCGAACCCCTGCCCTGGTAAACTCCAAATAAACTAAAAGTGGGATAGCTGAATGTGCTGTAATATTTAGCCTGCTCATCACTCACGCCAATACGATTACGATAATATCTTAATAGTGGGTGATCATCCGCGATGAGCGTAGTTTGCGGATCGGCATTGTTAGGGGCTTTAGTTACAAAAGTGCTATCAAGCAAAAAGTTTTGGGGAGGTATACCCAGGTATTGCGCCAGTTGGTTGCCCTGGTCCTGCTCGGTTTGCTGTGCATTGGTTAAAGCAATGCGGGCGTTGGATACTTCGGCATTAGCCAATGATGAATCTACACCCGGGTTGAGGCCATTTTTTACCCTGGCTACAACTACCTTTTGCAGATCAAGGCTGCGGCTAAGGTTATCCTGCTCGGCCTTGGCCAATTGCTGGGCCGCTAATAAATTAAGATAGGTAGATGCCACCCGTATCTCGTGCTGAAACTGTTCCTGTGCCAGGTCGGTCTCATCAAGTGAAACAACCGTTTTTTGGACTTTAACTTTTTCTCTTGATCTTCCGAACGAAAAGAAATCCCAGTTTACATTAGCCAGGTATAATGAACCAAAGGCCGCGTTCCAGTTTTGATTACCTAAAGCCGGACCTGATGACGCGACGCTTAATCCGTGATAACCATATAAAGGACCGTTTTGCCCGTTGATAGTTCCGTAATCCTGCTGTGCAGAAATGCTCACATCAGGAAGATATTCAGTTTTTGTTTCGGTTAAAAAGGCTTTTGATGAATTCAGCTGATTAGCTTTTGCTTTTATAGAGCCGTAATTGCTGAGTGCCGTTTGCTCGGCATCTTTCATGGTTAATACCTTTTGTGCTTGTAGTTCGAAAACAAATAAAACACCCAGGATTGTTAAAATAGAATGCTTTAATGGGATGTTAAACATATGTGTAGTATTGACACGACAAAAGTAAAATTTATCCACTAAGTGAAACTGACGTTTAAGTATTATCGTTGTTACGAATGCTAAGTCCGCGCCTCTACCACCTTATCATTTTACCAACTTAAAAGTCAGTAAAGTATCATAAAGTGCCTTTACACGTTTAAAAAATGTATTTTGGTATCATAATCCGAACTTGCTTTTATGAACCGCAGATTAAATGTACTATTTATTGTTTTACTTTTTTTTGACATTCCTCTGTTTGCTCAACAGGCGCTAAAGTCTTTTCCGCAGCATGTACATTATTTTCAGGGCAGCATCAAACCAAATCATATTCCACAGGCACGTTTAGATCAGCTAACCATCAACTTTTATAATCAATGGAAAAAACGATATATAAAAACCGGTTGTAACCCCAATGAATATTATGTTTGGTTTGAGCGAAAGGGCAATAAGCAATGTGTATCTGAAGGACAGGGTTACGGCATGACAATCACCGCGTTGATGGGCGGCGCTGATGCATCGGCAAAAATTACGTTTGATGGCCTTTACAATTATTACAAGGCACATCCCGGCAATCATAAATACCTGATGGCCTGGGCACAGGATAAAAACTGCAGGGATATTGACAAAAGCTCCGCAACTGATGGCGATATGGATATAGCTTATTCGCTATTGTTGGCGCACACACAATGGGGCAGCAAGGGGAGTATCAATTATTTAAAGGAAGCGCGCAGTATGATAGCAGCAATTATGCAGTACGAAATTAACCCACGCACTTTTTCTGTATTACTGAGTGATGCAATAGAATATGACAGCCCGGATTATTATGATACCCGGTCTTCGGATTTTATGCCCGATCATTTTAAGGCGTTTAGTAACGCTACGCATGATTATAGATGGAGTAAGGTGACCAATTCAACCTATAAACTTTTTAGCATTTTACAGAAAAAATACAGCCCCGATGCCGGACTGATACCTGATTTTATAAGGCATATAAACAAAAAAACTACACCTGCCCAACCCCATTACCTGGAATCCGCCTATGATGGTTATTATAATTATAATGCCTGCCGGGTTCCATGGCGCATTGCTACCGATTATTTGTTAACGGGTGATAAAAGATCAAAAATAATGGTGGGGAAAATTAATCGCTGGATAAGGGAGACAACCAGCAACAAACCAGACAATATTTCTGCAGGGTACACTTTAGATGGCAACGATATTAAAGGGCGGTATTTTGAGGCACTGAGCTTTATCGGCCCGTTTGCGGTTGCGGCTATGGTTGATAGAAAAAACCAGCAATGGCTAAATGATGTATGGGATTACCTGCTGAATTTTAAACTGAAGGATTACGATTATTATGACAACAGTATAAAGTTACTGGATATGATTGTTTTGTCTGGAAATTATTGGGCACCCACATCAAAGTAATTCCCTCGCCACTTCCATCCCACTCGTTAAAGCGGCTTCCACAGTTCCCATAGCAGGCCCTTCATACAAATATTCACCTGCAAAATAGATGGTGTGATTTACAGGATTAGTTAATATTTTGCGGGCTTCGGGCGCTGCAACGGTATCATAGGCATAAGAGCCTCGCGTGAAAGGATCGGCCGTCCAGTTAACCACCTTCCATGCTGTTAAATCAGTTTTCAGATCTTCCATATTACGTTTGAAAATATTAGCTAAGGATTGAAGCCCTTGTCGTAATATTTCTTCGTCAGAAGTATCTTTTTTCTCTGCTGCAGGCGGCCCGCCCAGCCATCCGGTAAGTAAGGTAGAATGTTCCGGGAATTGTGTCCACCAGGTAGGTATTTCTTCATCTGACAATAAGAAACCCATTTCCTTTAAGCTGCTACCCGCTAATTTAGCAGCTTCTTCATCTTCCCAAAAAGCATTTTTAAATTCCAGTAACACTTTAATGATCGACCCAAAACCCATTTGCCGTATGGCTTCCTGGTACAGAGGTACAGACGGACTAAAATTAACTGCACCATTGGCTTGTAACACCCCCAAAGGCAAAGCAATAATTACTTTTTGGGCACGATAACTTACCCCATCGGCTGCAATTACCTCAACATGCCTGTTTTCCCAATAGATTTCTTTTACTGTCGTATTTAAGAATAATTGCGCACCGTTCACCTGGCTTTCGTTTGCCAGGTAATTGATCATTCGGCCATAACCGCCATGTATACGGTATTGCGCATCCTCATCCTCGTTTTGCCACTCCTTACGCAGGGCTAATGCGCTTGCCATAAACGGATCGGCAGTATCATAACCTGAAACATATTTTCTAACTGATTCCTTTAAATGCCTGTATTTCTCACCGGCAAATTGCTGCTCCAAAAAAACACCAATGCTGGTATCCTGCTGCAATTCGTTCAGTTTTCTCATAAGCATATCCCAACCTTCTACCTGCTGAAATTCCTTATCAAATTCACCTTTATCATAATGCCACATTTCACCATGGGCAGAAGCATAAGTAATCCCTGCTTCTTTTAACAATTTTAAAGTTACAGGCAAATTGCCATGAACAAATTCGGCGCCCAGTTCAGCATGGTTAATGAAAGAAGCATCATCAATAGTATGTATCCGGCCACCGGCGCGGTTTCGTGCTTCCAGAACAATCACTTTTTTACCGGCTTTACCCAGTGTATAAGCAGCCATTAAACCCGTTGCGCCGGCACCAATAATTATTACATCTGTGTTTTCCATGTTTTAGATAATGCAAGTTAGCAGGTATTTAAAGCAGACTCAAATTTCATCTAAAATTGTGCCATTTATCACCATCCCCTGCCTACCGCAGGCAGGCTCTAAATGATACCGTTCAACAGTTTCTTTATTAACACAAAAGCCTCCCAATGGTTGGAAGGCCTTGCTATTTTAAGGTGTTGGTTTGAGTATTATTTAACGCTTGCGGGCAGGGTGATCATTTGCTTTTCTACATTCCATCCTTCAACCAAAACGGCAGGTTGGCCGCTGCCTAATTTGGCAACCGGCGCACTTACAGAAACGGTGATATTCTCATGCGGTGCCAGTGTAAAGTAATTGCCTGTCCAATAGCTCGGCATTACTTCCTCCCCATTTCTCATCAACTGCGGGCGCACAAAAAATGCCAATTGCCCTGTATTATTAGTGAATTGCAGTGTCCATTTATTTTCGCTGATACCTTTTTCGGCTTTTAAAATTTTTACCTGCACCTGGGTGCCCTTCATATTATTCAGGTTTGTAAAATCATTGCCGGGCGATAACCAGTAAACATTGTGTGAGATTATTTTACCGGCTGTGTTTTTTAGGTTCAGCACCACAAAGCTAATCTCTTTAATATCCTTTAATATATCTTTTAATGGTATAACCTCCTGCGTACCGGCCGTAGCCAGCCCCACATGGCCCACATTAACCGATTTAATTAGTTTGCTTTGGATGTTATAAATGCTTGCTTCGGCAGTCATGCTGCCTGTAGCACGGTGCACCCGGTTGATCACAGCGGCGGTAGAATCGTCCTGGTTAAATTGTATATGGACGGGCTCGCAAGAGTTTTGCATAGCGTAGTACCCCGCGTTTGGTTCCAGGTACCAATCGTATATCTGCCACACAACGCTTGGTAGCGCCGCATTTAATTTCCATAGCATTACGCCTCCGGTTTCATTCAGTTTATGACCTGCGGCTTCAAATATCCCCTGGTAACCAACATAGTTCATCAGCTGCATCTTATCAGAAAAGTTGACCATAGTTGTTGGCGAGCCATATCTTTTTGCCATTTCATTATAATAATCATCATAGCGTGCGGCTCCTGTAGCCGCGTCATGATATCCCCACGAATTATTAAGCGGGAAAGGTAGCTTGGTATCCCAAACCAGGTTGGGTATGGTTTTAGCTAAAGTAGTATAAGGCGGCTGCGATGGTATACCTGTTTCATCTTTAAATACCCAATCGCGGCCCGCATCGGCCAGTTTATAATATACTTTAGGGTCTTTCCATGCATAGGGGCCACCGCTGTAAACACCTGAGGGCATATCATCGGGCCAGGAGCCTTTCCACCCGGCAGGCAGTTTGGCAAAGCCCGACGAACTTGGTATAAATGGTCTTGTGCCATCCATACCAATGATATTATCGCGCATAGCATCATACAATTCTTTGCGGGCATGCCCTTCGTTGCCCCCAGTCCAAACCAATAAACTTGGATGGTTGCGGATACGGTATATGGTGCTTTTTACATTATTAATAAATACATTTCCTTCCAGTGGCCAATCTGGCGAACCTTTAAATTCTCCTTGAGTATCACCGGTTACCCAAAAATCCGACCACACCATCAATCCATAACGATCTGCCGCATTCCAAAAGGCATCAGGAGGTGTTACACCACCACCCCATATACGCACCAGGTTTACATTGGCATTGCGGCACAGGTGCATTTCATAATCATACCGGGCCGAATCGCGGTTAACCATCAGATCTGGCACCCAGGCGCCCCCATTCAGATGCACACGCTTATCGTTTACGTAAAAATCGCGTCGCACAAAACCATTTACCATGGTTGCTTTTGAGCTTACGGTGCGGATACCGAATACAAAAGTAGTATCATCCTGTATGCCATTTGCATCACTGTATTGCAAGCGGATACGGTACAAATTGGCCCTGCCATAACCATTTGGCCACCATAAATGTGGTTGATGAATGATCAGCTGATTTATTTTATCGGCATTAAGTGCAACATCTGTCGCTGAATTTGCATTCACATTTTCTGCTTGCGAAAACTGAACCGGTGCACCTGCAAAATTTTCGGGCTTAATACTTACTGCCAGTTTCCCCATTTTAGCGAAACCTGTATTATTCGACAAAGTAAGGTTTAATGAAATTTTAGCTATACTGGTATCGGGCAGTTTAGGCAGATCAGTAACTAATTTGGGGCGACCAATAGTTACTGCGCCGGTAGTACGCAAATAAACCGGCTGCCAGATACCCATATTTCTGTCTCTAACAGGTGGCATCCAGTCCCAGCCTACAGTGCACAACATGGTAACGTTTTTACCAATATCCCCTGTAGGGCCTCCATTTTCATAAAATGGCCCTAATGCCTGTAATTGTTCTTTTGATGGCAGCCCGGGAAAATCCAGCGGATAAATCTCCACAGCCAGCGCGTTTTCGGCACCTGCTATGAGTACTTTACTTACATCCAGGTTATGCTCGGCAAACATGCCAACCATTTGAGTTGAATCAGCTATTTGTTTGCCATTAACCCATACCGCTGCCCGGTAATTGATCCCCTTAAATATCAGTTGGAAACGCCTCCCCTTATCCGCAGCAGGCACTTTAAAGGTGGTACGATACCAATAAGGTTTTTTCCACGGGTTTGGATCGTTGGGTAAATGGCTGTACTGCTCCAGGTTATATTCCTTATTGAACTGGTCTGATGCATCAGGTATCAGCATATTATTTAAACCCTGGTAAGGGTCCGGGTAAATATGATTGGCCACCAAACTGGTTAGTACTGTTGATGGCACCTTAACCGGAAACCAATAAATACCCGAATGATAGTTTGATGATGACAGATCATTGCCGCTCTCTTTGACCAGGGCAGACGACTGCAGGTCGAAATTGATCAGTTTAACCTGTTTAACAATTCCATTTTGGGCAAATACGCTGGTAATAGACAGAAAATCAATAAACAGGAGAAGAACTGAAACATAAAAGAGTCTTTTCATTAGTATAAATAAGTCTTGTAAAACTACTTAACAAAGCCCAAGGGCAAATTGTACTAATTTACCTTTTTATTATACTATTTTGAACAGCATAATTTAAACCTGTCCATTATTATAAATATAATTTCATTTTAGGCTTTATAGAAGTATAAGAAATTATTATTGATGAATGATTTCACAAGTTTTGATGCCTTAAATATTTATGTATATTAGGATGCTTTAATCCTAAGCGTATTTTTTTCCTTTTTATACTAGCCATGCTGCAAAAGAAACTGTTCCGGTTTGGAATATTTTTAGTTCCGTTAATTCTTGTTTTTTCACAATGCTTCAATCTCAAAAAGAGCGAGGACCCAAGAGGATCAGCATATGCCGGTTCAGCCGCCTGCGGGAGTTGCCATAAGGATATTGCCACCTCTTATTTACACACGGCACATTTTATGGCTTCGCAACCATCTAACCTCAATACTATACAGGGCAGCTTTGCAAAAGGCTCAAATGAATTTATTTTTAATGCTGATAAAAAGGTAATAATGGACAAACGCGATAGCGGCTTTTTCCAAACAAGTTATGAAAATGGAAAAGCGCAACAATCACGACCTTTTGACATTACATTTGGAGGAATAAAAGGGCAAACCTATGCCTATTGGTTTACTAATGAATTGTTCCAGTTGCCTATATCCTACAATATCAATATACATAGCTGGATAAACAGCCCGGGATACGACACTAATAAAATAGTGTTTGAACGTGGTATTGGAACCAAATGCCTGGATTGCCACGCATCGTATATTAAACAGGCGCCAGCCGCTTTACCTGGTTTTAACGGAAACTCAGAGGGGTTTGAAAAAAGCTCCCTTGTTTATAGTGTTGACTGCGAGAGATGTCACGGACCGGCAGCAGAGCATGTTAAATTCCATCTTGATAATCCCGGCGAAAAAAAGGCAAAATATATAGTGACATTCAAATCATTAACTCGTGATCAAAAAATAAACATGTGTGCTATATGCCATTCGGGTGCCAATAGTCATATTCCAAAACCTACATTTGGTTTTAAGCCGAAAGATACTATTACCAATTATCTTGTACCTGTTTCTGCTGAAGCCATTGACTATAAACACATTGATGTGCACGGCAATCAAAGAGGTTTATTAGAAAGCAGCAAATGTTTTATTAACAGCCAAATGGATTGTTCATCCTGCCATGATACCCACGTGAGCGACAGGACTAACCTGGTATTATATGCTGGCCGCTGCATGACCTGCCATAATAATGACACTCATAATATATGCAAATTAACCAACCAGTTAGGCGCAGATATATTAAAAAACAATTGCATATCATGCCATATGCCGGCATTGCCTTCTAAACTTATAATTGCCGGGGATAAGGGAACCCCTGTGCACACACACCACATAGCCATATATCCAGAACAAACACAAAAAATATTGGCTTATTTAAAATCTAAAACACACTAAAATAAAAAGCCAGGCTGCACACTTCTGAAAGTGGCCTGCCTGGCTTTTTATGATCAGGTTATTCTTTTTGAATAACTTTATTTTTTGGTGTGGTTTTCTAAAATAATAAATGGCAGATGTTTATCCCAAAAAGGCTTTAGATCTTCCTGCAGAATAAAACCTGTAGAATAATTGCCTAATATGATGTCGGGCTTGCCATCGTGGTTTGTATCATCTACATCCATAGTCATCCAGCGGCCGTAGTTACTTACAGGTATTGCATGGGGTTTAAAACTCATTGGCTTATCCTGTTCAAAATAAATAAACCCTTCGGCCGGCTTATTTTTCAAATCGGCAAAAAACGAAATGGTGGCAATATCAAGGTCACCATCCCCGTCAAAATCTGTAGCAATGGCTTTAACGCAACCATTAATAGGATAAAAATAGCTTTGTTTAAAATCCCAATCGCCCTGGTTTAAAAAGATATATAAACCATGATAGGGCTTCAATATGCGTGAATCCCTGAAATTATAGCCGCAGGTATAGATCAAATCGAGTTTCCCATCATGATTAATATCAACCAACTGAAAACTGGTTGATCCATAAACCGGTGGGAAACGCAACAAGTTTTTATAAGTAAACCCTCCTTTATGATCATTTAAAAATAGCCATAAACCCTCGTCGCCGCTTCCAAACAATACCATCACATCCTGCCACCCATCATTATTAAAATCACCTACCTGTGCCTGTACAGAACCTGCCCTGTCAATAATATTGCTTTGGGTAAATGAGTGATCGGGCTTTTGTGTTAATAAATAAACACCTCCGGTGTTATTACCTTGTCCGCAAATCACCCAGTCAGTTAAACCATCTTTATTAAAATCCCCGGAAATGGTTTGTACCGGCCTTGCCAGGTCTGATGATATCACTTCGGGATTAGTGATCTCACTTTTTTGATTTAGATCAACTTTCACCACCCTTCCGTTTGGAAAATCTACCGGCTGAATTTGGCCTATACACGAGACCACTGCCTGTTTTGCGCCTTTATTGTCTTTTATAAAAATGGCATTTACACTTGCAGATGGAAGCTGTGCAACAATACGCGGATTAAGGTCCTTGTCCCATTCATATAGTTTTTGGGTAAACAGGTCGCTGGTATATATTTTATGTGTGGATGTATCGGCAACAACCATGGTGGTATAAGCAATTTCATTACCCGGCGCAGGTTTTTTTAATGTAAAGCCAGCCCAATCATTAATTAATGGTACAGGAGGTTTTGCTGGTGATAAGACGGCCGGCGCCAGTTTTTTGTAATACGCCAATATTATTTGCCAATTTTCAAATGAAATTCCTGCACTATCAGGATTTCTTTTAAAATATTCGGTACCATAAGTTGAAAGTCCTATGTAATGCGACATGGAGGGCAATACATGAAACTTCCATACATCATTGGTTAGCAAATTGGCGGGAGTTTCCTGATGGCATTGTGCGCAATATATTTGAACCAATTTTTTTCCATCCGCTATGGTATCTCCCGTGGCCTGGAAGGAAATTCCTTGTTTCCTTTTACAGCTATTAAACAATACGCTTCCTGAAAGCAAAAATACAAATAGTACCAGGCAAGTTGTATAAATCCCGGTTTTGGCTAGTTTCATAATATTAATCAGTGTTATTTGGTTAGTTTTAATTTTCCCCAGATATATTCTCCTATTTGGTGACCCTGTGCGGCTCCCCTGTTTACCCCGTTCAGAAAATGGATACCTCCATAGTTCCTGCTCATCGCTGTTTCGTTTGCCGCCTTAATGAACGAATCGAAATTCCGCTTCAGGCCGATGTACCTCATCTCTGTGGTATCATTGAACTTAAAGTTGTCGCCAAACAAATGGGTCAGCACTTCTGCCGAGGCGCCGCTGATATCCGCATGCCCTGCCGGGTATTCCGGGAAGGGTGGTGTTTGCAGCAAGGGCAGCCAGTTATGGTCAATGGTCTCATTGATCACCGTGATCGGCCGGGTATAGCTGTAATCATACTTGGCCTCCCAGCAGCAGATAAACGAGTCGAACAGCGCAACCGAGGTAAGGGCATAGGCCTGGGCCGTTTTTACCGCATTGGCATGGGTTTGTTTACAGGCAATTGAAGTGATCCCGATCCAGTGCCCTCCCGGGGTGATCTTTTTATCGGCAAACATCATGTGGCCGTTGTGCACCACCACAAAAGGGTTATCATCCCAGAAACGGGCGATCAGCTTTTGCTGGTCGCTCAGGTGTTTGTTCAGCTGGTAAACCTGCTGCGCCTGTTTTACATATTCGCTGTTTTGATCTTCACTGTAAGCGGCCGGCGGCGGCAGCGGGAATTGTTTGGAGGAACTGATCACAAAGGGTTCCATCGTGCCCCAGCAATATTCTACCCCGTCAAAATAATCCGGTGCGGTGGGCCGCCATTGGGCATGCCCGTTATTGCCCAGGTATTTGGGTTTGCCCCTGGTTTGGGGGTAATTATCCACCGATGCCCGTTTCAGGATCACTTTTCCTATTTGTTCTCCAAATGCCACCGAGCGGGCATAGGTGGAATCATCCAGCGAGGCTTTAAACATCGCGTAAACCTTGTCCTCGTACTTCTTCAGCGTATCAATGGAAAAGGTTACTTTGTGGGCTACGGTAAAAAAGGCTTTGGTGGCAGCCAGGGTATAGTTGTAGCTTTTGCCTTTTTGCGGTTCGGGCGCTTTGCCAAAGCCCTTGATCTGGCTGATCAGCGAATTGTATTTCGGATCGGCATAGCGCATGGCTTCATACGAGGCCAGGTTGG
>JAQBOK010000043.1 GCA_028288085.1 Mucilaginibacter sp.
TATAAGGAAAAAGATGATTGGAAAATGTTTATGCTCGACTACGGTCAACCCAACATACCTTTTTCGGCCCTGAAAGCGATAAAATGCCCGTCACTGATCATATGCGGCGACCATGATTTAATACCCATAGAACACACCGCCAAAATATACGAGGCTATTGACAATGCCTATTTATGGGTTGTACCCAACTCGGGCCATCCTACTTTAAAAGAACACCGCGATGATTTCAATAAGCTGGTGGATGGTTTTTTTCAGAAACCCTATCATAAATTTTAGCTTAAGCGAAGTGTTTTTAGATAATCGATATTTACTTTGGCGCTTTGTAAAGGCGTTTCATTGTGAAAACGGCTTTGTTCAACAAAAAAGTATTGCATCCCATTATCCAGTCCGGTGGCAAGCAGATGTGGGTAATTGATAATGCCTTGTCCCAGATCACAAGCTGATTCTTCCCCACTGCCTGCCGGCAAACGATGTTTCAACACATCACGCATGTGGCAAAGTTTAAACCGGTGGCTGTTGTTTTTTATGTAGGCTTCGGGATCTTGCCCTTCGGTTACCGTATAGTAAAAATCCATCTCGAAATCAACCAGGTTCTTATCAGTATTGGCCAGCAGCACATCTATAGGTAGCTGTCCATCTACTTTTTTGTAGGGGTAATCGTGTGGGTGATAACCAAAACGCATACCATGCTTTTTGCAAATCTCGCCATTTTTATTAAACTCATCAGCAAAGTGTTTAAAATTATCGATTGATTTTTGAGGGCCTTTCCAGGGACAAATCAAATATTTCATACCTATTTCTGCCGCCTTATCCGCCTGCTGCTCAAATCCGCCGGGCTCATTGTTATAGTGACTGGATACTAACGTCAACCCGTATCCGCCAGCCAGTTTTTGGAATTCTTTATTGCTCATGCCCCAGAACATCCCTTTGTTACCGCCGTAGCTTTCAATTTGGGTATAACCCATTTCACCTAATTTCTTCAGTGTGCCGGGGGTATCCTTTTCCATATCCTCCTTTACCATATACAATTGGATGCCCAATGCCGGTAACTTGTGGCTGGGATTGGTATCAGAAATACAAGAGAACAATTCTCTCTTTTTTATAAAAGGCAGGGTTAGGCCTAAAAGAGCCGTATTGAGTATAAATGATCTTCTGTCTGACATGGTGGATATTTTAGATATTGCCTTTTTTCATTTCCTCAGCCGCATGGTTGGCTGCCCGTGCGGCAAAAGCCATGTATAAAATAGACGGGCTTTGGTTACCAGTACTCGTCATGCAGGCGCCATCGGTTACATATACATTATTACAGAGGTGCAGTTGGTTCCACTTATTTAATAACGATGTTTTGGGATCGTGTCCCATGCGGCAACCGCCCATTTCGTGAATGTCTAACCCAGGTGCCTGGTGGGTATCGTGCTTGCCGATATCTTTTAGTCCCGCTATCTCCAGCATTTCGGCGCTTTGATTCAAAAAGTCCTTTACCATTTTATCGTCGTTGTCATCGTAACCAACGGAGGTGATCAATTGCGGAATACCCCAGGGATCTTTCTGGTCCTTGCTTAACCTTACGTGGTTGGACTCTTTTGGTATAGTTTCGCCCTGCATATACATGCCTGCACGCCATGGGCCTGGCTCGGTTAATGAATCTTTCAAATTGGCGCCGATGCCATCGTTCCACTGCTGCTTACCCCGGTTGGAATAAACAAACGTTAAAAAGCCCCCTAAGTAATCGGTATCCTGCTTGTGCAGGTTGCGGTAATTGGCGATGATGGGATTGGTGGGGTTACGACCATAATAATATTTATCCTCAAATCCTTCAACGGTTCCGTGCACACTGGCCCTGTAATTCTGGAAAGCGATATATTTGCCTAATAAGCCGCTATCATTTCCTAAACCATTAGGAAAGCGGGATGAAGTAGAGTTGAGCAGAATAAGGTTGGTATTTAAACAAGCCGCATTCAGGAATATTACTTTGGCATAATATTCTACCTCCTCTTTAGTGTTGGTATCAATAATACGCACACCTCTGGCTTTGCCTTTCTGTTCATCATAAATAATGGAGTGTACTACAGAAAATGGCCGGATGGTTAAGTTACCGGTTTTTTTTGCCCAGGGTAAAGTTGATGAAACCGAACTAAAATATCCCCCAAAAGGGCAGCCTCTCGTACACAGATCCCTGGCCTGGCACTGGCCCCGGCCTTGTTCTAAATGTATAGGCTGAGGTTTAGTTAAATGTGCCCAGCGGGTGCGCACCATAAAGCGGTCTTTATAATGGGCTTTTAATTTTTTCTGTATATCCTCCTCTACACAGCTCATTTCGAAAGGTGGCAAATATTCGCCATCTGGTAAAGCTTCTAAACCATCCCGATCGCCGCAGATACCCGAAAATTTTTCAACGTGTGAATACCATGGAGCAATATCATCATACCTTATGGGCCAGTCTACAGCGTAACCATAACGCTGCGGTGCAGAAAATTCAAAGTTACTCCAGCGCTGGCAGGCACGACCCCACATAATAGACTTACCGCCTACCTGGTAGCCACGTATCCAATCAAATGGTTTTTCCTGAATATATGGATGCTCTTTATCCTTAACAAAAAAGTGTTGGGTATCCTCGCCATAGGCATAGCACTTACTGATCACCGGGTTATCCTTAAGCACTTGCAATGGCTCTTCCATACGGTGCGGAAAATCCCATGGGGCTTTGGTTGCCGTAGGATAATCCTTGATATGTTCAATATTCCGGCCGCGCTCCAAAACCAGGGTTTTTATGCCCAGGTCGCATAATTCTTTTGCGGCCCAGCCCCCACTGATGCCCGAACCTATTACAATAGCATCGTAGGTGTTTTTTTCAGTTCCTTTTCCCATCATCAATTATCATTATCACAATAAAACCATTGCACATCCGGGTGCAGCCATAAAAACGAGGCAGGTAGTTGTGTGCTTATTTTTTGTTCTAAAAGCTTTTCCATTACCGCGTTCTTGTGCGTGCCATTTACCAGCAGCACTATTCTTCTTGATCGCAATATATCTGCCATACCCAGGGTAAGGCCATATTTAACCACAGCACCAGAGTCCATGACCATGGTATGCGTTAATGAGGTTTCACTTAATGTACCCAAATGCGCACGGGGCTGTAACTTATCGGCAGGTTCATTAAAGGCAATATGGCCGTTAGCGCCCAAACCTAAAATGCAGATATCTATCGGACCATGCTCGTCGAGATATTTGGCTATGCGGCTGCATTCCTTTTCGGGATCATCGGTTTTACCGTTGAATGCTATATATCTTTCGGCAGATACTTCTAAGGGTTGTAATAAATATTTATGAAGATAGTAGTCGCATGAACCTGCATCATCCGGGCCCAGGCCGTACCATTCGTCCAACTTGATGAAAGTTAAATTTTCAACAATTATTGAACCTTGTTTTTCTGCCAGCTTTTGATAAGCGCCGGTAGGCGAATTACCGGTGGCCGCACAGACCAACGATTGAGGGTTTTGTTTCAGCTCTTCTATCAAAAGATCCGAAGCCCGTTCATTCAATTCAGCAAGCGTAGTGCACCTGATTATCTGCATAAAATAAAGGAAATATATAATTGGCGGTTATTTATCAAATATAAAATTCCTTTTTGTTATATGCGTCAAAATTGCTGATTTGAATTAAATAATTTAACCTTATTGAAAGTTAGACAGCTTCTTGAAAATATTATACAATATAGATGGAGGTAACAGTTGGTTTGCAATTAGCCCGTTTTTCAAAATAATAGAGAATAAGTATTAAGGATAAAGTTATGAACTGCATTACTGCAGCGTATGAATCAGAAAATGGATCTTTATTATGCCAGTGTGTGTAAACCGCGCCAAGCATGATCAGCATTAGCCCGGTGGTAGCCACAGGACCTGTTTTAATTTTAAAATGCAGCAATATCCCTAAACCTCCAAGAGCTTCGGCCGACATAATAAAGTATAGGAACCAAATGCCATACCCCGATGTTGTAAAGAAAGCAGTCATTTCGGCAAAACCTCTCATTTTACCAACCGTTGCCAGTATAAATAAATTACCGGTTAAAATGGAGAGGCCCCATAGCGTTAACCGGTTTATTTCTTTTATTGGATAATTATCTGAGGGGGTTTCTGCCTGTTCTAAAGCAAATAATATATTGCCCATTAAATAACCTAATATCAAGTGCCCCACCATGCCGCCCCAACTCATTATCGATGATAAGATATTAAGGACAATGGTGCTTTTGATCCCTAAAAAATAGAATATCCAAACATTAATACTTAAAAGCAGCGCCAAATATATATATCCTTTAGCAACGCGGCCAACAGATGAGGCTTTAAGATTTATTATGAAATTTAAAAGGCCGCCAAGTATAAATAGTCCGATAAAGATCAAAATCTGCATTGCTTTAAATTGTGTTTTAATTGATAGTCTTGGGGATATTAATGGGTATCACTAATATATTTCCCCTGCCATTGAAGGGGCTATTCATTTCGGTTACCAATTCATCATAATTTAACGGCTTACCTTTTAAGTCCCGTTTATAAAATCCTTTTACACGGCTGGATGAATAATAGAGCATTTTGCCATCGGCCGAAACGTACGGCGAAGAATTTGAATCGCCATTGTTAACCTGTGGCCCAAGTTTCTGAGGGACCGACCAGTCATCGCCATGATGGAAGCTGATCAATATATCATTGCCCGTCAAAAATATCAAGTAGCTTTCATCGGGGGCGATGAAGGGGTCCTGCTATCTTCCTTCCCGTTTAAAGTAAATAGCTGAGGTGTATCATAATGATCTCCCAGCCATTTGGCCGAATAGCTGGCCATTCCGTCGTGCCCATCCCTCCCACGCGAGCAAAAACAGAGTGTGCCTGAACGACTGACGGATGGCGCATAGTTATTAGAGCCGTTTATATTTACAGGTGCATCCAGGTGATGCGGTGCAGACCAATTATCGCCAGCAAGACAATCTGCATACCATATATGATAGTTTTTATTGTATTTATTTTTGTCGGAGGCCGTATCCACCGGCCGGTTTGAAATAAAGAACATTCGTTTTCCATCCGGGCTCACAAATGGATCTGTATCATTCCATTTTCCCGAAAAACTGATCACATTGGGCCTTGACCATTTTCCAGCCACCATTTTTGAAAAACAAATGGTCCAATAAAGGCCGCCCTGCGAAAAAAACACGGTTCTGCCATCGGGGGTAAATGAAGTGGCCCACTCATCATACGGAGTAGATGCTACTCCATGTGCAAAAACTTGTGGCCTGGCAGCAGTATCAACAATATTTTGACTAAATGCCATAAAACTTGTACAACAGATCAGAACGCTAAGGATGGTTTTTTTTGATTGCCCGGTTAAAATAAACATGACATTAGTATTGAATGAATTGTGATGAATTAAAATTATATAATTGACCGGGAACCACTAATGGTCACCGGCCAACTGTTGATTAATTAGTTCATATCCTTGCCATCCTGCAAAGCTTTAATGGCATTTTCAACCGCGTCTTTGTTAGGCTTGTTCGGCGCCAGGTCCTTCGCTTTTTGAGAATATGTTAATGCTTTCTTATAGTCGCCCACGGCAGAATATCCCCTCATCATACCCATATTGGTAGTAAATATTTTGGGGTTTTTACTATAATTCATTTTAAAGATCTCTAATGCTTCTTTGGATTTTTTCTGGCCAATCAGCTTTCTTCCATATTGATGCAGATCATTCACTTCACCATAAGGCAAAGCTTTTTTCATTGCATCAGCAGCCTCTGTGCTACGGCCCATCGCATCCAATACCATAGCTTTAGTGCTCAATGCCTGAAAGCTCTTGTTGCCTCCAAAATTTACGCTGGTTGCTGTATCGGTCCATAATAATGCTTCGTCAAGATTAGTTTTATTTTGCGCGCAATAGGTTGCTGCCTGGTCCCAGCTTTCCCAATTAAAGCCCTTGTCTGTACGTAACTCCTTCCTGAAAGATTCCAATTGCGTATTTACCTCGTCAACGTCAATTTTAAAGGGAATAACCAGCTTCTCCCATTGTAGCTGAACCACTGCGCTGCCAGGTGTCTGATCGGCAAATTCGTATTTCAACCATTCAACACTTTTGTCTGCGGGTGTGGGTTTTACTTTTACGCGCAATGCATCTTCCTCAGGTTTATAAAAAAAACTCCCCCATGAGGTTGAATTTTTTGAGAAGATCAAAGTGCTCTCGTGGGGATCGTAGGCAATAAACAAACCATATTTCCCTGCTGCAAGGGGCTGCCCCTCAACTTTCACATTGGTCGAAAATTCGATGGTGGTGCTTTCATTGGCACCCGCGCGCCATGGAGCTGATTTTGACGGGCCAAATCCCTGGTCAACATAACCTACGGGGATAAGTTCGCCCCATATGTGACCATCTCTTTTTTTAACACCGGGGCGGCTGTAATGAATAGTCACATTAGTAATGCCTATTTGCTCACCAATGGTAGCAGTTTTATTACCCCCCGCTTGGAAAAGAGGTGAGTTGTGCCTGCGCAAAACTGATAAATGTAAACTGAATGATAGCCAGTACAAAACCGGCGACAAATAATTTTTTCATGTGAATGGTTTTAAAAGTTAATAAATAGGATTAATGTTGGTTTCATGGTTATAAATTGAAGTAATATTTTGAAAGCTGATGCTCTCCACCTTTTTAATAATATTTTTTTGGTGCGACAGCATTAATAGAATAGCCGCAATTACCGGTGCTATTTTTTCTGCAATAGGGTGTAGTTTCATATTCGGTTGATAGTGAAAGGGTTTTACACGAATTATTTAATAAAATTGGTTTTTATTATGATCTATAAAAAATAATTTCAATTCATACGGGATTATATTTAACGGTTAGGTTCATAAACTCAATAATTGGATAATGAAGAAAGCAGGAGCATTTATTGAATAAAAAGGCCGGGTTATTGAAAACAGGCAATTGAAATAAAAAAGCTTTGTACATTTAAAAATGAAATTGTTTAAGGGGCAGGCAACTATAACACAGCTGCAATGGTTGGTTTGGATAGCTGTATTCTTTATCGTATTCTTTTCACTATTACCCGAGGACGGATTTTACCAGGCTTGTAATTTCACCCTCATCAGTGTGGCTTTTTATGTAATGGTCATTTATGGAAATATTAAATTCCTGTTTCCGCGTTTTTATGAAAAGGGGCATAAAGTTCAGTATGTTATTTATGTGATCATCCTTTTAGTGGGTGGCGGCTTGGCAAGGGGCTACCTCATTATGTTTGTTTATAACACTTATTTTGCCAAAACTCACGAGCCCTGGACGTTGGGAATGACGCTGAATTATATTGTTGCCGGCTTTATGACCTATATGCTTAGCTTTATTTTCCGGATAGCCATTGCCTATTTCTCTTTAAAGCAGCAATCAGAAAAAATATTGGCACAAAAAAGCCAGGCCGAATTGAACCTGCTTAAATCACAGGTGCAACCTCATTTTCTGTTTAATACACTGAACAATATTTATTACGAAGCTTACCGTGAGGCACCCCGCACTGCCGTTCTGATAGAACGGTTATCTGATATTATGCGGTATTTTGTGGATGAAAGCCCCAAAGACGAGGTTTCATTGCAAACCGAGATACAGTTCCTTGAAAATTATATCGCACTGGAAAAGATCCGC
Organism: Mucilaginibacter sp.; assembly: GCA_028288085.1. Lineage (GTDB taxonomy): Bacteria > Bacteroidota > Bacteroidia > Sphingobacteriales > Sphingobacteriaceae > Mucilaginibacter. Next base: position 7,666 of record JAQBOK010000043.1, read on the forward strand.
ATCCGGCATGAAACAGAGATCAGTTTTGTAAAAGATTATAATGCCGAATCACGTATTCCCCCTATGCTGTTAATGACTTTTGTAGAAAATATTTTTAAACATGGGATAGACAAATCAAGCAGCGATAATCAAATAGACATATCGCTCATACACCAGGATAGGTACCTGCTTTTTCAAACCCGCAATCGCATACACGATAAGCCGGCCCAGGATGCACCGCATGGTTTCGGTATACAAAATTTACGGAAACGCCTTACCTTGTTGTATGATTCAAAATTTGAATTGAACATTGATAATTCGGGCCAATATTTTACAGCCTTCTTAAAAGTTCCTTTATCATGAGTTTAAGCTGCATTATAATTGATGACGAACCCAACGCGGTTAACCTGCTGGAGATACTGATCCGCCAAACTACCCAATGGGAGCTTTTGGCCAAATGTTACGATGCGCTGGAGGCCATGGCATTTTTAAAAAAACAAAAAGTGGATTTTATTTTTTTGGATATCAATTTGCCACAGCTTACCGGTATGGAACTGGCCGCGGTATTACCAAAAGAAACCAAGATCGTATTTACTACGGCCTATTCCGAATATGCTGCAGAAAGCTATACTTTCCAAACCATTGATTACCTGTTAAAGCCAATAACCCTAAAACGCTTCCTTACGTCCACACAAAAGATCGAATTGCATTTTGGCAATAAGGCTCCAGTTGATGCCCCGGTTGTGATACCCGAAAAAGAATATTTCTTTGTAAAATCAGGCAAGGTGCTCAGTAAAATACGACTGGATGATATCCTCTATTTTGAGGGCGAAAAAGAATATGTGCGATTAGTGACAAATGCCGGGCAACTGCTTATTTACAGGCGCTTAAAAGATATTGAGGAACAGTTACCACTACCATTTGTACGTGTGCACAATTCTTACATTGTGAATACCAAACAACTGGAAAAATTTCAGGATAACCATATTTATATAGCAGGCAAACAGATACCCGTAAGCGAAAAATTTAAGGCTGATTTTATGGCGGTGATACAGCAAAGGATATTTTAGCCTCACTTCGCAAACAGCTGCCCCATATCTTTAAAAGCCTTAAACTCTAATGCGTTTCCAGAAGGATCTGCAAAAAATAGTGTTGCCTGTTCTCCCGGCAGACCTTTGAAACGGATCCCGGGCTCAATAATAAATTTTACGTTATGTTTTTTAAGGCGATCTGCCAGTTTTTCCCATTCTTCCCATTCCAGCACTACACCAAAATGCGGTACAGGCACATCATGCCCGTCAACAGGGTTGGTATGATGCTTTATTGCAGTGTCTGGCCTGGGTTTATAATGAATTACGAACTGATGTCCATATAAATCAAAGTCGGTCCAAAGTTCATCGGTGCGGCCTTCTGCGCAGCCCAAAACTTCACGGTAAAACTTTCTTGCTTCGTCCAGATCATATACCGGAACAGCAACATGGAATGGGGTTAGTTTATGCATAATAATTTCATTACAATATTAATCATTTGGTCTGTTTACAAAAACTCTTTGATAAGAGCTCCATCTAAATTTAAGGCTAAATATTATCATCTTTGTTCCGCATGAATCATATCTGTTTAATAGAGGACGAACAAAAGGTAGCAGCCTTTATTTGTAAAGGGTTAGAAGAGCATGGCTATAAAGTAAAAACAGCGGGTGATGGGGTAAGCGCTCAAATTTTTCTAAAGCAGGAACAATTTGATTTGCTGATATTAGATGTAATGCTGCCAGACACCAATGGCATTGAATTGTGCAGGCAAATACGGCAAACCGATGCGAACACGCCTATCCTAATGCTTACAGCATTGAACCAGGTGCATGATAAAGTATTAGGCCTTAAGGCCGGGGCAGACGATTACCTGGTAAAGCCTTTCCATTTCAGCGAATTATTGGCCCGCATTGAGGCTCTTTTACGCCGTAATAAAAGCAACGAAGGCAATCATCAAATGGTGTTTGACGATCTGAAGCTGGATACCTGGAGCAAAACTGCCGAAAGGGATGGCAGGCAGATCACCCTTACAGCCAAAGAATACACCCTATTGGAACTATTTATGCAAAATCCCAATAAAATACTTTCTCGGGAGTATATTGCCGAAAAGGTATGGGAAATAGATTTTGATACAGGTACAAATTTTATTGATGTGTATGTGAATTATCTGCGAAAAAAGATCGAAAAGGACTTCAAAAGCAAGTTGATCCACACCGTAATTGGCATGGGGTATATTTTAAAACAAGCCAATAAGTAAAGAATGAAGATAAAAAACAGGCTCGCGCTTTATTTTACGCTCATCAGCGCGGTAATCTTATTGATCGCCCTGTCTACCATCTTTATTACTTTTAATTCATTTGTTAGAGCTGATTTTTACAGCCGTTTAATGGACAGGGCCAAGGTTGCTGCACAATTGTATCTGGAAGCAGATGAGATATCAGCAGACTCATTAAGCCATGTTCGTGAACGCTACCTGAAACAGCTTCCCGGCGAAGTAACACGTTTTTATGATGACCGCAATGCAGCATCATTTATTAGGGACAGGCAGCAATATTGGAGTAGTGATGTTATTAACCTGGTGCGCAAACGAAAACAACTGGAATTTACCGAGGGCGACCGGCAAACAGTTGGAATTTATTATAATGACAACCAGGGAAATTTTGTGATCCTTACCTCGGCTGCGGATATGCAAGGCCACCAACGTATTGGCGACCTGGTTGAAATAATGTTGTTTATGTTTGTTTGTGTAATTACCGGGTTGTTTTTTATAGGCAGGTGGTTCGCCAAAAAAGCACTTGAACCAATTGACGAAATTGTTAAGCAGATGCAACAGGTACGTGCAAGTAACCTGAGCCTGCGGATAGCTGAAGGCAATGGAAAGGACGAGATCAGTAAACTGGCACAAAACTTTAACCGCCTTTTAAAGCATCTCGATAACGCGTTTGAGATACAGCAAACGTTTGTGACCAATGCATCGCACGAATTAAAAACCCCCATCACCAGTATTATAGGCGAGGTGGAGGTGGCCCTCAACAAGAGGCGTACGAACGAAGAATACGAGCAAATTTTAAGGTCTGTTTTAAATGATACCGAACGATTAAACGATACCATAACGGGTTTAATGGAACTGGCACAGGTTGATATGAGCTACACGCAGGCAGCCTTAAGCCCGGTTGCCATTGATGAACTGATATGGGAACTGGCCGATTATTGGACGAACAAACTGGGAAAAGGCCTTTTTGCAGTAAACATACAACATCTGCCAGACGACCCGGAAAAGCTGCTGATACCCGCAAATAAGGCCTTGTTAACTATCGCCTTAAATAATATTATTGGCAACGGATATAAGTTCTCAAATAACCAGCGTGTTCAATGTGACCTTTATGCTGATAATAGCCGCATCAGCATTACTATTACAGATAAAGGTATTGGCATACCTGCCGAAGAAATGGCAAAAGTATTCCAATCATTTTATCGCGGGGCAAATGTAAAAGATTACCACGGCAATGGCATAGGCCTGTATATTACCGGCAAGATCATAACCCTTTTTAATGGCACCATCAATGTAATTTCCAATACTGGTAGAGGTTCGGCCATTACCATTCACTTTTCAATTTAAATTTCTAAAAAGAACTATCCGGTATACTTATGGGGTATTTTTTTAGGATATACTATTAAAGCGATTCCCGGCAACAATACAGAACTTAAACCTATTATTTTCCCGGCTATTGCCCCCAATAAACACCCCGAAAGGAACCCGCCAATAGTAAGAGACTGATGTTTTAAACTTTCTGTTATTAACCCATTACTAAATTTTGTTTTTATCATTACCCAAAAATCCAGGGCAGCCTGGGTAACATTGCCGGTCATCATGGTAGTAGGGCCATAAGTTTCTTTACTGTAAAGTTTGCCAAATGCATTTTGCAATCCCATAGCAAAAACAATAGGCATAGTAATACCATAAGTAAGCCATACAAAAGAAACGTGGTATAATTTAAGAACCAGGGCAATCAGGCCTGTAATTGCTAACACAATACCTTCCAATAGTAAAATAGCGTATTTGCCGGATGTTTTACCAATGCCCCATCCGCCCGTAATAACAGCCGCGATAAACACCGGAAAGGTTACTAATTTCATCCACGAACGCGCATCCGCCCCCTTGATCACATCGTATGCAAATACAATAAAGTTACCGGTAACGTGTGCAGAAAATTCATTAGCCGTAACAAATGTCAGGGTATCACAAAACCCTGCAATAGCGGCAAGCAGCAAACTAAAATTCCGTATGGCTTTTTCGTCATCCATAAGGCAGTCCTGTTTTTATCACGATGAAAATATAAAAATATATAAAATGTTTTCATGTTGCATCAGGATAAACAAGCTTAATTTCTCTAGGCCGCGTTATTGGCTAATTTAAATTCTAATCCTTTTCTAATCCTGCTTTAATTCTGCTTTAATACAGTCGATCTACCTTTGGGCAAATAAATAAACTATGCGTTTAAAGTTTGTACTCATCCTTCTATTGCTGCAAATAGGGTGTATGGCTGCCGGGGTTTCTGTTTTTGCGCAGGCCCCGGTAAGCGATACACTAAAACTAACAGTTAAGCAGGCCGAAGATCAGTTTCTAAAAAACAATCTTAGCCTTATTATACAACGTTATAATATCGATAATGCCAGTGCCGGCGTTATCACTGCAAGGCTATTCCCAAATCCTGATTTTAACTTTTCTAATGGTATTTATGCCACAGATGTAACTCAAGGACCAGCTTACAAAGAACAATCCGTCGGTTTATCTCAGCTTTTCACAACTGCTGGCAAGCGTAATAAAAGCATACAGCTTGCCAGGATACAGGTGGATCAAGCCAAATACCAGTTTTTTGATCTGCTGCGCACACTAAAATTTACGCTGAGAAATGATTTTTATACCATCTATTTTCAGGAACAATCTGCAAAAGTTTACAACGAGGAAATAGGTTCCCTCACAAAAACACTCGGCATATTTAAGGAGCAGTATACCAAAGGGAATATCGCCGAAAAAGAAGTGCTGAGGATACAGTCGCAGCTTTACTCGCTGCAGGCTGAGTATAACAATTTACTGGCGGGTATTGATACTACGCAAAGCGAATTCAAAATGCTGATTAAAGCAACGCCTAACACTTATGTTGAACCACAGGTTAGTTTCAACCTGGAGGGGAAAGAAGTAGTTGCTGCTGTTTCCTACCAGCAATTACTTGATTCGGCATATGCTAATCGTTACGACCTTAAAAATTCAAAGGCAACCATTGATTACAATAACCTGAACTTGAAGCTGCAAAATGGGACGGCCGTACCAGATGTTTCGCTTTCATTGAATTTTGATAAACTGGGCGGATACAGTAATAATTATCTGGGCGGCGGCATTGCATTCAGCCTGCCATTTTTCAACCGTAACCAGGGCGCAATTTCGCAGGCGCGTATAGCCATTGACCAAAGCAAGCTTCAATTTGAAAACCAGCAAAACCAGGTGCAGAGCAATTTAGCTGCCAATTATAAAAGCGCGTTAAGGCTCGAAAAACTATACAATAGTTTCGACCCTCAATTTAAAAATGACTTTAACCATTTGATACAGGAAGTTTCTAAGAACTATCAAAAACGAAATATCAGCCTGCTTGAATTCCTGGATTTTTACGATTCCTATAAAACCAATACCATACAATTAAATACTATTCAGCTTAACCGGATCACTTCCCTTGAGCAATTAAACTACACCACCGGAACACCCTTTTTTAATCAACAATAGAATTATGCTACTCTATAAATATAAAACAGCAGTATTTACAATCGCTTTGCTCATTACCGGCATAGCGTTGCAAAGCTGTCATCACGCCGAAAATGCGGGCGACCAAAAAGAAGAAAAATTCCAGGTGACAGACAGCCTGCTCAACAGTCTTTTAATAGATACGGTGAAGGAGGCAAGCGCCCTTTCAGAGATCAACCTCACAGGAAGCATTGCTCCTGATGAAACCAAAATGGTGAAAATTTTCCCTATGGTGAGCGGTATAGCCCAGGATGTGCATGTTCAGTTAGGCGATTTGGTGAGCAAAGGACAGACGCTAGCTGTTATGAAAAGTGCCGAAATGGCTGGCTTCACAAAGGATTATATATCATCAGAGGCTGATGTAAGGAGCACAAAAAGGGCATTTGAATCAACCCAGGACCTTTACAAAAGCGGGTTGGCTTCGCAAAAGGATTTTGAACAGGCACAATCTGATTATCAGAAAGCAATGGCCGAAAGTAAACGTGCCGGGGCGGTAATCAATATCAATAAAAGCAACGAACAGGGATATATCATAAAATCGCCTATATCTGGTTTTGTGATTGAGAAGAACCTAACCGATAATACACAAGTAAGGGCGGATAACAGCCAAAACCTGTTTACCATTGCCGACCTGTCCGACGTATATGTGCTGATCAATATTTACGAGTCGGATATTGCCAGTGTGCAAACAGGCGACCCGGTACGGATCACTACCCTATCATACCCGGACAAGGTGTTTGAGGGAAAAATAGATAAGATATACGATATGCTCGACCCTGACAACAAGGTGGTAAAAGCAAGGGTGAGGATTGCCAATCCCGGTAATAAACTAAAGCCCCAAATGTTTGCTAATGTGACCATCAAGGCAAAATCAGGTGAAAACCTACCCGTTATCAATACCCGTGCATTGATTTTTGATAATGATAAAAACTATGTGGTAGTGGTTGACGGCAAAGCACATGCCCGCATACAGGAAATAAATATAGCCAAACGGGTTGAGGACAGGGCTTATATCCGGTCGGGCCTAAAACCTGGCGATCGCATAGTAGCGTCAAGACAAGTATACCTTTTTGAATCATTAAAAGACTAATTGATTTTTGCATGCCCTGTTAAGATTGTCAAAATCCGAAATAGAACATTCAACATCCGAAATAAATAAAACATGAACCGACTCATAAAAACAGTACTGTCCTTCGCGCTAAAGAACAAATTTTTTATATTCTTTGTTACCGCGCTGCTTGCTGTTGGGGGGTATATCAGCTTTAAAAATATCAGCATTGATGCTTTTCCCGATGTAACAAACACGTCTGTTACAATCATTTCTCAATGGCCCGGCCGGAGTGCCGAAGAAGTTGAAAAGTTTGTGACGCGCCCGCTGGAAATTGCCATGAACCCGGCCGAAAAAAAGACCAGCATCCGGTCCTCATCCCTTTTTGGCCTATCGGTAGTAAAAGTAACTTTTGACGATGATGTGGATTATGCCTTCGCGCGTTTACAGATCAACAATCATATTGGCGATGCCAGTCTGCCCGATGGTGTATCACCTTCTATTGAACCACCATACGGACCTACAGGTGAGGTTTACCGCTTTACACTGACCAGTAATAAAAGATCGGTACGGGATCTGAAAACGCTGGAGGATTGGGTGGTTGACCGCGAAATTCGCGCCGTGCCCGGTATTGCCGATGTGAATAGCTTTGGTGGCGAAGTAAAAACCTACCAGATCACAGTAGACCCGCAAAAGGCGCTGCAATACGGCGTTTCGGCCCTGGAGTTGTATGAGGCCGTTTCAAAAAGCAATGTGAACGTTGGCGGCGATGTGATAGAGCAAAGCGGGCAAGCCTATGTAGTAAGGGGAATAGGCCTGCTTAATAACATTGATGAAATAAAAAATGTAGTTATCAATAATATTAAGGGCACTCCTGTTTATGTAAAAACTATAGGTGAAGTTACCGAATCGGCACTGCCGAGATTAGGACAGGTAGGACGAGACCGTGACCCGGATGTGGTTGAAGGGATAGTAGTAATGCGAAAAGGCGAGAACCCCAGCGAGGTGATCAAAAACCTCAAGCAAAAGATACACGACCTGAATACGAATATTTTGCCCTCTGATGTAAAAATAAGGCCTTTTTATGATCGTGAGGACCTGGTGAATTTTGCCACAAATACGGTGATGCACAATATGTTCGAAGGGATCATATTTGTAACCGTTATTGTATTTCTTTTTATGGCCGATTGGCGCACCACGCTTATCGTGTCGCTTATTATTCCATTGGCCTTATTATTTGCTTTTATCTGCCTGAAATTAAGGGGCATGTCGGCCAATTTATTATCCATGGGCGCTATCGACTTCGGGATCATCATTGATGGGGCCGTGGTGATGGTAGAAGGCATTTTTGTTGTGCTTGATCATAAGGCCAAAGAAGTAGGCATGGAAAAATTTAACCGCTTGAGCAAGCTTGGTCTGATTAAACAAGCCTGTTTGGTTAACGGGAAAGGAATATTTTTTGCCAAGCTTATTATCATTACCGGCCTACTGCCTATATTCAGTTTTCAGAAAGTAGAAGGTAAAATGTTCTCCCCATTGGCATGGACATTAGGCTTTGCATTACTTGGCGCATTGCTGTTAACCTTCACTTTTGTACCTGCGCTTGCCAGTATTTTATTAAAGAAAAACGTAAGGGAAAAGCACAATGTTTTTGTAGAATTTGTGACCAAAAATGCCTTGACCTTCTATTCCTGGTGCTTTCGGCTGCGCAAGCTGGTATTCCCATTGGCCCTTGTTTTTTTGGTGATAAGCCTTGGATGTTTCAAATTGCTGGGAACAGAATTTTTACCTGAATTAAATGAGGGTTCTATTTATGTGAGGGCAACAGGTCCATTAAGCACTTCGCTGGGCGAGTCTGTAAAATTGGCCAACGAGATGCGTAAGATATTCCTCAGTTTTTCTGAAGTGAAGCAGGTGCTATCGCAAACTGGGCGGCCAAATGACGGCACGGATGCCACTGGCTTTTACAATATCGAATTTCACGTAGATATTTACCCGCAGGATAAATGGGGCCGGAATGAGACCAAAGAAGAACTGATACGCCGGATGCAGGATAAGCTTAAATTCTTCCCCGGTATCGATCTTAACTTTTCGCAGCCTATATCAGATAATGTGGAAGAAGCTGTATCTGGTGTAAAGGGTTCTATCGTAGTAAAAATGTTTGGCGATGATTATAAATTCATCGAAAATAAGGAGGACAGTATTTTCAATATCCTCAAAGGTGTAAAGGGTATTGAGGATCTGGGCGTTTTGCGCAATATGGGCCAACCAGAATTGCAGATCAACCTTAACCAGTCTAAAATGGGGCAATATGGCGTTACTGCCGCCGATGCCAACGCGGTTATTGAAACGGCCATTGGTGGCAAGGCTGCTACACAGATATACGAAGGTGAGCGCAAATTCGACCTCCGAATCCGTTATCCTGATGATTTCAGAAATAACATTTCGGCAATAGGTGATCTCCGTGTACCATCTATCAGCGGTAATAAAGTACCATTGCGCGAAATAGCCGATATCACAAAGATCACCGGTATCAGTATGATCTATAGGGATAAACACAGCCGGTATGGGGCCATCAAATTTTCTGTACGCGGCCGGGATATGGGAAGCACCATTAAAGAGGCTCAGGATAAAGTGAACGCGCAGGTAAAACTTCCCAAGGGCTATTTCCTTGAATGGGCGGGCGATTTTGAGAACCAGCAAAGGGCATCAGCCAGGTTGGCGCAGGTGGTGCCTATCAGTTTGCTTATCATTTTCTTTATCCTGTTTATTCTGTTCGGCAACTTTACCGATTCGCTGCTGGTGTTGAACAATGTACCATTTGCCATTGCCGGTGGCATACTGGCATTGTTGATCACAGGTGTAAACTTTAACATATCGGCAGGTATCGGGTTTATTGCACTGTTTGGTATTTGCGTGCAAAACGGGGTTATCCTGATCACCAAGTTCAAAAGCAATATCCGCGATCTAAAACATCATACCACGTGGACCAGCTTTGGTGTCGCCCTAAAAGATGGTGTTGCCGATCGTATGCGTCCAGTTATCATGACTGCTATGATGGCGGCTATTGGCTTATTACCTGCAGCCATATCAAACGGCATAGGGTCTGAAGCATCAAAACCCCTGGCCATAGTAGTAATTGGCGGCTTGATCACCAATACCATATTTAACTTATTTGTTTTCCCTATTGTATTCTTCTGGACGTACCGCAAGCGTGTAGAGCGGGGCGAGACAGGCAGGATATAATTCAAAATACTAGTACCCCTACGTATATAGTTTGTTGAAGGCGGTGCAGCGAAAAGCTGCACTTGCCCGAGGCAATCTTACTGCAATAGTTAAATTCATTAACCCATGCTACCTTTTTGACATTTGCTATTAATTAAAGTGGATAGTCCTTGTTTAGTTACTCTGCCCTCAAACTATCCACAGGATTGGCGCCTGCTGCCCGTATGGTTTTAAAGGCAATGGTACAAAACGCTATGATTAACCCGGCGGATAAAGAAACAGCAAAAATCCACCAGTGGATGGCCGCCCTAAAAGGAAAATCACTCAGCCAGTTGTTCATCAGGTACCAGCCTAAAGGCAATGCAATGATATTAGCGATAAGTACCATTTTAAAGTATTGCTTGTAGAAAAGCACAACGATATTGGATACGCTGGCGCCGATCACTTTTCGGATACCTATTTCCCGGGCCCTTTGACCAAGAGTATAGGTGATTAACCCTAATAGTCCAAGGCAGGAAATAAAGATTGCCAACGCTGTAAAAATACCTATCATCTGCTGTTCCCGCTGATCCTTTATATAATCTGCCTGGAAAATGTCATTCAAAAAGCCATAAGATAATGGGGTATCAGGGTTAAGCTTCTTCCATTGATCCGAGGCATATTGAATAGCTGCTGCTGTATGCCGGCCATCAATTTTTGCAATTAGGGTATTGCACCTTAAGGGGTTTATATTCATAATGGCACAAGGGCCAATAACAGCGTGTAACGAAAAGTAATGATAGTTTTTAACTACCCCCACCACCCTATAACTATAAACTACACCATTATGCAGGTGTGATACATATTTACCGGTTGCTGTATATGGATCAAATCCTAATAGCTTTGCGGCTTCTTCGTTTAAAATCACCTGCTTGCCAAAGTCATGCAGTTCCATATCTTCCTGCATATTGGTATTGGTAAATACCTCCGGGCTAAAATTACTACCCGAAATTAGTTCCAGGCCAAGTGTTTTTAAATAATGCTCATCGGCAAAGTCAAAGAAAACTATTTGTTTATCATTTATCGTTTTTACTGCCGGATACAAATTCATATCACCCGATATCAGGGGTGCAGTTGCATTGGTTATCGATTTAAAATTTAGGTTATTAGCAAGCTGGCGCTCCAATAAAGCACTGTTTTTTTGGGCTTGTTCACCATTAAGATTAAACACCAGTTGCTGATCCTGGTCAAACCCCGGCTTCGCGTTAAGCATAAAATGCAACTGGTTCCAAATAACCATAGTAGCAAATATGAGGCAGGTTGAAATAATGAACTGCGATACAATTAGTACTTTACGTATACTAAACATACCCGATGAATCACTTACCTTTCCCTTTAGTACTTTCACCGGCATAAAAGCAGATAGATAGAAGGCAGGATACAAACCCGCCGCCAGGCCGGTTATTAAAGAGATCAGCAACAGCCAAAAAATTAAACTGTTGTTCTCCGGTGCAAAGAAAGATAAGGCCTGGCCGGTAAGGTTATTAAACACAGGTAAAAAAAGGAATCCCAGCCCGATAGAAATAAATAACGCGCCAAGACTTATAATAATAGTTTCTATCAAAAACTGGTACCGAATGGCTCCCTTCCCTGCTCCCATTACCCGGCGTACTCCCACTTCGCGGGCGCGGCTTATGGCCTGTGCGGTTGTCAGGTTCATATAGTTGATACAAGCAAGCAACAATATTATTAAGGCGATAGATGCCAATAGGTACAGGTATTTCATATTGCCCTGTTTATATGCCAGGTAATCCTGGAACTCAGAGGAATTGAGATGAATATCCTTCAATGATTGCAAGGAGTTAGTAATATGATCGCTGTGTGCCTTCATTTCAGTACCTGCATGCCTTTGAAGGTATGCATTCAATTCTTCAATCACATGTTGAACATTACTACCATGCTTTAACCTGATATAAGTATAAAAATTATCATTTACTACCCAACTGGTGTTGTTGGCCATTTGCTCCCTTATATGGTCGCTATTGTTTGAAGCAAAAAAATCAGCTTGTATGTGATTTAAAAAATCCTCCTTAAAAACCCCTGTGATCGTATAAATAGTACTGCCCGCCTTTAAAGTTCTCCCGATAGGGTATGCTTGTTTAAAAAGCTTTTGGGCCAGTGATTGTGAAAGCACTATTGTATTTGGCCCGGCAAAGGCCGTTTTACGGTCGCCCTGCAAAAAATGGAAAGACAGTAAATTAAAAAAATCCGGGTCCACCCAATAACCGGAATCTTCTGTATATGGGGTAGCAATACCCGCGCCCTGTACCTGTACAATAGTAACACCGTTTGTAGGATCAAGGCGACTAACCTGCTCAATTTCGGGTATTTCGCTTTTTAAGTATTTGGCATAGGGCAGGCCAACTGTGGGCGCTTTGCTGCCATCTTTAAAAGTGGATGTTATACGATAAATATCATCCCGGTTATCAAAACCCTTATCAAAGCTTAATTCATGCTGAAAAAACAGGAATACCAGCGCGCAGCAGGCCAGGCCGACAGCCAATCCTAAAACATTGATAGCCGTAGTGGATTTGCGCTTCCAAAGATTACGGAAAGCCAGTTTAAGGTAAGTTTTGAACATAGCGAAAGGGTTATATTCAAAAATATGAGGTTTGACGGGGAATTATATTAGCAAACGTATTATTTAACAAAGTTTAACGCTATTCCCTTCAGGCTATTAATCATTTGTCCTCCTGTTCCTTAGCCAATACCATCCCAGGTTAAAGGTGATGATCAAATGGTTAAACAGCGTTGGCGCTAATCCATAGTATCGTTTCATAATATCAAAACGTTCAAGCAAACTTTGGCGGTGTTTTTGTTTTGACGTTCCCCCAACCAAATATCTGGCCACGTAACCATCAACCTTTACTATCTTTTTCGCCTTTTTGGCGGCCCGGATGATCCAGTCAATATCAGCGCTTAATTGGTATTTACTATCATACGGTCCGGTGAGGGAGCGCCTGGTATAAATAGCCTGGTGGCTCACATTCATACCATATTTGAAGCTTCGCCAGGTAAAATTTTCCGGTGCTGCATGTCTGCGCTGCCCCAGGCTTTGTCCATGCGCGTCCATCATCTCTGTTTCACCATAGTAAATATCCGCATCATCTGCGGTGGCAAAAACTTTGGTTACCGTATCCGGAGCATAAATCTTATCTCCTGAATTCATAAACAACACATAATCGCCTGTAGCTTCCGCCAGGCCCTTATTCATCGCGTCATAAATACCATTATCCTTTTCACTGATCAGTTTTATCTTATCATGGTATTTTTTAATAATATCAAGCGTGCCGTCAGTTGAAAGGCCATCAACCAAAATATATTCAATTTGGGGATAAGTTTGATTTAGAACCGAAAGTATGGTACTTTCTATATCCTTCGCATTGTTATAAACAACGGTGATTACGCTTAATTTCGGTTGAAACATATAGTGTTAAACAGGGAGTTTTAATAGTTGATGATATAAATCGATATGCCTCTTTGATATAATATCTTCCGAAAAACCATCCAATATGCTTTGCCTTGCCTGCTGCTGTAATTTAACCTTGTCAGGATAATTGATAACCCATTCCATGCCATCAGTAAAGTTTTCGGCTGAGCGATAGGTTGCAAGATACCCGTTATATTCGTGCTTCACCATATCTGGTATGCCCCCTGTAGTAAAAGAAATAACCGGCGTGCCGCAGGAAAGGCTTTCCATTACCGTGTATGGCAGATTATCTTCAAGCGAAGGAATTAAAAAGGCATCAGCGGCTGCATAACAGTGGGCCAGTTGTTCGTCATCGTTTATTGTCCCCAAAAAGCTGGTTTTAAAAGGAAAGTCTGGAACATCATCTGTATTTCTATTGCCAAATACTACTAGTTCAATCTCTTCGGCCCGCAATCCCAGCCTGTTTTTTAACAAGTTCAAACTTTCGAGTAAATAGCTTGTTCCCTTATGCAGATCTTTTCGCGATGGCATAAATCCGCTTAAAAAAATAAATTTATCAGCCGGAAAGCCGGCTTGCTCTTTTGCCAACTTCTTATCAGCAGGCATAAAAATGGTTGTTTCTAATGTATTAGGAATTTGATTGATCGCTTTAC
>JAQBOK010000055.1 GCA_028288085.1 Mucilaginibacter sp.
TATATACTGTTAGCTGTCCGCGATGGTGCACCATGTGATTTATACTGCTTTCTACCTGTTCTTTTTTTGACGATTTAAACAATTCCTGACCATTTGCTTTAAGATAAAATGGTTCAGCCAATTCACCTTCGCTTATACTTAACAGTGTTTCTTTAGCTTCCGCAACATTTGTTTTAAAGTGATCAACAATATCTTGTGTTGTTTGCGGCTTCATATGTTGAAAGGTTGCAAAATCGATCTCCGAATGCTTAATAATATGTGTGATCCATAATGGTATTTCGGCAACAAGCAACGCTAGATAGCCAAATTCCATTGATTTTTCATGAGGTTTCCAGCCAAACAGTTCGGGCGGGATACGTTCCAGGCATTTTATCGTAGATGGCGATTCAGCTTCCAGCTCTTTCGCAAATTCCTGTGCAAACAAAGCATCGTTCATGATCTATAATTTTAGTGATTATCACAGAAAATAACAATCAATTCCTACAATGGTTTAGTCTTCAATCCTCTAACGGCACAAACTTCAATGAAACCGAGTTTACACAATGACGTGTATTTTTTGGGGTAAGGTACTCCCCTTCAAAAACGTGCCCCAAGTGGGCGCCACAATTGGCACATACTATCTCTACCCGGCGTCCGTCTGCATCCGGCACGCGCTTTACTGCGCCGGCTATCTCATCATCAAAACTGGGCCAACCGCAGTGCGATTCGAATTTTGTTTCAGAAGTATATAACGGTGTATCGCATCTTTTACACACATATAAACCATGTGCTTCATTGCTTAACAGCGAACCAGTAAACGGCCTTTCAGTACCCTTGTATAGTATTACCTGTTCTTCTTCGGGTGTTAATTTGTTGTATTCCATAAGCTCCCTTTACTCCCCCGGCAGGGGAGACCTTTTTGTTTTTATTTACCTAAATATACGATAATAAGCTGGGATGGATTGCTTTGAAATGCGATATTGACACAGGTTTGACTATAATAATGAACAGCCGGAGGTGTCATGTTGAGGCTCTCGAAACATGTGCGGAAAGGCCTTTGCACACTATGCTTCGACGGGGCTCATCATGACACCCGAATCCATTTCCAACAAAAAATCCCGGCCAAAACCAGGATCTTCATTATATTTTCGGATAAAACCTTTCGCCCCTGCCTGCCGGCAGGCAGGTTTTACCTTTATTCTTTCAACTTAATTTATGCTTTCACTTTTAATTTAGCTAGCTCCTCTGCCATAGCAGCGCCTATATCAGCAGGTGATTTTACTACACGGATACCGCACTC
Organism: Mucilaginibacter sp.; assembly: GCA_028288085.1. Lineage (GTDB taxonomy): Bacteria > Bacteroidota > Bacteroidia > Sphingobacteriales > Sphingobacteriaceae > Mucilaginibacter. Next base: position 1,280 of record JAQBOK010000055.1, read on the forward strand.
TTCCATGATCTTCATCTTGGCTGCTGCCGTATCATCGGCACCACCAACAATTGCTCCTGCATGACCCATACGGCGTCCCGGAGGGGCTGTTTGGCCTGCTATGAAACCTACTACCGGCTTAGTACCGTTTTCTTTTATCCAATAGGCTGCTTCAGCTTCCATGCCACCGCCTATTTCGCCTATCATGATTATACCGTGTGTATCGGGATCGTTCATCAGCAATTCAACCGCTTCTTTGGTTGGTGTGCCTATTATCGGGTCGCCACCGATGCCAATAGCTGTAGTAATGCCTAAACCGGCCTTCACTACCTGGTCAACAGCCTCGTAAGTTAAAGTACCCGATTTGGAAACCACACCAACATTACCTTTTCTGAAAATAAAGCCGGGCATAATACCGATCTTACTTTCATCGGCAGTGATAATACCGGGGCAGTTTGGCCCGATCAGGCGGGTATCCCTGTCTTTTATATATTCTTTCACCATAATCATATCCTTTGTGGGGATACCTTCGGTGATGCATACGATCAATTTAATGCCTGCTTCGGCAGCTTCCATAATAGCATCGGCAGCAAAAGGTGGCGGTACAAATATGATGGAAACGTTTGCGCCTGTTTTATTGACCGCGTCTTTTACGGTATTAAAAACCGGCCTGTCTAAATGACGCTGACCGCCTTTGCCAGGTGTAACACCTCCAACCAGGTCGGTACCGTATTCTATCATTTGCGAAGCGTGGTAGGTACCTTCGTTGCCGGTAAAACCCTGAACTATTACTTTAGAATCTTTATTTACGAGGACACTCATAGATTTGTTAATGTAGGCGCAAAGCTAAAGTTATTACTGATAATCTCAAAGCCTCCAGGGCCTCTAATTTTTCAATGTCGAATAATGAATTTCGAATGATAAATGTTGAAGTATCTCGCGATTTCTGCAAAAAACAAAATCTTAGCAGCCGCGTTGTCTGTCCGTCCATTTTTAGGCAAGACATCCCAGACAGCTCCCAGCTCTCTATTCGGCTATAGTTTGTGGCGAGGGCGCATGAAACTCCCCCTCGCTCTTCGCAATAACAATAGTAGCCACTCCATTACCTATTACGTTTGTAATAGCTCTTGCTTCTGACATAAAGCGGTCTACTCCCAGCAATATCGCCACGCCTTCAACCGGGATCACCTTGATAGCTGCCAGTGTAGAGGTGAGCACAATAAACCCGCTGCCTGTTACGCCTGCCGCGCCCTTGGAGGTGACCATCAGGATACCGATAATGGTAAGCTGTTGCCCTAATGATAAAGGGATATGAAAAACCTGTGCTAAAAAGATGACAGACATAGATAAATAGATGGTAGTACCATCCAAATTAAAGGAATACCCCGTGGGGACAACAAGCCCGACTACTGATTTGGAGCATCCGAATTTTTCGAGCTTCTCCATCATACTTGGCAAGGCCGATTCTGAGGAGGATGTGCCCAATACGATCAATATTTCTTCCCTTATAAATTTCAGATATTGCCATAGGCTGAACTTAAACAGGTAGCAAATAATGTTGAGCACCACAAAAACAAACAGAAACATGGTGATATAAACCGAACCCATCAGCATAGCTAAAGGTTTGAGCGTACTTAACCCATAGGTACCGATGGTATAAGCCATGCCCCCGAATGCGCCTATTGGAGCCACCTTCATGATAATGTGCATGATATTGAAAAACACTTTTGATAGCTTATCAAAAAAACTGATAAGCGGCTGACCGGCTTCGCCCATACGGCTAAGGCCAAAGCCAAACAGTACGGCAAAAAAAAGTATCTGCAAAATATCGCCCCTGGCAAAAGCATCAAACACGTTACCGGGTACAATATGAGCGATAAAATCGCCCCAGTGCATTTCGGCAGCAGCCTTTTGGTAAACTGCCAGCTTTGTGGTATCGGCAATATTATGCGTTACAAAACCATCGCCTGGCTTAATAATATTAGCTACTGTAACTCCTATAATAAGCGCAAAGGTGGTAACAATCTCAAAATATAATAAAGCTTTGCCACCTACCCTGCCCACCTTTTTCATATCGCGCATACCGGCAATACCCAGCACTATGGTAAAAAATATAATAGGCGCTATCAGCATGGTGATCATGCTGATAAAAGTTTTGCTGATCAACTGGGCCGTTGGGGCAAAGCCTTTAAAATATAGCCCCACTACTACGCCCAGCACTATGGCGATAAGAACCTGGAAAGTAAGGTTGGAAAGGAGTTTTTTCATGCGTTAACAATTATACGGTTTATTGAGATTGAAAAAGTTGAATTTTTTTTAACGGTTGAAAAAGTAAATTCAATATCATTAACTTCAACCTTAAATGAAAAAAGAAAAACTGGATGCTTTTACTGATGCCGTAGTAGCTATCATTATTACCCTGATGGTGCTTGAAATTAAGCTGCCGCAGGTTACGGCTGCCAATTTATGGGAAGTATTGCGCCATATAGGCATATATGCCCTCAGCTTTGTGGTAATAGGTATTACATGGCTCAACTACAATACATTTTTCAAATACATCGATAAAATTACACCCCGCATTATTTGGATCAATATGGCTTTCCTGTTTTTATTATCATTGATACCATTGCCAACCCAGGCATTGGGTGAAGCTTTTTTTTTAAAAGAAAGCCATATATTTTATGGGGTGATACTTACTGCCGTAGCTGCATCATACAGCCTGATGTATAAAGCTGCCACCCGGTATATCGGGCATCTGTCAAAAGCCGAAATAAAGATACTTAACCGCAAAAACTGGATGGCTGTAGGGTTTTACGCTTTAAGCATACCCCTTAGCCTGGTAAGCATTTATCTTTCTACTGCAGTATTTATTATAATGCCTGCCATCTACTTTATACCTTCAAAAAAGTTGATCGAAGAAACAGATCAAAACCCCATCTGACTTAAAACAAAAAAGCTTCCACCGGTATTACCCGGAGAAAGCCTCTCCCTATTTAAGTTCATAATTTTTCTTAACTCACCGTCCCGGTTTGCAAGTTAACCGTATAGGCTGTACCGTTTATGGTGATCTTAGCTAAGTTATTACCTAAGAACACAATTGTTCCGCTACAGTTCCACGTTCCGGATGCGTTGTTACCTTTAGTAGAAAATGTTGCCGAACCGCTGATGATACCGGCATCAACCGGGCTAAGCAGCACCGATGTAAATGTATAGTTGTAAGTTTCTGTTGTAGTTTGTTTTGAACCTGTTTTATTTGCAATATTATCACTCAAACCAAACGTTCCGCTGAAAGATATATTTGCATTTTCATCATTGGGGTTTAAGGTTTGCAGAATTAGGTTTTCAGTTAAATTATAAGTAGCAGCAACCTGCGGGGTTGTTTCGCCCACGTTAAAATTATCTGTAACATTAAACCCGGATGGTACGCCATTAGTGCATAAAAAGGTAAATTTAATACTGCCGGCAATGGTTGCCTGCGATGTAGCATCAATAGCCTCAGTGTAATTTAAGGAGGTATCCACGCTCATGCCGCAGGTGATATCTCCCCCTAAGTCATTTATTTTACGGCCTTTGTTTAATCTTAGGGCAAGTTTTTGGCGGGTTACACCCAAGCCGGCCGGTGCATTTAGGCCCCCTGAGATATCAAATGCGCCGAAACCACCATATAAAACCTGCGAAAGGTTTAAAGCTACCTGGCTGCTTACTGTTTTAGCGGGCAACGTTTGCGGCGACCCGTCGTTCAGTTTTTTACATGCTGTATACATCAATGCTACACCGATCAGGAGCACAGGGATGAGTCGTAATTTTAATTTCATGATAAGGGGGTTTTTTCTAATTGCTTATGTATCAAATATAATACCATTACATCAATTAAAAAAGTATTGCTGATTAAATTATTGTTCGTCCGGGTGCTTAGGCACCCGCGGACAGTGGACATACAAGACACACTCGCCTTTGGTTTACGGGAAACTCCCGTCCCTGCAAACAGCAGGATTTGAGTTACACTTATTTTGTAAGTTTGGATGATGATGAATGCGATCTTTAATTTTCATAAAGTATCAGATCTGCTGGCTTGTTCGGGGCAACCAGCAGAAGGCCAATTATCATTAATTGCTGATGATGGCTACTGCGTAGTGATCAATTTGGGTTTATCAGATGGTAAATATGCTTTAGCAGATGAAGCTGCTTCAGTTAAGGGTTTAGGTTTAACCTATCATCATATACCCGTGGCATTTGATAATCCGCAGGTTGATGAATTGGTTTCTTTTATCGGGCTGATGAATGAGCACTGCAATGAAAAAGTACTGGTGCATTGCGCTGCCAATTACAGGGCTTCGGCATTTACCGGCTTGTATTTATTATCTGCCAAAAAAATAAACGAGGAAGATATGCAGCAGATGATTGAGTCAGTATGGCAACCTGATGCAGTATGGGAGCAATTTATTGAAGATAGTGTTGAATTGTTTGGCAAAAGGTGATTGGGGTAGATTAGCCTGATTTAATAGTAAATGGATAATCAGGGAAACCCTTAAATCATAAAAATCATGGTTCAGACAAAAAGCAAGCGAAAGGCTGAGCATGTCCCGCTGCTCTTCGCACCATTTGCACTTCCAAGACAGACGGACAGTTACGAAAATAAGCTTATTATTGTATTCCAACTTATAACGATGAAACGACTGCTGGTATTTGCTTTGTTGCTATTGATCGGTAATTATTGCCATGCACAGTTATTGCCCACCATTAAAAAGTTAAAGGGACTGCATAACGCCAGTTTTACCGAAATACTTAAATTCAAGGCCTCTTTCCAGGATGAAGTCGCTATCGATACTTTCAAAAACCAGGTCGATTTTATTTCTGCCGAGCCGCAAGTAGGCGGTTATTTCAGCAACAAAGGGCGTAACGACGTTTATCTTTTTGATGGCAACAAGTGCATATGGCTCAACCTGCGCGATACGACTTATGAGATAAAGAAGGAAGCTATATATGGTCAGGAATGCCGAACACTACCCTACTGGGTAAAGCAAATGGCTGCTTACACTAAATTTCCGTCTAAAATAAAGCAGTTAAAGGATACGGTAATTAACGAGGTGGCTTATAACCATACCCGCATAACGATACAGGACAGCACAGTAAAAGCTGAACACATTTATGAGTATGTGGATATTATTATCAATAAACTCTCCCTGCTTCCTTACAGTGTTATCTCCCGTATTCATGGCTTCGCGGATGACGGGGCGTTAGTAGGCTGGACGGAAGAACACATTTTTACCGGTTATAAAGTGAATGCTGAAACCTTCCCAGACTTATCGGATGCACGGGTACCCGAAAATTTCAGGCTCTCGGCTAAAACTGTTAAGCCGGCTATGCTGACAGCCGGTATCAAAGCTCCCTTAATAAAGTTGGCTGATACCACAGGGAAATCTTTTGATATAGAAAAACTGAAAGGCAGACTGGTGCTATTAAATTTCACCACTAATGGTTGCCCCCACTGCATCAATGCGGCCCAGATGCTTAAAAGACTGAACGACAAATATAAAGCTACCGGCCTGGCTATCATCAGCATTTACCAACTCGGGGTTAACAACAAAGCGTCGGTAACTAAGTTCGACCGTAAATACCAGGTACAATACTCCAGCTACACCACCGAAAAAACTGCCGCGGATATTTACCATTTGCAAGGTTATCCCAATTTTTACCTGTTAGATAAGCAAGGGAACATCATACAGGCCTATGATGGTTTTTATGCCGCGCTTGAAAAAGAGCTGACCGACAAGATAGATCAATTGAAGTAAAAACACCTTCGGATAAACTATCCAAACTTTCCCTCAACCCAGGACGGATGGACATTATAACCCACCGCCCTTGTGCTGAACGTTGCGAAGAATCTATTCCGGAAATAATTTGTGTATAAAACATAATTATCAATAGATTCTTAGCTACGTTCAGAATGACAAGAACCAATCTAACTCTATCAACTTACTCAACTAATCCATCATTTTTCTTAATTTCGCAACCTCATACGCGGAAACAATAACAATGGACTATCAATTTAAAGATATAGAGCAAAAGTGGCAGCAGTTTTGGGCCGAAAATCAAACATTTAAAGCCGATAACAACTCTGCCAAACCCAAATATTATGTGCTGGACATGTTCCCCTATCCATCAGGCGCGGGCTTGCATGTTGGGCATCCACTGGGCTATATCGCTTCTGATATTTTTGCGCGTTATAAACGTTTAAAGGGTTTTAATGTATTGCACCCTATGGGCTACGATAGCTTTGGCCTGCCAGCCGAGCAGTATGCCATACAAACAGGGCAGCACCCTGCTATAACTACTGAAACTAATATTGCTACCTATCGCCGCCAGTTAGACCAGCTGGGCTTTTCTTTCGACTGGAGTCGCGAGGTGCGCACCAGTTCGCCCGGTTATTACAAGTGGACACAGTGGATATTTATGCAACTGTTTAACTCGTGGTATAACAAGGCTGCGGATAAGGCCGAATCAATAGATAAGCTTGTTGCCCATTTTGAGCAGAACGGGTCGGCCGGTATTGATGCGGTGAGTGATGAGGAAGTGCACAGTTTTACAGCTGATGAATGGAAAGCCCTTAACAAAGAAGAACAACAAGCCGAATTATTAAAATATCGCATTACCTACCTGCGCGAAAGTATTGTGAACTGGTGCCCTGCCCTGGGGACTGTATTAGCCAATGATGAGGTAAAGGATGGCTTTAGCGAACGCGGGGGTTACCCTGTTGAGCAAAAGAAAATGAGGCAGTGGAGCATGCGCATTACCGCCTATGCCGAGCGCCTGTTACAAGGCCTGGATACCATTGACTGGCCAGAACCGCTAAAGGAAATGCAAAGGAACTGGATTGGGAAAAGTGTGGGCGCGTCAGTAAAATTCCCGATTGAAAAAGCAGCTCACAACTCACAACTCACAACTCATAACATAGAAGTATTCACCACCCGTGTAGACACCATCTTTGGGGTTACCTTTTTGGTACTTGCCCCTGAGCATGAATTAGTACCGGCGTTAACCACACCCGCACAAAAGGCTGAAATAGATGCTTACGTAGCGCAAAGTAAAAAGAAATCGGAGCTTGACCGTATGGCAGATACTAAAACGGTATCGGGCGCTTTTACCGGCAGTTATGTAATAAACCCGGTGAATAATGAGAAGGTGCCATTATACATCGCCGACTATGTTTTAGCGGGATATGGTACTGGCGCAGTTATGGGCGTACCATCAGGCGACCAACGCGATTATCTTTTCGCCAACCATTTTAATTTGCCGATAGTATCCATTATGGATATACAAAATATTGAAACCGAAGCCGACCCTACAAAGGACGGACGCTACATTAATTCGGATTTCATGAATGGTTTGAATTATAAAGACGGCACTGCCAGGGTAATTGCCTTTTTAGAAGAGAGCGGTGCCGGAAAAGCTAAAGTTAACTTCAGGATGCGAGATGCCATATTTGGTCGCCAGCGTTACTGGGGCGAGCCTGTACCGGTTTACTTTAAAGATGACCTACCTTACCTGATCGATGAAAAAGAATTGCCTTTAGTATTACCCGAAGTAGATAAATACCTGCCAACCGAAAGCGGTGAACCGCCGTTGGCAAGAGCAAAAGATTGGAATTACAGACTAGCCCAATCAGTCCCCTCTGCTTTAGCAGGTGAAGTTAAAGTCTCCCCTACCGAGGGAGATTTAGAGGAGGCTGCCGGTAGCTATGCGTATGAACTGAGCACCATGCCAGGCTGGGCAGGCTCAAGCTGGTATTGGTACCGTTATATGGATCCCAAAAATGAACAGGAATTTGCCTCTGAAAAAGCTATTGAATATTGGAAGGATGTAGACCTATACATTGGCGGTAGTGAACATGCTACAGGACATTTGCTGTACAGTCGTTTCTGGAACAAGTTTTTGAAGGATCTCGGCTTAGTGCCCGAAGAGGAGCCCTTTAAAAAACTGATTAACCAGGGGATGATACAAGGACGAAGTAATTTTGTGTACCGGCTTATTGACGAAATGGGCAGGGGCACTAATACATTTATTTCACGTGGGTTGATTAAAGAATATAAAACATCGCCGTTGCACGTGGATGTAAATATTGTTGAGAACGATATTCTGAATATCAATCAATTCAAAAACTGGCGTGACGATTTCAAAGATGCCGAGTTCATTTTGGAGAACGGCAAATATGTTTGTGGTGTCGAGATTGAAAAAATGTCGAAATCCAAATATAATGTAGTAAACCCGGATGACCTGATAGCGCGTTACGGTGCAGATACCCTGCGCATGTACGAGATGTTTTTAGGGCCTTTGGAGCAAAGCAAACCATGGAACACCAACGGGATTGAGGGCGTATTTAAATTTCTGCGTAAATTCTGGCGTTTGTTCCATAACGAGCAGTGGGAATTCAGCTTATCAAATGCTGAACCTACCAAAGCCGAATTGAAATCATTACACAAAATTATTCGCAAGGTGGAGGAAGATGTAGAGCGGTTCTCGTTCAATACCTCGGTTTCCAGTTTTATGATCGCAGTTAATGAATTAACAGACCTTAAATGTAACAACAGATCAATATTACAGCACCTGGTGGTGGTATTAGCATCTTATGCACCTCACATCTGCGAGGAGTTGTGGGTATTGCTGGGCAATCAGCCGGGCTCATTATCCTATGCGCCTTATCCAAAATTCAATGCTGAATATTTGGTTGAGGATGAATTTGCTTACCCTGTTTCTATCAACGGCAAAACTAAAATGAACCTCAGTATATCATTAAGTCTTGACGCGGCAGCTATTGAAAACGTGGTTGTGAACAATGCCGATGTGCAAAAATATCTCGACGGAAGGATACCCCAAAAGGTGATCGTAGTAAAAGGCAGGATAGTAAATATTGTATTATAGAGAATCGCAACGGATTAGAGTCGCGATGCGTTGCGGCTCTACCATAATAAATACATATTGCAGAAACGTTAACAAAAAGCATTCCCATTTTTTGTTAAGCCACCTGTTTTTTAGTTCCATATATAAATTAATACCCCATGTCCAATTGGGGCTATTCAGATTGTTATATGAATAAAATTTAAGCAATTAGCTGAAAACATTGTACTTATGACACTAAGTACTGTAACGAAATGATGACAGTTATAGGTTTGTAACAAAAAAGATGCCTTCCTTGTAACATTTCAAGTAATTTCGCCTCCAAATACGAAAAACATTTGAAATGAAACGTTTACTTATAATTATAACAATTTTTTGTTCTGCAATTTCAGCCAGAGCGCAATTTAGCGTAGGGGGTGGATCAACTATAGTCGGAAAAATATCCGGTACAGTTATTGATTCCGCAACTAAACAGCCAGTGCCTTATGTGCCTGTAAGTATATATCGCAGTGGCGGCAAATCACCTATCAACGGTGTTTTAACTGATGATAAGGGTAATTTTAAAATTGATAATATCCATCCCGGAAATTATAAAATCACACTGGCATTTATGGGATATAATCCCAAAACTGTTGACCCTATAACTACCACTGATTCAAAACCAGATAAGAATATGGGAAATGTGTTATTTTCTTCGCGGGCAAACGCCTTAAAGGAAGTAGCCATTACCGGCACTGCCAATATTGTTGAAAATAAAATTGACAAGATTGTTTACAACGCCGAAAAGGACCTTACCGCTGCAGGTGGCAATGCAACCGATGTATTGCAGAAGGTACCTTTGGTGGCTGTAGATATTAATGGAAACGTATCCTTACGGGGAGATGGTAATGTGCGTGTACTGATCAATGGCAAACCTTCGGGCGCTACGTCTGCAAGCTTATCAGATGTGTTGAAAACAATTCCTGCGGATCAGATCAAAAGCATAGAGGTGATCACCTCACCATCAGCAAAATATGATGCGGAAGGCACGGCGGGTATCATCAACATCATCACCAAACAAAAAAACATGTCGGGTATCAGCGGCTCTGTAAGCGGTGGTATAGGCACGCGTCAGAACAATGGTAACATTAACCTCAACTATAATAAAAATCGTTTTAGTCTAAGCGTGAATGCCGGAGGCAACCTTACCTGGCCGCAAACTTCAATAACCAACTTTGATCAGGTGATCAACGCGCCAGCCAGGGATACTATACCGCCCACACATATTGAAAACAACAACCACTCGACTAGCCGTATCAAAAGACATGGCGCCATCGGTTCGGTTACAATGGGTTATGAGTTTAATGCTTTTAACAGTATTAACAGTACCTTCAGGCTAAATGATGGTGGATTTAATATCACCGGTAACAGCGATAATAAGCAAACTAATTACATCGATCCTTCATTGAACCAAGAATACACTGGCACAACCTCATCCAGAAATCATTTTGGCGGCTTTGACTGGAACGTAGATTACACACACAAGTTTAAGAAAGAGGGTGAAGAACTGGATATATCCGGCCAATGGAGCCATAGTGTCATCACAACCGATTTCGGTAACTTATATACTGCGGTGAACCCTAATCAAAAAGGTGACAACAACGGTAAGAATAATGAATACACTTTGCAGGGCGATTATACCATACCATTCAATAAAGTAGTAAAACTTGAGGTTGGCGGCAAAACGATACAAAGGCGCATCAATAGCGTGTATGATGTTTTCGCAACTGATGGATCTGGTTATAACCCGGTGCGCGATTCGTTGAACTCTAACCTATATGATTACACTCAAAATGTATATGCCGGCTACGCTGTATTCACTTTTACATTACCAAAAAGCTACTCGATATTAGCAGGTAGCAGGTTTGAGGAAACCACGATACACGGTGATCCGCAGAATCCTTTCCAGGTAGAAGGTGGCAATGGGTTCCAGGACCTGCAGTCGTTTTCGTCAAACTATTCTACCTATATTCCAAGCCTTACGGTGCAAAAACAATTTGGCAACAATACTATAAAATTAACTTATAGCAAGCGTATCCAAAGGCCAAGCCTACAGTTCCTAAATCCGTTCATCAACCGGAGTAACATTCAGAACCAGAGCGTGGGTAATCCAAACCTGGTTCCGGAAACGTCACAAACTTTAGAATTGAACTACAACACGTTTGTAAAAACCTCAGTGCTTAACTTCTCTGTGTATTATAAGAATACCAAGAACTTGATTGAAGGCATAGCAGCCCCATTACACGAAATTATTGGGACAGATACAGTTAACGGTACACGCACAATATTCTCAAACGTTGGTAGCAACAACTCGTTCGGCGCCAGTTTCTTTGGTTCAATTAACCCAATCAAGATATTGACCATTAGGGGAAGCATTAACGCGTTTACTTACAGTCCTACCCCTAACGGTGTTTTTGCCAGCATTGCGTCTGCAACGGGCACGTATATACAATACACAGCATTTGGTAGTGCATCGGTACAATTGCCAA